>DASXTR010000153.1:0-8940 GCA_036505325.1 Gaiellaceae bacterium
GAGGCGCCGCTTGCGGCGCCGACGCTAAGAGGGTGCGCGGCTCCGCCGCGTACCCGCTAATCCCGCTCACAAGGAGCAGAAAACGAAAGAAGGAACGCGGCGGCGGATCTAGAGGGAGGGCGATCCGCCGCCGCTTGCGACTCGCTACGACACGACGATCGTGCGTGCGAGCTTCCGGTGCGCGTCGCTCGTGACGCGGTAGCGCCCCGGCGACAGCGTCACGTTCCAGCGGACGGTGCCGCGGAAGGCGACACGCGTGCGCTTGTTCACGCCCGGTCCGGAGAGATGGACGTTGTCGGTCTTCGAGAGGTCGCGAACGGTGAGGACGTAGGCGCCGGCAACGAGCTTCGCGGGCGCGGCCACCGTGCGGCCCGGGCCGACCCGGAGCGTCGCTGCCCTCACGACCGGCTTCGGCGGTTTCGGCGGCGGGGTTCCGGCGGTGAACTCGCCGAGCATCGAGTCTGAATGCGGATCGCAGAAGTAGGAGTAGTCCCCGTCGGTGAACGTGACGGTGAACGTCTTGTCGCCGACGAAGTCGACGTCGGTGGAGACGTCCACGCCGGGCCCCAGCAGATGGAAGTTGTGGATCGCGGCGCGGTCGTGGACGGTGAGCGTGTACGTGCCTGGATCGAGGTGCGTCACGTGCGTGCCGGACGCGTCGACGAGGTCGATCGCGAAGCCGGGCCCGACGTCCCCAACGAGCTGCGGGTCGGCGGCCCCGGTTCCGGGCGCGAGAACGGCGGCGGCGGCGACCGCCGCCGCGACGAGCGTAGACATGCGCATGCCCGCCTCTACGAGGCGGGCATGCGAACGGTTTGTTTCCTGGACGGCTAGACCTCGTCGCGTGCGCTGCGGCGAACGGTGAATCCGATCGCGATCAGCGCTGCGGCGACTGCGACGAAGATCCACAGCGGCAGGCCCGTGAACGGGAGCCGCGTGGATGCGATGGTCGAGCCGATCTTCGCCGTTGCGCCGAGCACGCCGCCCTTCGCCTTCGAGGCCGGCTTGGCCTTCGTCAGCGTCGCGGTCGCGCCCTTGACGGCGCCGGCGCTCTGGGTCGCCGCGGTCGGCGACGATGCCGAGGCCGAGGCCACGGGGGCCGACTGCGCGCTCTGGGTCGCTTGCGCGGCCTGGGTCGCTTGCGCGGCCTGGGTCGCCTGCGCGGCCTGGGTCGCCTGCGCGGTCGGCGTGGACTGCGAGCTCTGCTGCGTCACGATCGCCTGCTGCTGCTCGCAGCTGGCGCCGGCGACGGCGGCCTGCTGCGGCTGCTCGCCGCACTTGTCGCCCTTCGCCTTCAGGGCGTGCACGTCGACCTCGTGCGGCCCGCACAGGACCTTGTGCGGCTGGCTGTTGCCGGGGCCGTGCAGCGTCGCGTTGCCGTAACCGGCCTGCGTCGCGATCTGACCCGCGGTCTTGCCGTTGCCGTACAGCTTCGTTTGATTCGACGAAGCGGCGGCGTGCGTGTCGTGAGCAGTCGTGTTCGACGGCTTCACGCCCGTCGAGTTGTCACCGCTCGAGGCCGTCGCGGCTGCGGTCGCCGCCTGCCCCGACGAGCGCCCGTGGCTCTTCGCCGCGTGCTTCAGGATGACGACCGAGGGGACGCAAGGCTGCTTCTGCTCGGCCTGCTTCTGCTCGGCCTGCTTCTGCGCCTGCTCGGGCTTCTGCTGCGACTTCTGGGCCGCAGCCACGCCCTGCTTCGCCTTGCATTTGCCGCCCTTCGCCTTCAGCGCGTGCACGTCGACCTCGTGCGTGCCGCAGACGGCCAGCTTGTGCGGCTGACTGTTGCCGGGGCCGTGCAGGTCCTTGTCGCCGTAGCCGGCCTGCGTCGCGATCTGGCCCGCGGTCTTGCCGTTGCCGTACTGCTTCGTCTGGTTCGACGATGCCGGGGCCGTGGTGTTGTGCTTCGTCGTATTCGACGGCTTGACACCGGTCGAGTTGTCGTTCGTGGCCGCCGCCGGGGCCGAGTGACGCTGTGCGTGCTCCGCCTTCTTCGGCGCAGGCGCAGGCGCCGGAGCGGCGTCCTGCTTGGCCTGGCCGGGAGGTGAGCCGGAGTTCCCGGGCGCCCCTCCATTTCCATTGCCGTTCCCGTTCCCGCCGCCGGCGAAGGCCGCCCCTGAGAACACGGCGAGCGCGAGAGCGAGCGCGGCGTAGAGAACCGCCGCAGTTCTGTGCCTCATGTCACTCTCTCCTCGAATTTCTATGCGTTTACGGACGTAGAGGGGCGTGCTCTAAGCCGTAAACGCACGACCAGGCGGCCCGGATACGCAAGCAGCAGGGCTTTTTAGCCGTGCCTAAGCTCTGAGCTCGGCGCCGAAGCGCTCGCGCAGCGCCGTCACGATCGCCTCGCGCAGGCGCGCGGCATCCTCGTCCGAGAGCGTCCGCTCCGGCGACTGGAACGAGACCGAGAAGGCGACGGACTTCCGTCCGGGCCCGACCTGCTCGCCGCGGTAGACGTCGAAGACGCGGATCTCGCGCAGCTCCTCACCCGCCGCCTCGCGGGCGGCCGCCGCGAGGTCGCCGGCCGCGACGCCTTCCTCGACGGTGAAGGCGAGGTCCTGGCGGAGCGGCGGGTACGTGATCACGTCGCGGTACAGGATGCGCTCCGGCACGTACGAGAAGAGCTCCGCTAGGTCGAGCTCGAACGCCGACCACTCTCCGTCGAGCACGAGCGGGCTGTGCTGCGCGACCCAGCCCGACTGGACGGTCGCGCCGACCGGCGACTGCGGGAGGATCTGCGCACGGTCGAAGTGCGGTTCGACGTGCAGCGCGCCGAACACGGACTCGACCGCGCCCTTCGCCGCGAAGAAGTCGCCCTGCACGATCCCGCCGAGGTGCCAGCGCTCGTCGGGAACCGGCGTCCCCGTCGGGAGGTAGACGTGCGCGATCTCGAAGAGCGCGATGTCGGCGTTGCCCATGTCGACGTTGTGCCTGGCGGCTCCAAGGAGGCCCGTGGCGAGCGTCGTGCGCAGGACGCGCTGCAGCGCCGACAGCGGCTCCGGCAGCTCGATCGCGTTCGGATCGGGATCGTCGGGCTGCAGCGAATACGTGTACGCCTCGTAGAACCCCGCGCCGACGAGCACGTCCTCGACCTGCCGGCGCAGGCGCTGGAAGCGCGTGAGGCGGCCGAACAGCTTCTGCCGCACCGGCAGCGTCGCGGGCACGGCCTCGAGGTGGAAGCGGGCGACCTCCTCGACGACGTCGATCTCGCGGCGGACGTCCCGCGCGCGCCAGGTCGGCGTCGTCACGGTGAAGTCGGAGGCGACGCCGAAGCCGAGCCGGCCGAGCCGCTCCCGCTGCTCGGCGTCGTCGAACGCCATGCCCACGACCTCCTCGGCCCGACGAGGCCGGTACGGGATGACCGGCGGCGCCGGCAGCTCCGCGGTCACCTCGGCCTCCCCGGTCCAGCGCGCGCCCGCGAGCTCGACGAGCAGCTCGGTCGCATACCGAGCCGCCTGCGGCGCGAGGTGCGGGTCGACGCCCTTCTCCCACCGCGTCTGGCCCTCCGTCCGCATATGGTGGCGCTCGCCGCTGCGCAGAATCGTCAGCGGCTCGAAGTTCGCGGCCTCGAGCAGCACGGACGTCGTCTCCTCGGACACCTCGGTGTCCTCGCCGCCCATGACGCCGCCGATCGCGATCGCGCGCTCGGCGTCGGCGATCACGAGGTCCTCGGGATCGAGCTTCCGGAGCGTGCCGTCGAGCGTCACGAGCTCCTCGCCCGGCCCTGCGCGGCGGACGACGATGCGCCCCTCCGCGAGCGTGTCGTAGTCGAACGCGTGCAGCGGGTTGCCGAGCGCGAGCATCACGTAGTTCGTCACGTCGACGACGTTCGAGATCGGCCGCATCCCCGCGGCGAGCAGCCGCGCCTTCAGCCACGGCGGCGACTCGCCGACGCGCACATCGCGGAACAGCCGCCCGACGTAGCGCGGGCAACGCTCGAGATCCTCGACGCGGATGTCCACTCGCTCCGAACCCGCTTGTGACACCTTGTCACTTGCGCCCGGCGGCGGTGCGAGCTCCGCTCCCGTCAACGCAGCGACCTCGCGCGCGATGCCGTAGACCGACGTGAGATCGGGGCGGTTGTAGCCGGTCTCGATCTCGAGCACGTCGTCGCCGATCGGGAGGACGTCGGCGAGCGGCGTCCCGGGCTCGAGCTCGCCCGGGAGGACGATGATCCCCGTGTGGTCCTGGCCGAGCTCGAGCTCGCGCTCCGACAGGATCATCCCCTCGGAGAGCTCACCGCGCAGCTTGCGGCGCTCGATCGTGAACTCGCCGCCCGGCATGACGCCGCCCGGCAGCACGACGGCGACGGTGTCGCCGGCGCCGAAGTTCCACGCGCCGCACACGATCTGGACCGGCGCTCCCTGGCCCACGTCCACCCGCGTGAGCTGGAGCTTGTCCGCGTTCGGGTGCTTGTCCGCCTCGAGCACCTTGCCAACGAGGAAGTGCTCGAAGTTCCCGCCCGCGTCGGAGACGCCGCGGCGCACGACGCGGTCGACCTCGCAGCTCGTGAAGACGAGCCTGCGCGCCAGCTCCTCGACGGGCAGGTCGAAGGCGACGTACTCGCGCAGCCAGGAGACCGGGACCTTCATCAGAACTGCCCCAGGACGCGCAGGTCGTTCTCCCAGTACGCGCGCAGGTCGGGGAGGCCGTGCCGGAGCATGGCGATGCGTTCGATGCCGAAGCCGAACGCGAAGCCGGTCCACGCGTCCGGGTCGTAGCCGACGTTGCGGTACACGTCCGGGTCGACCCAGCCGGCGCCGCCCATCTCGATCCAGCCGGAGTGCTTGCAGACGGGGCAGCCCTCGCCGCCGCACAGAAAACACGTGACGTCGAACTCGACCGACGGCTCGGTGAACGGGAAGTAGCTCGTACGCATGCGCACCTCGCGGTCGCGGCCGAAGAGCTCGCGGGAGAACTCGAGCACCGTTCCCTGCAGATCGGCGAGCGTGATGCTCCGGTCGACGGCCAGCGCCTCGACCTGGAGGAACGTCGGCGAGTGCGTCGCGTCGGGCGTGTCGCGCCGGTAGCAGCGGCCGGGCGAGATCAGGTAGATCGGCGGCTCCTTCGACTGCATCGCGCGGATCTGATCGGGCGACGTGTGCGTCCGCAGGACGGTGTTCTCGTCAAGGTAGAACGTGTCCGCGGGCGAGCGCGAGGGGTGGCCGGGATCGCTCGTGAGCGCGTCGAAGTTCTCCCACACGGTCGCGACCTCGTTGCCCTCGTACACCTCGTAGCCGAGGCCGAGGAAGATGTCCTCGATCTCGCGGCGGATCTGGGTCAGGAGGTGCAGCCGCCCGCGCGGGTAGTGCTTGCCGGGGACGGTGACGTCGACGTCGCCGGCTGCGAACGCCGCGTCGAGGCGCGCGCGCTCGAGCTCCGCGCGCCGCTCCTCGACGGCCGCTTCGAGCCGTTGCCGGATGCCGTTCAGCAGCATCCCGCTCTCGCGGTCGCGCACGCCTCTGAGCGCCTGCGCTAGCTCGCTCTTGCGCCCGAGGTAGCGGACGCGCGCGTCCTCGAGCGCGTCGGCCGTGGCCGCCGACGCGATCGCTCGCTGCGCTTCCTCCTCGTGCGCCTGCCAGTCCACGGCGGCGAGACTATCCAAGAGATTTCCTCCTTCGTTCCCGGGTCGGGGTCGTCAGGCCCCGGTGCGAGGAGGAGACGCTAGGCGACGTCCCCGGAACCGCACCGGGGCCGTGGAAACAGCGTCATCGCCGTCGCCTGCATGGCTGACAGCATACCCGGATGTCTTCGTACGACAACATCGCGCGTATCTACGACCCCTGGTCGGCGAGCGTTACCGAGGACGTCGGCTTCTACGTCGCCGAGGCCGTGCGCGCCGGCGGGCCCGTCGTCGAACTCGGCGTCGGAACGGGCAGGATCGCCGTGCCCACCGCACTCGCCGGCGTACGCGTGATCGGCGTCGACTCGTCGGCGGGGATGCTCGAGGTCGCGCGCGAGTTCGCCGCCGCGGCAGGGGTCGAGGTCGACCTGCGCCTCGGCGACATGCGCGACCCGCCGGTCGAGGGCGAGTTCTCGCTCGTGACGATCCCGTTCCGGTCGCTCCTGCACATGCAGACCGACGAGGACCGCCGCGCCGCGCTGCGCGCCGTGCGCACGCGGCTCGCGCCGGGCGGCCGGCTCGTCTTCGACGTCTTCACGCCGGCCGCGGATGACATCGCCGACACGCACGGCCGCTGGCTCGAGCGCGAGCCCGGCATCTGGGAGCGAGCCGACTGGGACGAGCAGACGCGCACGCTCGTCCTCCGGCTGCGCAGCGCCGACGCGGAGTCGGAGATGTCGCTCGCGTGGCTCTCGGTCGCCGAGTGGCGAGTGCTGCTCGAGGAGGAAGGCTTCGTCGTCGACGCGCTCTACGGCTGGTTCGACCGCACGCCTTGGCGCGGCGGCGAGGACTCGGTCTGGAGCTGCCGCAGACGTGGCTGAATAGGCCACTTGCCGCTCGGCGTTACGGGCGCGAGCATCGTGACGTGGACGAGCCGCTGATTCACCGCGAGGAG
This sequence comes from Gaiellaceae bacterium, assembly GCA_036505325.1. GTDB lineage: Bacteria > Actinomycetota > Thermoleophilia > Gaiellales > Gaiellaceae > PALSA-600. Next base: position 6,516 of record DASXTR010000153.1, read on the forward strand.
GTTGTGGCTCTACTATTCAACGTGGCCGATATCGCGGCGGCGCTGAACGCGATCACGGAGGACGACGATGACATGGAAGAAGATGACGAAGGCTGAACGTGAAGCGTTCAGAGAGCAGATGTGGGCCAACGCCGAGCGCACGCGGAAGCTGGCCGAGAAGGCACAGGCGGAGCTCGACCGCAAGAAGGAGCAGCGGCAGGGCTAGCTGTTCTGCCGTCGCCATTCGTAGAGCGCGATCGCGCCCGCGGCGGCGACGTTCAGCGACTCCGCGCCGCCGATCGGGATCCAGGCGTCGATGTCGCGCTCGATCTCATCCGGCAATCCTTCGCGCTCCGCGCCGAGCAGAATCGTCACGTCGTCGCCGTGCAGGTCGACCTCCCCGAGCGGCGTTCCCCCGTGGGCCGTCAGCCCCACGCGTTTCGAACCTTGTGACAACTTGTCACTAACGCCAATCGGGACGCGCCAGATCGAACCCGCGCTCGCGCGCAGCGCCTTCGGCGACGTCGGGTCGGCGCAGCCGTCCGACAACGCCACGCGCGCACCGAACGCGTCGGCGGTGCGAACGAGCGTGCCCACGTTGCCCGGATCGGCAACGCGCCACAGCGCGAGCGTCACCGGCCGCGTTTCCCATTGTGGCAACGAGTCGCGGCGATAGACCGCGATCACGCGCGGCGGGTGCGCGGCTGTCGATACCTCTGCGAGCAGGCGCGGGTCGACGTCCTCGCCGGCCCGCAGGAGCTCGACCGGATCGACGGTCGCCGCTTCGACCAGATCCTCGCCCTCGACGAAGAACAAACCGAGCTTGTCGCGCCACCTTCGTTCGTGCAGCTTGCGCACGAGCTTCAGCTTCTCGTTGTCGCGCGACGTGATCACAAGCGGCTCGGTGCCGGGGGAGCCACTAAAACCACTCGAGCCACGCGCAGTGGAAGTCGACGCGCGCGAGGCGGCGCGTCTCGCCGCCCGGCCAGGTCGTCAGCTCGAGCGCCGTGGCGCCGTACTCGCGGTCGTCGCGCGGGCCCACGAGCGACAGCCACGCGAGCGGGCCGTCGCGGCCCGCCTGCGCAGGCGCGCTGACGAGCTGCTGGTAGCGCTCCTCGTCGAGGTACACCGTCGACACGGAGTCGAACACGACGGTGAGCGCCTCGTCCCGGCGCTCTTCGAGGAGCAGCGGGAGCAGCTCGACGTACTTCTCGAGCGCCTCGTCCACGCGCTTGCACGATGCCTGCCCGGCGAGCACGAGGTAGTGCAACGCGCCGAGCAGGCGCAGCGGGAAGTCCCAGCGCAGATCGGGTGCCAGCTCGCCGACGCGACGGTCGTCGGCGAACCGGCGGCGCAGCTCCGCATACAGCGGGCTGCGCGTGTCGCAGTACTCCGCCTGGCGGAGGAAGATCTCCGCCTGGCGCTCTATGCCTTCGCCAGGGCCTGCTTTGCCTGCTCGGCGATCTCGCCGAACTTGGCCGGATCGGTGGCCGCGAGGTCCGCGAGCACCTTCCGGTCGAGCTCGATCTCGGCCGCCTTGAGACCGGCGATGAACTGGTTGTACGAGAGCCCGTGGGCGCGCGCGCCGGCATTGATGCGGATGATCCACAGCCGCCGGAACTCGCGCTTCTTGACCTTCCGGTCGCGGTACGCATACGCGAGCGAGCGCTCGACCTGCTCCTTCGCGTACTTGTAGTTCGTGCTCTTGAGGCCCCAGTACCCCTTCGCCTGCTCGAGGACCTTGCGCCGCTTCTTGCGCGCATGAACGGATCGCTTGACGCGCGGCATCAGTGGCTCCCCTTGTGACGTTGGTGGATGCCTGGCGTGCGAGCACCAAGCGAGACAAGGACGCAGGGAGTGCCAATAGCTTCAGCTATTGGCGCGACTGAGGACGCAGTATCGCGCAGCGTGATCGCGCGCCAGGCGCCGCCGGACGTTGCAAGGGGAGCCACTAACTACGCCCTCCCCAGCAACTTCTTGACTTTCTTCGCGTCCGCGTGCGAGACCGGCTGGTCCTTACTGAACTGGCGCTTCTGCTTCGGCGACTTGTTGATGAGCTTGCCCGACATCTGGCTCCGGCGCAGCAGCTTCCCCGCTCCCGTCACCCGGAACTTCTTCTTCGATGTGGAGTGTGTCTTCTGCTTCGGCATCTCGTTTGACTCCTGCGTTCTTCGTCGGGCCCAGCACCATCGTCATGTTCCGGCCCTCGAGCAGGGGCGGCGTCTCGATCATCCCGATCTCCTTCACGTCCTCGTGGAGGCGCATGAGCAGATCGCGTCCGCGCTCCGGATGCTCGCGTTCGCGTCCCCGGAACATGATCGTGACCTTGACCTTCGCGCGCTGGTTCAGGAAGCGCGCGACATGGCCCTTCTTGGTCTCGTAGTCGTGCTGCCCGATCTTCGGTCTGAGCTTGATCTCCTTGACGTGGATCTGCGTCTGGTGCTTC
>DASXTR010000154.1:0-20368 GCA_036505325.1 Gaiellaceae bacterium
TCGCGCTCGGCGCGCGGGCGCTCTTCCTCTGGCTGCGCCCGGTCGCCGGCCGCGCCCGCTCGACCGCGGACCAGCGCCTACATGCAGAGCGCCTCGTCCACGAGCACGGGCGGGACAGCCTCGCGTACTTCGCGCTGCGGCACGACAAGTCGACGTTCTTCTCGGCGAGCGGCCGCTCGTTCCTCGCCTACCGCGTCGTCGGCGGGACGGCGATCGTCACCGGCGACCCGATCGGCGATCCTGCGGAGCGCCGCGAGCTGATCGCGGAGTTCCGGCGCGTCGCGCACACGCGCGCGTGGCGGGTCGCGATCGCCGGCGTCGGTGCGGAGGCGCTGCGCGACTACGCCGAGCTCGGCTTCCGCGCGCTCTATCTCGGCGACGAGGCCGTCGTCGAGCCGGCGCAGTTCTCGCTCGAGGGCCGGCGGATCCGCAAGGTGCGCCAGTCGGTCTCGCGGTTGCAGGCCGCCGGCTACCGCGTCCGCGTGCTGCGCCCGTGCGAGGCGGACGAGGCGCTGCGCGCGGAGCTCCGCGCCGTGTCGGCGGAGTGGCGCGGCGCGTGGCCCGAACGCGGCTTCTGCATGGCGATGGACGCGCTGTTCGCGTACGAGGACGCGCTGCTTGCGGTCGCGGTCGCGCCGGACGGACGCGTCGGCGGCTTTCTGCAGCTCGTCCCGTCGCCGGCGAGCGCCGGCTACTCGCTCGCGTCGATGCGGCGCCGGCGCGACACGCCGAACGGGCTGATGGAGTATCTGATCGTCGAGACGATCGCGTGGGCGAAGGGCGAAGGCGTGAGCGAGGTGTCGCTCAACTTCTCCGTCTTCGCGGAGTACCTCCGCGCCGACGGCGGCGTGCTGCACGCGCTCCTCCTGCGGCTCGACCGGGTCTTCCAGCTGCAGCGGCTGCACTCGTTCAACCGCAAGTTCTTCCCGCAGTGGAGGCGGCGGTACCTGTGCTTCGAGCGGTGGACGGACTTCCCGTTCGTCGGGCTCGCGTACCTGCACGCGGAGTCGCTGCTGACACCGCCGGGCCCGTGGGTGAAATCCGCGGATCTCTCTGCACGGTAGATAGGGTTCGGAGCCCTTGAGACGCCTGCTGCCGCTGCTTGCGCTCGCCCTGCTCGTCACGCCGCTCGCGTCGGCGCGCGGGAGCGCGCTGCATCTCGTGAAGATCGGCACGTTCGACCAGCCGGTCTTCGTGGACACGCCGCGCACGGAGACGAACCGCCTCTACGTCGTCGAGCAGCCGGGCCGGATCCGCGTACTCGAGAACGGCAAGGTGCTGCCGACGCCGTTCCTCGACATCGCGTCGCAGGTGAAGAGCGGCGGCGAGCAGGGGCTGCTCGCGGTCGCGTTCCACCCGAACTACGCCGAGAACCGTCTCTTCTACGTCGACTACACCGACACGAACGGCGACACGCACGTCGTCGAGTACAGGTCGGACGGCCAGAAGGCGATCCCGTCCTCGGCGCGCCAGCTGATCTTCGTCAAGGACTTCGCCGAGAACCACAACGGCGGCCAGCTCGAGTTCGGGCCCGACGGCCGGCTCTGGTGGGGCAACGGCGACGGCGGCGGCGCCGGCGATCCGGAGCACAACGGCCAGAGCCTCGCGCGGCCGTTCGCGAAGATCATGAAGCTGAACGTCGCGAACCGCTCCGCGAAGTGGCAGCTCGTCGCGTACGGGCTGCGCAACCCGTGGCGCTTCTCGTTCGACCGTGCGAACAACGACCTCTACATCGCCGACGTCGGCCAGGGCGCGTGGGAGGAGATCGACTACCTGCGGCACGGCTTCCGTGCGCCCGTCAACTTCGGCTGGAACCGCTTCGAGGGCAAGCACATCTACGACTCGTCGACCCGGCTGCTCGCGCGCGGCCCGTACCGCCCGCCCGTGGCCGAGTACTCGCACAACGCCGGCTGCTCCGTCACGGGCGGCTACGTCTACCGCGGCCGCGCCGTGCGCGCTGCCGTCGGCCGGTACTTCTACGGCGACTACTGCAGCGGCACGATCTGGAGCCTGAAGATGGTCGGCGGCCGAGCGACGGGCATCCGCCGCGAGCCGTTCAAGGTCGACGGCCTCTCGTCCTTCGGCGAGGACGCGCGCGGCGAGCTCTACGCGATGTCCGTCAACGACGGCTCGCTCTACCGGCTGGCCGGCTAGACCCTGTGCCAGGCACCGGCGGGGCGAGCGGCGACGAGGAGTGTTCGTCGAGCCGCACTGCCGCTTGAATCCGGGGCCGACGCGCCCGAACGGACATGTCCCTACGGGCCATGTCCGCGGTGCCAGGCACCGTTCAGCCCGTCCGGCGGCGGCGCACCTGAGGGCCCTGGTGGCCGAGGGCCGCGTAGGCGAGCGTCTGCAGCGACTCGTTCAGGTTGCGGAGCTCGTGCGCGATGATCGTCAGCTCCTCGCGCGACTCCTGGCGCTTGTTCATGCGCGCGAGCTCCTCGACGAGGCGGTCGAGCCGCGAGAGGAGCGCTTCGAGCTGGCGGTCGGTGACCTGCTTCGGGTCCACGCGCTCAGTCTAGATCGAACGCGGCCGTTGCCACCATGCCAGCACGACGAGGCCGATCGCGATCCCGACGGCGTCGATCGCGACGTCGACCGGCGAGCCGTGGCGACCCCGGACGAAAAGCTGGTGCACCTCGTCGCTCGCGGCGTAGGCGAGCGCGAGCCCGGACGCCCACGCCGCGCTGCCGGTCGCGCGCGCGAGCAGCACGGCCAGGATCGCGAACTCGGTCATGTGCGCGCCCTTCCGGAGGATCGTGTCCCATGTGCCGAGGCCCGAGTTGAGCGACGGCACCGACGAGAGCGCGAAGATGACCGCCGCCCACAGGACGACGGGGAGCCACCGGGAGGCCATCGCGCACGATGGTAGATTCCGTTCACATACCGGCGAGCGGTTGGGGAACCCGGTGCAACTCCGGGACGGTCCCGCCGCTGTAAGGGGAGACGCTCCCGCGCCACGCGCCACTGGCCTCGGCTGGGAAGGCGGTGCGGGAGGGAGCCCCGAGTCAGAAGACCTGCCGACTCGCCGCCCAGACGAACCCCTCGAGGAAGGGAGAGATCGTGAATCGCAGGTCTTTCGCCGCACTGGTCGCGGCAGTCGTCGCGGCCGCGCTCGCGACCGCCGGCTCGTCCGCGCGCACCACCGCCGTTCCGCACCGCATCGTCTCGCTCTCGCCGACGGCGACCGAGTCGCTCTACGCGATCGGCGCCGACAAGCAGGTGATCGCCGTCGACGACCAGTCCGACTATCCGAAGCGCGCGCCGCGGACGAAGCTGTCCGGCTTCACGCCGAACGTCGAGGCGATCGCGAGCTACAGGCCGGACCTGGTCGTCCTCGCCTACGACACCGGCGGCGTCGTCGCGTCGCTGCGCAAGCTGAAGGTCCGCGTCCTCGTCCAGCCGGCGGCGACCGGCCTGCCGGACGCGTACGCGCAGATCCTCGAGCTCGGCGGCGTGACCGGCCACGCGAAGAAGGCGAAGGCGGTCGTCGCGGGCATGAAGCGGAAGATCGCGCGGATCGTCGCCGCGGCGCCGCGGAGACGCACCGTCGCGGTCTACCACGAGCTGTCGCCGGACCTCTACTCGGCGACGTCGAAGACATTCATCGGCCGGATCTACACGCTGTTCGGCCTCCACAACATCGCCGATGCCGCCGACTCGACCGCGTCCGGCTATCCGAAGCTCTCGAACGAGTACGTCGTGGCGTCCAACCCGGGGCTGATCGTCCTCGCGGACACGACCTGCTGCGGGCAGTCGCTCGCAACGGTGTCCGCACGCCCGGGCTGGAGCGGCGTCGCTGCGGTTCGCAACCGGGCGATCGTGCGCGTCGACGACTCGATCGCGTCGCGCTGGGGCCCGCGCGTGGTCGACTTCACGCGGGCGGTCGGGAGCGCGCTGCGCACGACCGCGCGCTGACCGTGCGGCGCACGCGCCTGTGGCTCGTCGGCGCGGCGGCGTTCCTCGCCGCGGCATTCCTCACGGGCGCGCTCGTCGGGCCGGTGCACCTCGGCGTGGTCGACGTCCTGCGTGGGACGTTCGCCCACGCCTTCGGCCTGCGGTCGCCCTTGCCGCAGTCGGACGACGCGATCCTCTGGCAGATCCGCCTCCCGCGCGTCGCGCTCGGCGCGATCGTCGGCGCCACGCTCGCCGCGGCCGGCGCTGCGTACCAGGGCGTGTTCCGGAATCCGCTCGCCGACCCGTACCTGCTCGGCGCGGCCGCGGGCGCGGGGCTCGGAGCGACGATCGTCGTCGCGTACGGGCCCGGCGGCGGGCTCGCAGACGACCTCTTGCCCGCGGCCGCCTTCGCCGGCGCGGCGCTGGCGGTCGTCGTCGCGTACGTCCTCGGGCGCTCGGCCGGCGGCGGCGCGGGAGCGGCGGCGCTCGTCCTCGCCGGCGTCACCGTCGCGTCGTTCCTGACGGCGGTGCAGACGTTCGTGCAGCAGCAGAACGTCGACACCGTGCAGGAGGTGTACGCGTGGCTGCTCGGACGTCTCGCGACCTCGGGCTGGCACGAGGTGCTGATCGTCCTTCCGTACGCGGCCGTCTCGTGGACCGTGATCCTCGCGCACCGGCGGCTCCTCGACGTCCTCGCCGTCGGCGACGACGAGGCGGCCGCGCTCGGCGTCCACGTCGCGCGCGTCCGGCTGCTCGTCGTCGCGGCGGCGACGATCGGGACGGCCGCCGCGGTCGCCGTGAGCGGCCTGATCGGGTTCGTCGGGATCATCGTCCCGCACACGATCCGCCTGCTCGCCGGCGGGAGCTACCGCCTGCTGCTGCCGCTCACGATCGTGCTCGGCGCCGGGTTCGTCGTCTTCGCGGACGTCGTCGCACGGACGATCATCTCGCCCGCGGAGCTGCCGATCGGCGTCGTGACGGCGTTCTTCGGCGCGCCGTTCTTCGCGGTCGTGCTGCGCACCAGCCGGAGAGTCGCGTGACGGCCGTCGGGCTCGACGCGATCTCGGTCACGCTCGGCGGCGCGCGGGTCGTCGACCGCGTCTCGGCGAGCGTCGACCACGGCGAGTGGGTGACGGTGATCGGCCCGAACGGCGCCGGCAAGTCGACGCTCCTGCGCGCGGTCGCGGGCCTCGTCGCGTACGAGGGGAGGGTGGAGCTGCTCGGCGACGACGCGCGCCGGCTCACGCGCCGCGAGCACGCGCGGCGGGTGGCCGTCGTAGCGCAGGCGCCGACGATGCCGGCCGACGCGACCGTGCGCGAGTACGTCCTGCTCGGCCGCACGCCGCACATCGGCTATCTGGCGAGTGAGGGCCGCTCCGATCACGAGGCCGTCGAGCGAGCGATCGACCGCCTCGATCTCGGCTCACTCGCCGAGCGGCGGCTGTCGTCGCTGTCGGGCGGCGAGCGGCAGCGCGCCGTGCTCGCGCGCGCGCTCGCACAGCAAGCGCCGCTCCTGCTGCTGGACGAGCCGACGACCGCGCTCGACGTCGGCCGGCAGCAGCAGGCGCTGGAGATCGTGGACGAGCTCCGCGCCGACGCCGAGTTGACGGTCCTCTCGGCGATGCACGACCTGACGCTCGCCGGACAGTACGCGGACCGCCTGCTGCTGCTCGACCGCGGCCGACTCGTGGCGGCGGGCTCGGCCGCCGACGTCCTGACCCGCGCCCTGATCGCGGAGCACTACCGCGCCGACGTCCGCGTCGTCGGCGAGCCCGAGACGGGGCTCGTGGTGGTGCCCGTCCGACGCTCTTCGTGACGCTCGTCGTCCTCCTCGGCGGAGCGCGCAGCGGGAAGTCCGCGCTCGCGGTCGACCTCGCGCGGCGGTCCGGCGCGGCGGTGACCGTGATTGCGACGGCCGAGGCGCTCGACGCCGAGATGGCGGAGCGGATCGCCGCGCATCGCGATGAGCGACCGGCCGAGTGGCGGACCGTCGAGGAGCCGCTCGAGCTCCGCGCAGCGATCGAGCGCGTTCCTCCCGCGGACACGCTCGTCATCGACTGCCTTTCCCTCTGGGTCGCGAACGTCCTCGAACGCGACCGCGTCGAGCGCGAGGCGTGTGCGGCCGCCGCGGCGGCGGCGGGCCGCTCGGGACTGACCGTCGCGGTCACCAACGAGGTCGGCCTGGGCGTCGTTCCCGCGACGCCGCTCGGCCGCGCCTACCGCGACCTCCTCGGCCGCGTCAACGCCGCCTGGGTCGCCGTCTCGGACGACGCGGCGCTCGTGGTCGCCGGTCGCGCGCTCCGGCTCGAGCGGTCGCTCTTGTGAAGCTGCCGCGGATCGATCCCGCCGATGACGTCGCCGCCGCGGCCGCGCGTGCGGAGCTCGACGCGAAGACGAAGCCGCGCGGGAGCCTGGGACTGCTCGAGGAGCTCGCGTGCCGCCTCGCGGCGATCCGGCCCGAGCTCGGACGCGCGGTCGTCGTTGTGGCGGCCGCCGACCACGGCGTGGCCGCGGAGGGCGTCAGCGCGTACCCGCAAGAGGTGACGAGGCAGATGCTGGCGAACTTCGCCGGCGGCGGGGCCGCCGTCTCCGTGCTCGCGCGCGTGGCGGGTGCGGAGGTGCGGGTTGTCGACGTGGGCGTCGGCCGGCCGACGGCGAACATCGCCGTCGGGCCCGCGATGTCGCGCGCGGCCGCCGAGTCGCTTGTCGCCGACGGGATCGCGCTCGCGGGCGAGCTCGACGCCGGCATCGTCGCGCTCGGCGAGATGGGGATAGCGAACAGCACCGTCGCGAGCGCGCTCGCGGCCGCGCTGCTGCCGGAGGAGCCTGCGCTGGTGTGTGGGCGCGGCACCGGGCTCGACCAGGCCGGCGTCGCGCACAAGGTCGAGGTTGTTCGCCGAGCGCTCGCGGCCAATCCCGTCGACCGCGGCGACCCGCTCGCGGTGCTCGCCGCACTCGGCGGTCCCGAGATCGCGTTCCTGGCCGGGCTCGCGCTCGGCGCCGCCGCGGAACGGATGATCGTGCTGCTCGACGGGTTCATCTCGTCCACCGCCGGGCTCGTCGCGGCGAAGCTCGCGCCCGAGGCGCGAGACGCGATGGTCGCGTCGCACCGCTCGCCGGAGCCGGGTCACGCGCTCGTGCTCGAGGCGCTCGGCCTGGAACCGCTGCTCGACCTCGGCCTCCGGCTCGGGGAAGGAAGCGGCGCCGCGCTCGCGCTGCCGCTCCTGCGCGCCGCCGCCGCGATCCGGTCCGAGATGGCGACGTTCGCGTCCGCGGGCGTGACGGTGCCGGCCGCTAGGGGGCGCGCGGCGGCGGCCGCCGTCTCGTTCCTGACCCGCGTTCCGGTCGGGCGCGCGGTCGCGCTCGACGGGGCCGACGTCGCGCGCGGCGCTGTGCTCTTCCCACTCGTCGGCGCGGGCGTCGGCGCCGCGGCCGGAGGAACGGCCCTGCTCGCGCACCTCGCGCTGTCGCCGCTCGTCGCCGCCGCCCTCGCCGTCGCGGTCGCCGTCGCCCTCACCGGAGCGATGCACGTCGACGCACTCGCGGACACCGCCGACGCGACGGGCGCGCGCACGCGCGAGCGCGCGCTCGAGATCATGCGCGACTCCCGGATCGGCAGCTTCGGTGCCGCGGCCGTCGCGCTCGACCTGCTCGTGAAGAGCGCGGCGATCGCCGAGCTGGTCGACGCCGGCCGCGCGCTCCTCGCGCTCGTCGCGGCCGGCGCGCTCTCGCGCGCCGCGTCGCCGGCGCTGGCCGCGTTGCTGCCGTACCCGCGCGTCGAGGGCGGGCCTGGAAGCGTCCTTACCGGGCGCGTCTCGACGGTGACCGCCGCAATCGGCGCCGTGACGGCGGTGGCGATCACGATCGCCGCGCTGGGAGCGGACGGCGCGATCGTCGCAGCCTCGGTCGCTGTCTCGACCGTCGCGCTCGGCGTCGTCTACGCGCGCTGGCTCGGCGGCGCGACCGGCGACGCGCTCGGCACTGCAACCGAGGTGGGGGAGACGCTGGCGCTCGTCGTCGCGGCAGCGCTCGTGTGAGTCAAGTGATGTACAGGTACTTATCCATCACAGAGATACTCGACCATCCGCCCGAACGGGCGGTAGCCGAGCTTCCTGTTCACGGCGAGCATGGCCGAGTTGGTCTCGTCGTTCGTCGTCATACCTCTGACCCTTGTGCACCAGAGCACGAGCCGGGAGTTTGTGCTCTGGTCTACAAGCGTTACAAGCGGCCGGAGGGGATCCCGGCTGCCGCCGCCGACCGCGTCGAAGCGAGCTTGCAGGCGAGCGCGAGGCCGCGCCCGCGGTAGGCGCGCCGCGTCGCGGTGGACGCGTTGAGGGGCGGCCGCATCGGGAGCAACACCGCGTCGGTTCCGGCGAGCCAGTTCAGCCCGCCTCGCCGCGGTGCTGCCAGGTCTGCGTGGTGGCCGGGAAGTGCGGTTGGTCTCCGGCAGCACGGCGACGACCGCCGCCGCGTCGTCGTCGGTCGTCTCCCGGATCCGGACGGTCATACTCGCCGGATGATCTCCGCGATCCTCACGATCGGCAACGAGCTCGTGAGCGGCGACGTCCCGAACACGAACGCGTCGTGGCTCGCGAAGCGGCTCGAGGCGCTCGGCGTGCGCGTCGTCCTGACGGCGGCGGTCCCCGACGAGCTCGACCGCATCGTCGACGTCGTCCGCCGCGAGAGCCCGCGCGTCGACCACTTGATCGTCACCGGCGGCCTTGGGGGCACACCGGACGACATCACGCGCGAGGCGCTCGCCGCCGCATTCGACGTGCCGCAGCAGACGATCGCGGAGCTCGAGGCCGACCTGAGACGCCGGTTCACGCGCAGCCCGGACTACGCCGCGCGCTGGGCAGCTCTCCCCGCCGGCGCGCGCCCGCTCGAGAATCCACGCGGCGGCGCGCCCGGGTTCCGGATCGCCAACGTGTGGGTCATGCCCGGCCTCCCGGCCGAGATGGAGGCGATGTTCGACGCGTATGCCGGGGAGATGCGAGGCGGCAGCCCGATCGCGAGCTGGCGGCGCGTCCTCCGCGGCCACGGGGAGAGCGAGATCGCCGACCTCCTGGTGGAGGCGACGGCGCGGTGGCCGACGGTCGCGGTCGGGTCGTATCCGACCTTCTTCATCGAGGGCCCGCAGGTCGAGGTGGTCCTCAAGTCGGCCGACGAGTCCGCGCTCGCCGAGGCGGCGGACTGGCTTGGAGGTGTACTTCCGGCATAGGCCGTTCGGCCCATTGAAGTTCGTGCCGAACGGTGCAACCCTCGAACGAGTCCCGGCGGGGGAGGTCCGGGCATGCGGAGGGAGGGATCCATGAAGAAGACACTTTGGCTCGCCGGCGCCGCCATGGCGGCGTTGCTCGCGGCCGCCGCGATCGGCGCGGTCGCTGCGGGCCATCGCGGCGGGCCGTCGGCCGCGTCCGACAACGTCGTCGTGCACGGCAACTGGAAGATCGCGATCAAGAACCCGGACGGCCGCGTCGTGCGCGTGCACCGCTTCCACAACGAGTTCAACGGCGCCAACATCCTGTCGCGTGTCTTCGCGCACGCGCTCACCCCGGGCCGCTACTGGCTGCTCGTGGCCGACTCGGCCGGTCTCAACAATCCGTGCGAGATCACCTCGAGCGGCAGCGCGTTCCAGACCGCGTGCAGCGACTTCGAGTCGGACGACCCGAACGCGGGCGCCGCCGCCAACTTCTTCTCCAACCTGACGGCGACGGCGACGGCCGCGAACACGCTCGTCATCACGGGCGACATCCTCGCCCAGCGGGACGGGCAGTTCGACCGTGTCGTGATGCGCAGCTCGAGCTGCGGGGCGACCACGGCGCCGAGCGCATGCCACACGAACGGCTACATCTCGTGGAGCGACCGGACGCTCGGCTCGCCGATCACGCTCGTCGACGGCCAGCACGCACTCGTCACCGTCACATACACCTTCTCGCCGGCGCCCTAAGGAGGTTCGGGAGCCGGAAGGAGGAGCGTGGCGAAGGCCGCGAATCGGCTGCAGCTTCGGCGTGGGCTCGCCCTGCTCGCGTGCGCCTGCACGCTCGTCACCGCGGCCGCCGCAGGCGCGGCCGGTGAACAGGGCAACGGCATCGCGGAGCAGACGCTCGTCGGAGACGCGACGAACGTCACGCCCGGGCGGATCGTCGCCCTCGGCGAGGGCGTCGACGTCGGCGATGCGTCGCAGTTCGCACCCGGTGTGGCGGTCGACGCCGCCGAGGGCGTCCTGACGGGGGACGGCACGCTCGTCAACCCGGGCGCCATGGTCGGCGTGGGCGAGGGCGTCGGCGTCGGCGACGCCACGGCGCCGCACCCCGGTGCGCTCGTCGGCCTCGGCGAGGGTGTCGCCGTGAGCGACGCGACCGCTACCCACGCGGGCGCGCTCGTCATGATCGGCGAAGGCGTCCTCGTCTCCGATGCGACCGTGGAGACGAGCAGCGCGCTCGTCACGTTCGCCGAAGGAGTGCTCGTCGGCGACGGCACCGACGCGCATGCCGTGAACACGAACCCGAAGCTCTTCCTCCGCACGCTGAAGGGCAACGAAGGCGCATTCGCGTTCGCCGACGGCTCGTTCGACGATCCCGACCAGGGCCAGCAGTGGACGGCGATGGTCGACTACGGCGACGGCTCGCAGCCCGAGCAGCTCGAGCTGCGCGCCGACCACACGTTCACGCTCACGCACCAGTACGACGACAGCGGGAAGTACGCCGTTCGCGTCGCGATCAACGACGGCGCGGGCGGCACCGACCAGGCGTCGACCTCGGCCGAGATCGAGAACGTCGCACCGACGGCCGTGATCGCGAACGACGGTCCCGTCGACGAAGGTGGCCAGGCGCTGGTCTCGCTCACGAAGGCGACGGACGTGTCGCCCGTCGACGCGCTCGCGGGCTTCACCTACGCCTTCGCCTGCGACGGCGAGCACTACGCCGACGCGACGACGAAGGGCGCCGCTGCGTGTGCCTTCGACGACGGACCCTCCCTCCACACGGTGCGCGCGAAGGTGATCGACAAGGACGGCGGCGCGACTGAGTACGAGACCGCCGTCGACGCTCGCAACGTCGCGCCGACGGCCGACCTGGTCGCCGACGCGGCGATCGAGGGCGCACCCGCGAAGCTGAGCTTCACCGACGTACACGACCCGTCCCAGGCCGACACCGCCGCCGGCTTCGCGTACGAGATCGCCTGCGACGGCTCGACCTTCGCGACCGCCTCCACGTGCAGGTTCGACGACGGCCCCTCCTCGCACCTCGTGCGCGGCCGGATCAAGGACAAGGACGGCGGCGTGACCACCGTCGAGGCGACCGTCGTGGTGGCGAACGCGCCGCCGACCGGATCGCTCGGGAACAGCGGGCCGGTCGACGAGGGCGCGCCGGTGACGGTGACCGCAAGCGCGTCCGATCCGTCCGAGACCGACACGGCGGCCGGCTTCGCCTACCGGTTCGCGTGCGACGGCTCGACCTTCGCTCCTGCGGTCGCGACGAGCTCCTCCATCTGCGCGTTCGACGACGGTCCCTCGGCGCACGTCGTTCGCGTGCGCGTGATCGACAAGGACGGGGGCGAGGTCACGCTCGAGACGACCGTCGAGGTGCTCGACGTCGCGCCGACCGCAACGCTCGCGCCGACGGCACCGGTCGACGAGGGCAGCGCGTTCAGCGTCGAGCTCACGGCGCCGCACGACCCATCGAGCGCCGACACGGCAACCGGCTTCGCGTACGCGTTCGACTGCGGCGACGGCAACGGGTACTCCGCGTTCGCCGAGACGCCGGCCGCGAGCTGTCCGACCGACGACAACGGCACACGCGCCGTCTCGGCCCAGATCCGCGACAAGGACGGCGGCGTCACCACCTACACGGGCTCTGCGGAGATCCGCTCGGTCGCGCCGAGGGCGACGCCGGTCGTGCCGGCGACGGCCGTGCCGGAGGGCTCGACGTTCACCGTCTCCCTCGCGAGTCCGACCGATCCGTCCTCCCGCGACGCGGCCGCCGGCTTCACGTACGCGTTCGACTGCGGAGCGGGCTACGGGCCGGCGGCGTCGACGGCCTCGGCGATCTGTGCTGCAGTCGACGATCCGTCGGCCGCGGTCAAGGCCCGCATCACCGACAAGGACGGCGCGTCGACCGAGTATCCGCTCACGGTTCCGGTCTCGAATGTCGAGCCGACGCTGACGTTGAGCACCGCGCCGCCGGTGCTGCAGGTCGGCGACACCGTCGGCGTCGCCGGCACGTTCACCGACCCCGGTGCGCGCGACACGCATACGTGCGCGCTCGAATGGGATGACGGCTCGACATCGCCGGGCACTGTCACCGAGAGCGGTGGCAACGGGTCGTGCGCGGCGAGTCATACGTACACCACGCCGACCGTCGGGACGATCGCCGTGACCGTCACCGACAAGGACGGCGGCACGGCCACGCAGACGCTCCAGGTCGTCGTCGGCGACCCGGACGGCGGCTTCGTCACCGGGGGCGGCACGCTCGGCAACGCGAGCTTCAACCTCAACGCGAAGTACCAGAAGGGCGTGCTCAAGGGGACCCTCGTGCTCGGCGACTTCGTCGCCACATCGTTCGACTGGCTCGCCGTCGCCGCGACGCGGGCCGAGCTCCACGGCGCCGGGACGCTCGACGGCGTGCCGGGCTACACGTTCCAGGCGCTCGCCGCGGACGAGTCGCCGAAGGCGCTGCGGGTCGCGATCTGGGACGCCGCCGGCGCCGTCGTCTACGACAACGCTCCGGGCACGCCGTGGGATCTCGCCAGGGCCAGTCCGCCGGCGATCACCTCGGGGAGCGTCCAGGTCCACCATTGACGTCGCGGCCGCGCGAGTAGCCTTCCGCGCGTGATCCCGCTCGCGGCGATCGAGCGTGCGCGCGACGTGATCGCGGGTCGTGCGCTGCGCACCCCGCTCGTCCGCCTGGAGACCGACGGCGACGCCGAGCTGTACCTCAAGCTCGAGTGCCTGCAGCCGATCGGAAGCTTCAAGCTGCGCGGCGCGCTGAACGCGATGGCGCACGCCGATCTCTCCGGCGGTGTCGTCACCGCGAGCGCCGGCAACATGGCACAGGGAGTCGCGTGGGGCGCGCGCGAGGCGGGTGTGCCGTGCACCGTGATCGTCCCCGACACCGCGCCGCAGACGAAGCTCGACGCGATCGCGCGCCTGGGCGCGCGCGCGATCTCCGTTCCGTTCGCGCAGTGGTGGCAGGCGATGGACGACCACGCCTTCCCGGGCGTCGACGCGCTCTTCGTCCACCCCTTCGACGACGACGACGTGATTGCAGGGAACGGGACGATCGGCCTCGAGCTGCTCGAGGACCTTCCGGACGTCGACGCGGTGCTGCTTCCGTTCGGCGGCGGCGGTCTCGCGGCGGGCGTCGCGAGCGCGCTGCGGCAGACGAGGCCGGAGACGAAGCTCTACGCCGCCGAGGTCGACACCGGCGCGCCGCTCGCCGCGTCGCTCGCCGCCGGCCGGCCGAGACCCGTCGAGTACACGCCGAGCTTCGTCGACGGCATCAGCGGTCCGTCGGTCGGCGAGCGGATGTTCGAGCTCGCGCGCGAGCTGCTCGACGGCTCACGCGTCGCCACGATCGACGAGACGGCGTCCGCCGTTCGCCTGCTCGCGCAGCGTGCGCGCGTCGTCGCCGAAGGCGCGGGCGCCGCCGCGGTCGCAGCCGCGCACGGCCTGTCCGGAAAGGTCGTGGCCATCGTGAGCGGGGGCAACATCGATCCACAGACGCTCGCGCGGATCCTCCAGGGCGGGGTTCCGTGACCCGCCGCTACGATCGGTCGAAGTGTCCGTCGCCTCGCCCGAGACCTACCTCGCCGACCTGAACCCCGCCCAGCGCGAGGCCGTCCTCACGACCGAGGGCCCGCTGCTCGTGATCGCCGGCGCCGGCTCTGGCAAGACGCGCGTGCTCACCTACCGCGTCGCCCACCTGCTGGCCGCGGTCGGGGCGAAGCCGAACGAGATCCTCGCGATCACGTTCACGAACAAGGCCGCCGGCGAGATGCGCGAGCGGATCGAGGCCGCGGTCGGCCCGATGGTGCGCGCGATCTGGATCCTCACCTTCCACTCCGCGTGCGGCCGGATCCTGCGCCGCGAGGCCGAGCGGCTCGGCTACCGCTCGAACTTCACGATCTACGACCAGGCCGACCAGATCCGCCTCGTCAAGCAGTGCCTGGAGGAGCTCGAGCGCGACCCGAAGCGGTTCGTCCCGCGCGGCATCCACGCGCAGATCTCGAACGCGAAGAACCAGCTCGTCGGCCCCGACGAGTACGCGAGCCGCGTCGCGAGCTTCTACGACCAGACCGTCGCCGACGTCTACCAGCTCTACCAGCGCCGCCTGTTCGCGTCGAACGCGGTCGACTTCGACGACCTGCTGATGCTCACGGTCGACGTGCTCGACCGCTTCCCGGAGGCGCGCGCGAAGTGGGCGAAGGCGTTCCGCTACGTGCTCGTCGACGAGTACCAGGACACGAACCACGCGCAGTACGTGCTGCTGAAGCTACTCGCGGGCGAGCACAAGAATCTCATGGCTGTCGGGGACCCGGACCAGTGCCTCGTCGCCGGATCGATGGTCACGATGGCCGACGGGACGAAGAGGCGGATCGACGAGGTCCGCGTAGGCGACGAGGTGCTCTCGTGTTACGGAAGCGGCGTCTTCCGTCCTGCGCGCGTGGTTCGCGTGCATCGGTCAGTGAAACGTGAGGGCGTCGAGATCACCACCGCATCAGGTCGCCGGATCATCTCGACGCCGGAGCATGTCCATTTCGCCGGTTTCCGCCCGGGGAAGACCCCTCAGCTCCATATGACGTACCTCATGTGGAAGAACGGCTGGGGCTTCCGCATCGGCACCTCCCGGACGTACACGAACGGCCAGTCGCACGCGCTGGCAGGGCCGGCGATGCGGCTGAACGCCGAGCACGCTGACGCTGCGTGGGTCGTCGCGACGCATGAGACGGATGCCGAGGCGCGTCTTGCAGAAACGCTGCTCTCGCTGCGGTATGCGCTGCCGACACTGCCGTTCGTAGCGCGCCCGGCGCGTGGTGGCGTGGTTCGTGGCGTCGTCGGCGACCAGGCGCTCCTCGACCGGATCTTCGCGGAGGTCGATACGGAGGCAGGTGGTCGTCGCCTCCTAGCGGAGCAGGGACTCAGCTTCACGCACCCCCACTTCAGCACCGCGACCACGACGAACGGGAGCCGCCTCCGCCGGCGGCTGACGGTGACGTTGTGCGGGGATCCTCGGGGCGCCGGCCCGCTCCATCGCATCACGCTCTTCGGCTACGACGACGCCGGTAGAGCGGCGCTCGAAGGTTTGGGGCTGTCGGTGCGGCCGGCGCGGCGGGGGTCGAATGGCTGGCGCTACGAGACGGCGAGCGCGGATTTCGGTCATCTCGTCGCCACCGTCGAGCGGATCCAGGGCGTGCTCGACGTTGCAGTGCGCTACACCGCCCGTCTCGCGGCCGGGGGAACCGGCCGAACATGGCTTCCCTTCATGCCGGCGTCGGCCATTAGGCCCGGGATGGTGATGGCGAACGAGGACGGCGAGCTCGAGGCCGTCGTGAGCGTCGAGCGGCTGACGCTCGACGAGCCGGTATACGACCTCGACATCGAGCGCACGCACAACTTCGTCGCCGAGGGGCTCGTCACCCACAACTCGATCTACAGCTTCCGCGGGGCCGACATTCGCAACATCCTCGAGTTCGAGCAGGACTTCCCCGGGACGCGGATCATCTCGCTCGAGCAGAACTACCGCTCGACGAACACGATCCTGCGCGCGGCGAACAACGTCATCCGGCACAACCGCGAGCGCAAGGAGAAGAACCTCTTCTCGGAGCTCGGCGACGGCGAGCCCGTGCGCGTCGTCGAGACCGAGGACGAGCACGCGGAGGCGCGGTTCGTCGCGGCCGAGATCGCGGCGCTCGTCGAGGCGGGGTACTCGCACGCGGAGATCGCGGTCGTGTACCGCACAAACGCGCAGAGCCGCGTGCTGGAGGACGTGCTCGTCCGCCAGGGCGTCGCTTACCAGGTGATCGGCGGCCCGCGCTTCTACGAACGGGCCGAGGTCAAGGATCTGATCGCGTACCTGCAGGTGATCGACAACCCGTACGACGCGGTGTCGCTCACGCGCGTCGCGAACAAGCCGCGGCGCGGCGTGGGGGATACGTCGCTCGGCCGTCTGCAGACGTTCGCGTCCGGCGAAGGGATCTCGCTGTGGGAGGCGATGACGCGGGTCGAGGAGGTCGGGCTCGCGCCCGCATCGCAGAAGAACGTGCAGGCGTTCGTGAACCTGATGCAGTCCCTGATGGCGGGTGCGCTGGACATGTCCGTCGCCGAAGTCGTCGAGCGTGTGCTCGAGCGCAGCGGCTACCTCGAGTCGCTCGAGGCCGAGCGCACGATCGAGGCGCGCGGCCGGATCGAGAACCTCGAGGAGCTGGTCGGCGTCGCGCGCGAGTACGACGAGGCCGCACAGGAGCCTTCGCTCTCGGGCTTCCTGCAGGAGATCTCGCTCTACTCCGACCAGGACGCGCTGCGCGACCCCGACTCCGGCGGTCAGGTGACGCTGATGACGCTGCACAACGCGAAGGGGCTGGAGTTCCGCGCGGTGTTCATGCTCGGGATGGAGGAGGGGATCTTCCCGCACTCGCGTTCGATCGAGGAGAACACGCTCGAGGAAGAACGGCGTCTCGCATACGTCGGCATGACGCGCGCGAAGGAGCGGCTGACGCTCACGCACGCGATGGGCCGGTCGCTGTACGGGCGGCGCGACGCGAACCTGCCGTCGCGGTTCCTCGACGAGCTGCCGGACGAGGGCGTCGAGCGCGAGCGTCTGCGCCCCGCGTCGTGGTCGTCGTACGGCGCCCGGCAACAACGGGAGTTCGCGCCGCGTGCCGACATACCCGATCTCTCTACGGGCGACAACGTCCGCCACGGGACGCTCGGCACCGGGATCGTGACGCGCATCGAGCCGGGAGGCGTGGTCACCGTGCGGTTCGAGGACGGCGCCGAGCGGCGCCTGATGCTCGAATACGCGCCGCTGGAGCGGCTGGCGTGACCGTCGACATCCGGCAGTGCGCCTCGCACGAGGAGCTTGCGCGCGCGCTCGTTGCGATCAGCCACTACTTCGGCGTCCAGAACACGATCGAGGACGCGGAGCGGTCCGCGAAGTGGATGGACGTCGAGCGCATGCGCGCCGCGTGGGACAACGGCCGCGTGGTCGGCGGCGCGGGGGCCTTCGCGTACGACCTGTCCGTGCCGGGGCGGCACGACGGTGAAGTCCGCCGGCGTCAGCGTCATCGGCGTCCTCCCGACGCATCGCCGCCGCGGCGTCTTCATGGCGATGATGCGTGCGCAGCTCGACGAGGCACTCGAGCTCGTCCCACCGGTCCACGAGGCGGCCGTGCGCGCGCGCCCGGGCATGTTCCGCCGCACGCGTGCGTGGTGGGAGACGCGCCGGCTCGAGAACGGTCGCGCCGTGCGGACCGACGACGAGCCCGACCTGTCGCTCGACGTCGGCGATCTCGGCTCGGTCTACCTCGGCGGCTTCACGTGGCGCGACCTCCGCGCGGCCCTCCGCGTGGAGGAGCACGCGGCCGGCGCCGTCGAACGCGCGGGCCGCGTGTTCGGCTCCTGGCCGAAGCCGTGGTGCCCGGAGATCTTCTAGGCCACTGCCTCCGCGAACCGCGGGTCGTCGCGGATCGCGTCGAAGTCGTGATCGGTGCGCGCCCACTCCTTCGCGCGCGCGTCGCGCGCGCACGCGCGCGCGAGATGCTCGAACGCGGCGTCCGTCTGGCCGTCGCGGGCGTAGTAGCACGCGAGCTGGAAGTGGATCGTCGGGTGGTCGGGCCACTGCTCGAATCCCTCCGAGGCGATTTCGATCGCGCGCTTGAAGTCGCCCTCGCGGTACGGGCCCTCCGCCACGAACCAGTACTCGAACGGCGAGACCGGTAGGGGCCGGTCGGCGGGCCCGCCGACCACGAGTGCCGTCGTCCCGGCCTCCTCGGCGACCGCCGAGCGCTTCGCGGCCACGTCCGGAACGAAGACGATCGTGCCCGCGGGCGCGTCGATCTCCTCGCCGCCGACGGTGAACGTCGCGCGGCCGGAAACGACGACGTATGCCTCCTCCTGGCCGCCCGAGCCGGTGCCGGTCTCGTCGTGCGGCTCGATCAGCTGGTCGCCCGCGGCGCGGGCGCTGAAGGCGTTGATCCCGAACGCGCGCACCCCGAGCGCGCGCCGGATCGGGTGGTACAGCCCGCCCGCAACGGGGACGGGTTCGATCTCGTCGAGGCGCGCGACGCGCGCCGGGCCGACGTGCTCTGACATGGAGCCTCCTGGTAGGTGCGGGTCGCGCCTACCGGCGTACGCGGCCGGAGGGGCGCGAGGATGGACGGGCTGAATTCATGGGCGCCACCTCCTCTCCAGCGAACGACCTGCGGAGCATACCGGCGGGTCCTGCTTGAATCCGCCGCCGATGGAAGGAATCCAGATCCGCGAGGTCACGCCCGACCGGCTCGAGGAGCTCCTGCTCCCGATTCTCAACTCGATGGGCTCGGTCGGCTCGCCCGAGCTGCGGGAGTCGCTGATGCGGCAGCCCGAGTTCGACTTCCGGCTCGGGGCGTGGGAAGGCGACTCGATCGTCGGCGGTGTGGCCGCGTTCTCGTTCGACGTGACCGTCCCCGGCGGCGTACCGATGCACGCGACGGGGCTGACGATGGTCGGCGTTCATCCGACTCACCGCCGCCGCGGCGTCCTCACCGAGCTCGTGCGCGCGCACCTGGACACGGCGCGCGAGCGCGGGCAGCTCGCGTCCCTCCTCTGGGCGACGGAGGGCCAGATCTACGGCCGCTACGGCTACGGGATGGCGTCCCTGCAGTGCGACATGCGCATCGACCGCGATCGCGTGCGCTTCGCCGAGGAGGCAGAGCCTGTCGGCCGCGTGCGCCTCGTCGACCCACGCGACTCCCTCGACCCTTTGCGCGCGATCTGGGAGGTCGTGCGCAGGCAGCGTTCCGGGATGCTGTCGCGGTCGCGCGAGTGGTGGGACCAGCGCCGCGTCAATGAGCCCCCGTTCAGGAAAGGGCAGCTGCCGCCGCTCCAGCGGGCGATCCTCGAGATCGAGGGCGAGCTCGCCGGCTACGCGCTCTACCGGCAGCACGGCAACTGGGACGACGGCGTCGCCGCCGGCGAGCTCGAGGTGATCGAGGCGTTCGCGACGACGCCGGTCGCGACGCGCGAGCTGTGGCGCTTCCTGTTCGGCATCGACCTCGTGCGCTGGATCCGCCACTCGCTCGCGCCCGTCGATCACCCGCTCGTGCTCCTGGTCGCGGAGCCTGCGCGGCTGCGCATGCGCGCAAAGGACGGCCTGTGGCTGCGCCTCGTCGACGTCGAGGGCGCGCTCGCGAAGCGCCGCTACCAGGAGGGCGGCGGCGTCGTGCTCGACGTGTACGACACGTTCTGCCCGTGGAACGACGGCCGCTACCGCGTCACCCACGAAGGCTCGCGCAAGACCGACTACGAGCCGGACCTGCGCATCTCCACGTGCGACCTCGGCTCGGTCTACCTCGGCGGCTTCACGTTCGCGGCCCTCCACCAGGCAGGCCGCGTCGAGGAGCTGCGCTCGGGCGGCGTGGAGCGGGCGGACCAGCTCTTCCGCGTCGACCTCGAGCCCTGGTGCCCGGAGGTTTTCTGAGTTACCCTGCCGCGCTCTGTCAGCGCTGGCCCTCCTCCTCACGATCGTCTGCGCGGGTCCGCACGTCGTCGCGCAACCGCATCCCGCACCGGTGAAGCCGGTGTGGCCCGCGCGCGGCGCGATCACGAGCGTCTTCGGCAACGACAACGGCCGTCGCCATCCGGGAATCGACATCGGCCTGTTGCAGTCGCTGGCCGTGCGCGCAGCGGTGCCGGGCCGAGTCATCCTGGTCGGCCGCGCGCGCGGGTACGAGGGCTACGGCAATCTCGTCGTCGTCCGCACGTCGAAGCACCAGACCGAGCTGTACGCGCACCTCGCCGGCTATCGCGTGAAGCGCGGTCAACGCGTGCGTGCGGGCCAGCGCCTCGGCACCGCGGGCTGCACCGGCTGGTGCACGGGCACGCACCTCCATTTCGAGGTGCGCCGCAACGGCCGTCCGGTCAACCCGGTGCGGACGGTCCTACGCGAGGCTAGAATGCCCGCGACCTGGGGCGGTTAGCTCAGTTGGGAGAGCACCAGCTCGACAAGCTGGGGGTCACTGGTTCGAGCCCAGTACCGCCCATCTCGGAAAGGCCCCGGAAACGGGGCTTTTCCTTGCCTCCGTAGAAAGCACGCTGCGGCCCGTGCTAACGCTTCGCGTCGGCGTCCGAGCAGATGGAAGCGCATCAGCCGACGGCAGCGCCTTCGAGCAGATCGCGTGCGTCCTCGAACGGCATCGCCCGACCGTGCTCGAGCAGCGCATCGAGCCGCCGCCTGTCCATGCGCCGAAGGAGTTCGCGGCGGGCGCCTGCACG
>DASXTR010000155.1:0-32127 GCA_036505325.1 Gaiellaceae bacterium
GAGGTCGTGGGCGACGTGATGGCCGACGCGACGCGGATCTTCGCGCCGATCGCGCGGGGGCGGTCGCAGATCCTCGAGCGGCTCGGTCTCGAACCGGGCGCGTACGTCGTCGCGACGATCCACCGCGAGGCGAACGTCACCGACGACGACCGCCTGCGCGCGATCGCCGCCGCACTCCGGGAGGTCGGCGCCGTCTTCCCCGCGCACCCGCGCACGCGCGCCGCGCTCGACCGGCTCGGGATCGACATGCCGACCCTTGAGCCGCTCGGCTACCTCGACATGACGGCGCTCGCTTCGCAGGCCGCAGCGATCGTCACCGATTCCGGCGGACTGCAGAAGGAGGCGTACTGGTACGGCGTCCCGTGCGTCACCGTCCGGCCGAACACGGAGTGGGTCGACACCGTCACGACCGGGGCCAACCGCCTCGTCGAGCCCGACCGGATCCCCGAAGCCGTGGCGTCCGCCGCCTTCCCGGCCCAGGCGCCGCACCTCTACGGCGACGGTCACGCGAGCGAGCGGGTCGCAGCCGCTCTGTACGCTACGGCGCCGTGACCTGGGATGTGGCCGTCATCGGCGCGGGGTACGTCGGCGTCCCCCTCGCATACACCTTTGCGGAAGCGGGCGAGCGCGTCCTGCTCGTCGACGTGCAACAGCACGTCGTCGAGGCGCTGAACCGGGGCGAGAGCCACATCGAGGACGTCCCGTCCGAGCGGCTCCGGCCGCACACGCAGTCCGGCCGGATCACCGCGACGAACGATTACGAGCAGGTGAAGACGGCGCGTGCGATCCTGATCGCGCTGCCGACGCCGCTTTCGAAGCAGCGCGAGCCCGATCTCTCGTACATCGAGGCGGCCGGGCGCAGCCTCGCGCCGGTGCTGCAGCGCGGCCAGATCGTGATCCTCGAGTCGACGACGTGGCCCGGCACGACCCGCGAGGTGCTCCAGCCGATCCTCGAGGAAGGGAGCGGGCTGAAGGCCGGAGACGACTTCCACCTGGCCATGAGCCCCGAGCGCGTCGACCCGGGCCGCACCGACTGGACGACCAAGACGACGCCGAAGGTCGTCGGCGGCATCAACCCCGCCTCGACCGAGGCCGCTGCGGACGTCTACCGCAAGGCGATGGACTCCGTTGTCACCGTCTCGACGCCGGACGCGGCCGAGCTCACGAAGCTGCTGGAGAACATCTTCCGCGCCGTCAACATCGCGCTCATGAACGAGCTCGCACAGCTCACGGACCGCATGGAGATCGACGTGTGGGAAGTGGTCGACGCGGCCGCGACGAAGCCGTTCGGCTTCATGTCGTTCCAGCCGGGCCCCGGCCTCGGCGGGCACTGCATCCCGATCGACCCCTTCTACCTCACGTGGAAGGCGCGCGAGTACGACTTCTCCACGCGCTTCATCGAGCTCGCGGGCGAGATCAACAACAACATGCCCTACTTCTGCCGCTCGGTCATCTCGCAGGCGCTGAACCACGGCGCGCAGAAGTCGCTCAACGGGTCGAAGATCCTCATCCTCGGCGTGTCGTACAAGGCCGACATCGGCGACATGCGGGAGACGCCCGCCGAGAAGATCATCCACCTGCTCGAGAAGGGCGGCGGCGACGTCGCCTACCACGACCCGCACGTGCCGGAGTTCAACGGCATGCGGTCGGTCGACCTCGTGCCGGAGAGCTACGACTGCGTCGTCATCGTCACCGCGCACTCGACGATCGACTACGCCGACCTCGTGCGGCGCGCGAGCATCGTGGTCGACTTCCGCAACGCGACCAAAGGTCACGAGGTCGAGGGGAAGGTGTGGAAGCTCTAGCTGCCGTCAGGATCGGCCAGGTCGGCCTCGGCTACTGGGGCACGAACCTCGTCCGCAACTTCGACGACCTCGCCGAGCTGCGCCGGCTGTGCGACGCGTCGCCGGAACGCCGCGAGCAGTTCGCGCGCCGGTACCCGGGCGCGCGCGTCACCGAGTCCTTCGACGAGCTGGTCGCCGACCCAGAGCTGGAGGCGGTGGTGATCGCGACCCCCGTGCCGACGCACTACGCGCTCGCGAAGCAGGCGCTCGAGGCGGGCAAGCACGTCTTCGTCGAGAAGCCGCCGGCGATGCGGGCGGTCGAGATGGAGGAGCTCGTCGCGCTCGCCGAGGAGAGGAACCTCGTGCTGATGCCGGGCCACCTCCTGCTGTATCACCCGGGCGTGCGCAAGCTGAAGGAGCTCGTGAACGGCGGCGAGCTCGGCGACGTGCTGTGCATCTACGGGAACCGCCAGAACCTCGGGAAGATCCGCAAGGACGAGAACGCACTCTGGTCGCTCGGCGTGCACGACCTCTCGGTGATCCTTTGGCTGATCGACGAGGAGCCGACCGAGGTGTGGGCGCACGGCAACGCGTTTCTCACGCCGGGCGTCGAGGACGTCGTCTTCTGCTACATGCGCTTCCCGAGCGGCAAGATCGCGCACATGCACCTGTCGTGGCTCGACCCGCACAAGATGCGCAAGATCACCGTCGTCGGCCGCGACAAGATGGTCGTGTTCGACGACATGGAGCTCGAGCGCAAGGTGACGGTCTACGAGAAGGCGCCGTGGGAGCCGGCCGGCACGTACGGCGAATGGCGTACGCGCACGGGTGACATCTTCAGCCCGAAGATCTCGAACGACGAACCGCTGCGGCTCGAGTGCTCGCACTTCCTCGAGCTGGTGCGCAGCGGGCCCACGCATGTCGAGGCCCGCGACGGACTGGCCGTCGTGCGCGCGCTCGAGCAGCTGCAGGACACGCTCGCAGGGGTACGCGCGTAACTGCCGAGATCCACCCCACGGCGATCGTCTACCCGGGCACCGTTCTCGGCGAGGGCGTGAAGGTGCTCGAAGGGGCCGTGGTCGGAAAGCAGCCGTCCCTCTCGCCCCGCTCGACCGCAAAGCGCGAGCCGCTGCCGCCGACGACGATCGGCGATCGCACGATCGTCTCCACCGGCGCCATCGTCTTCGCCGGTTCGCGCATCGGCGCGCGCGTCATCCTCGGCGACCAGTCGTGCGTACGCGAGCGCGTCGAGATCGGCGACGACGTCGTCGTCGGCCGCGGGTCGCTGGTCGAGAACGACACGACGATCGGCGCGCTGACGAAGATCCAGGCCGACGCGTACATCACCGCGTACTCGACGCTCGAGGACAGCGTCTTCATCGCGCCGTGCGTCGTCACGACGAACGACAACTTCATGGGCCGCACCGAGCGGCGCCACGACCTGATCAAGGGACCGACGATCCGCCGCGGCGCGCGGATCGGCGGCGGTGCGATCCTCCTGCCCGCAGTGGAGATCGGGGAGGAGGCGTTCGTCGGCGCGGGTGCGGTCGTGACGAAGGACGTCCCGCCGCGGAAGCTCGTCGCCGGGAACCCCGCGCGGATCGTGCGCGAGGTCCCCGACGAGGAGCTGCTCGACTACGAGTAGGTAGGCGTCACCCGTCGTTCCCGTCGTCGCCCGAGCGAGGCGCCCAGACGTCCGGCGCCGCGTCGGCCCACCAGTCGGGACACGAGAGCGCGCCGGAGCTCAGCTTGAAGTTGTCGAAGGCGACCGAGCCGTCCTTGTGACCGAAGTCGCTCGCCGCCGCCCACAGGCCGAGGCCGTAGAGACTGTCACCCGTTGCGCTGCCGCTGAATACCGGCCGCCAGCCGTCGCCCCGGCGCACGAGGCCGGTGACGATCCCGTCGTCCCGGACGAGCCTGAGCGTCTCCGCGTCGTCCGTCGTGGCGAACGAGCCGTTCCCGCCGGTGCCGAAGCCCTGGTAGGTCTCGTCGTTCCAGCTCGGCGCCCACGGCACCGCAACGGAGGCGCGGCCGACCGACGCGTCACCGAAGAACGCGGACAGCTGTGCCCGGAACCCGCCGAGGTGGGGCCACGTGAGCAGCGCGTAGTCGACCTGGTAGTCGAAGTCGCCCGTGAGTTGGCACTGCGCCCCGATGTGCTCGTCGACCTGGTTGTACTGGCCGCCCGGCACGGCGTTCCCGGAGATCGACGCGACGAGCCTGCCGCCCGTCTCCTCGACCGTGCCGCCGGGATCGTTGATCTCGTGCCAGAGGCTCGCGTCGCGGACGCCGTCGCCGAAGTCGTCCGTGAGCGGCGCCCGCGGCCACGTCGCCACGGGCCGCTCGTCCCCGGTCGCGACCGAGATCGCGCGGAGATGAGCGTCCGCCTGGAACAGGACCTCGCTCCCGTCTCCGGACCACGTCGCCCAGAACTCGACGCGGCCCGGCGTGTCCGTCAGCCGCTCGAGCCCCGAGCCGTCGCGGCGAACCGTGTAGACGTCGTTGTCGACGCCGGTGTGATCGCGAAGGAAGACGATGTCCTTCCCGTTCGGCGCGAAGCGCGGCTCGAAGTCCCCGAACTCCGCCGGCCCGGTCGTGATCTGCCGGTCGACCCGGCCGTCCAGCTGCGCGACGTGCAGCGAGTACGCCCCGCCGGTGTTCGACGAGTACACGATCCGGTTCCCGCGCGGCGACGGGTCGGCACCCAGTATGTTCCCCGCGAGCGGAATCTGCCGCGCGTCCGATCCGTCGGCCTTCATGATCCACTCGGTGCACGGGCACCCGAAGAGCCCGCGGCCGAAGACGAGGCTGCCGTCGCTCGTCCACCGTGGGTAGTCGTCCCGCTGCGAGTCGGTGGTCAACCGTCTGAGGTCGCCGCCGTTCGGGTCGACCGTGTAGATGTCCCAGTTCCCGTCCTTCAGCCCGGAGAAGGCGATCCGCGTGCCGTCCGGCGACCAGGCAGACTGGCGCTCGAAGACGTCGTTGAAGGTCAGCCTGTGCTCGCCGGACCCGTCCTCGCTCACGACGTAGAGCTCGCGACTCCCGTCGGCGCGGTTGCTGGCGAAGACGATCTTTCCCTGTGGCCCGGTCGACGAGGACGTCGCAAGAGCCGCGACGGCCAGCGCAGCCGCGGCGACGAGCGTGAGGCCCAGCAGGACCCTGAACTTCATCCGATGTGCTCCTTTCCAACGAGGGGTGCGACGATTTTCGCCCAGCCCGCTAATCGCGCGCTAACGCCGGTTTGACCGCCCCTCGAGGGGCGTGGCACCGTCAGGAGCGTGCTGGAGTTCCGCTTGCTCGGGCCGCTGGAGGTGCTCCGCGACGGTCACCCGGTCGCGCTCGGGCCCCCGCGGCAGCGGCAGCTGGTCGCGTTCCTCCTGCTCCGGCGCGGGGCCGCCGTCGCGACCGAAGAGCTGCTCGACGCACTCTGGGGCGACCCGCAGCCTCCCGCGGCGAAGGCGGCGCTCCACAACACCGTCTCGGCGCTGCGACGGGCGCTCGGAGCGGAAGCCGTCCAGACGCAGCGGGGCGCGTACGCGATCCGCGTCGAGCCCGGCGGGCTCGACGTGGTGCGGTTCGAGGAGCTGCTCGCGGACGCACGGACGCGGCGCGGCGGCCGACGGCGCGCGTACCTCGTCGCCGCGCTCGCGCTCTTCCGCGGCCCGCCGCTCGAGGACTTCGCGCACGAGCCGTGGGCGCGGGAGGAGAGGGTGCGGCTCGAGGAGCTGCAGCTCGCGGCGCTCGAGGACCGGCTCGACTGCGACGTCGCCCTCGGCCGGCACGCGGAAGCCGTCGCCGAGCTGGAAGCGCTCGTCCTGCGCCATCCGCTGCGCGAACGGCTCTGGCACGTTCTGATGCTCGCGCTGTACCGGTCGGGGCGGCAGGGCGACGCGCTCGCGGCATACCGTCGCGCGCACCGCGCTTTCGCCGACGAGCTGGGGATCGAGCCCGGCGTCTCGCTGCGCGAGCTGCAACGCGCGATTCTCGTGCAGGACACCTCGCTCCACGACGAGGTCGATCCGTTCGAGCGCGCGGCCGAGCTCCTGCCGACCGACGCCGCCGCGCTGCTCGACTACGCGACGGCGCTCGCCGAGCGTGCGCGCGGCATGCTCGCCGCGCAGGACGGTCCTACCCGGCGCGCGTCGCGACGCCGAGGCGATACGTGACCGGATCCTGCGTCGGCGCGACGAGCTTCACCTCGAGGAAGTACGTGCCGGGAACCGTCGCGGTGTAGGCGAGCCGCTCCTGCGAGCCGACGCGGGCCGACTGTGCGGCCCGGTTGGAGAGCGGGACGCGCAGCCCCTCGACGCGCTGCGTCTTCGGCCTCCAGAGCACGAGCTTCGTCGCCGTCCGCGCCGGCGGCGTGAGGCGCGCGAACACGCGCCGGCCGCGTCTCAGCGTGATCGAGTACACGTCGATCTGGTCGTCCCAGTAGTCGAGCGTCGCGGTGATCGTCCGCGGAGGTCCGAAGGGCTTCGCCCACGGGCCCGCGTCGTCGTTCGGCTCGAACGAGTCGGGCCGCGGCAGCGGCGGGCCGTCCGTGAGCTGAAGCAGCGCGCTGAGGACGTTGAGTCGCCCCCAGCCGGAGAACATGTCGCGACCGGGAGGGCATGTCTCGCAGCCGTTGGCCGCGGTCGCGTCGTCGGCGGTGCGCTCCAGCAGCCACGCGACCTGCTCCGCCCGCAGGTTCGGGTTCTGCCCGAGGACGAGCGCGGCGGCCGCGCTGACCTGCGGCGCGGCGAACGACGTCCCGATCGCGTTGCGGAACTCGAACGGCCCGCAGTCGGAGTACGGGTGGTTGGTGCAGCCGGGCTTGTCCTCGACGAGGTTGCGGGGGATCGTCGAGAAGATCGCGTCCCCGGGCGCCGCGACGTCGTTGTACACCGCGTCGCGGTTCGAGTAGTCGGGAACCGAACCGTTTTCGCGGAGCGCGCTCACGCCGATCACGTGCGGGAGCGCGGCCGGGTAGTGCGCGTAGTTCCACGGCGTCTTGGGCGACTGCGGCCCGTTGCCCACGGCGGCGACGATGACGACGCCCTTCGAGTATGCGTAGTCCACGGCCGCCTGCTCGAGCGGCGAGTACGTGTCGACGTTCTGGTTGAACGGATCGCGCACGCCGCCGAGGCTCAGGTTGAGCACGCGTGCGCCGTTGTCGACCGCCCACCGGATCGCCTCGACCTCGCCCTGCAGCGACACGGAGCCGTCGGGCTGCACGACCTTCGCCACGACGAGCTCGACGTTGACGCCGATCCCCGCGATGCCCTCGTTGTTCGCCGGGTTCGCGGCGATCAACCCCGAGACGAACGTGCCGTGCCCCTCGGTGTCGCGGCACGGCGTGCCGCCGACGAAGCTGCGCGACGCCGCGATGCGCGTGACGAACTCCGGGTGGTCGCAGTCGAGGCCGGAGTCGATCACCGCGACCTTGACGCTGAAGAGCTTGGGCGGCGTCGGCCAGAAGTCCCACGCCTTGTCCTCCTGGATGTACCACTGCTTCGCCGCGAGCGGCTCCGTGTTGTCGAACGCGAGCCGCCGCACGCCGTCGAGCCGTTCGACGAACGCGGCGCCCGGCACCTGCGGGCGGGTCGGGGACGTGACGAGCACCGCACGCCCGGGGACGAGCGTCCTCGCTCCCGGAAGCGACGCGACGCCCACGGCCCAGCGCCCCGCCGACGCCGGCGCCGGTGCGACGAGCGTGAGCGCGACGACCGCGACGAGCGCGCGCCTCATCGACAGCAGGAGGGCTGCGAGAAGCCGGGGACGAGCCCGTGGCCGGGCGCTACGCGGACGCGGAAGGTGCCCGGCACGGGATCGGCCGCGGTCACGGTGAAGGCACCTGCGACGTCGGTGGTCGACGTGCCGACCGTCGTCCACACCGCGCCGTCCTGGCGCTGCAGCTGGACGGCTGCGCCTGCGATCACGGGCGTGATCGCCCCGCTCGCGGTCGTCTCCCCGATCGTCGCGTCGACCTTCGGTGCGACGCCGACCTTGACGAGCGCCGCGCGTGCGTTCCCGGCGGCGAGCCGGTACTCGGTGGTCACCTGGGGACGCAGGATCGTCGTGAACGCGCCGGCTGCGCCGGGCGTCACCGCGCCGGCCGGCTGCCACGGCGAGCCGGCGACGCGGGCCTCGAGCGACACCGCCCCTACGCCGCGCGCGACGCCCGCGAGCGACCCGGCGCCGCCGAAGGTCACCGGCGCCGGCAGCGGCGTGAGCGCGAGCCAGCCGACGGTGAACCAGGTCGAGCGCAGCTCGAGCTCCTTCCGCAGCTGCGTCCCCGTGAACGTCGACTCGCCGGTCGCGGTGACCGCCGTCGCCTCCTGCACGCGCCCGGACGGCCCGAGCGTCGTTTGAAGATCCGTGACCGGGCCGCCGGCCTTCAGCTGCTTGCCGACCTTCGCCGCGTCGAGCAGCACCGGGCCCCAGTCGTGGTGCGGCGAGGCCGTGTCGTACGGGTCTGCGACCGACACGAGGTACGGTACCGCGCGGCCGGTCAACTCGGCGGCGGACACCGTGCGGCCGCCCGACGTGGAGAAGAAGTACGCGGTGATGACCTTGCCGTCGTAGAGGACGACCTTGCCGGCGGTCGCGTCGATCGCCGCACTCGCGGTCGGCGCCTCGGCCGCGAGTCCGCCGTAGACCTGGCTCCGCACGTCGCTGTACAGATCGAAGTCGGCGCCCTTCTTGAGGCTGGCGATCGCGTACGTGCGCGCAGCCACGGCCTGCGCCTTCAGCGCCTCCGAGTGCCACGCGGACGGCATCTCGGACGCAACGACGCCCTTGAGGTACGCCTCGAGACCGAGCACGTTCACCACGCGCAGCTTCCCGTTCACGACCGAGACGCGGACCGCGCCTCGGTACGGCTTGCCGTTGACGGAGATCGGACTCGCGTTGAACGTCGCCTTCTCACCCAGCGAGAGCGTCTCGCCGTCGCCCGAGTCGAGCTCGAGCTTCGGGGTGAGCACGACCCTGGCCGGCTCGAGCTGGTGCTTCGCGCCCTCTTCGTCGACCACGCGCCACACCGTCGTCGAGCTCAGCGTGACCTTCCCCTTGCCCTCCACGAGCAGGACGCGGACCGTCTTCACCTGCGTCGCTCCCAGCGCCGTGCCGCGGTAGTAGTGCGCGAGGATCCGGTCGTACGTCCAGCCGTGCTTCGCGTACCCGTACGCACCCCACTGGCTCATGCCGAGCCCGTGGCCCCAGCCGTGGCCGTTCAGGACGATCGCGGTCTTGGCCGCGAGGGTCGTGATCGTCGCCGACGTGGACGTCGTCGTTCCGGCCGCTCCCTGCGCAGGGCGGCCGAGCAGATATGCGGACGCGGCGCCGCTGAACGCGAGGGCGAACGCAGCGGCCACGGGGAGCGCACGCCGAAGCACCGAATCACCGTAGCGCAGGCTTGTTTGGAACGTTTTTGGGCTCGCGGGTCCGGCAGACTGCGGGCGGGTCGCCCGCCGCGGCCTTTTAGCCATGGCCAAAACAAAGGACAGCCTGCCGCCGCGGTACACCGACGTCGAGGTGATCGGCGCCGGCGGCATGGGCGAGATCTTCCTCGCGACCGACCAGGAGCTCGGACGCCGGGTGGTCGTGAAGATGCTCGCGGAGCGGTACTTCCGCGACGAGGCGCTGACGCAGCGGTTCAAGCGGGAGGCGCTGGCCGCGGCCCGCCTGTCGGGCACGCCGAACATCGTCACGATCTTCGACGTCGGCGAGAACGATTCGCGCCCGTTCATCGTCATGGAGTACCTCGCAGGCGGCTCGCTGGAGTCGCGGGCGAAGGGAAGCGAGCCGTGTCCGCCGGGCCAGGTGCTGCAGTGGCTCGAGGAGGCGGCATCGGCGCTCGACGCCGCCCATGCGGCGGGCGTCGTGCACCGCGACGTCAAGCCCGGCAACCTGCTCCTCGACGACCGCGACCACGTCCACGTGGCCGACTTCGGGATCGCGAGCGCCGCGGGGATGGATTCGTTCACGAAGACGGGAACGGTGCTCGGGACCGCGGGCTACCTCGCGCCCGAGCAGGCGAAGGGCGAGCGCGCGTCGGCGGCGAGTGACAGGTACGCGCTCGGCGTCGTCGCGTTCGAGCTGCTCACGGGCCGCCGGCCGTTCGAGGCAGAGACGCCGACGGCGGAGGCGGCCGCGCACATCCACGCGCCCGTGCCGTCGGCGCACGCGGCGAACGCGTCGCTGCCGCCGGAGCTCGACCGGGTGTTCGAGCGCGCGCTGGCCAAGGAGCCGGCCGCGCGGTATCCGACCGCCGCGGAGTTCGTCGCCGACCTCCGCCACGCCCTCGACGAGGCGGCCGGCGCGACTCAGATCATCGGTCCGCCGACTGCGCCCACCCGCGTGGCCGCCCCGCGCGACGGCCGGCGCTGGTGGATTCCGGTCGCCATCGGCGTGCTGCTCCTCGCCGGAATCGTCGCCGCGATCGCGGGCACCCGAGGCGACGGCAACGAGCAGGCGGCGCAGCCGCGGGTCACGACCTTCGTCACGACGGTGACCGAGCCCGGCACGACCGTGCAGCAGACCGTGACGACCGCTCCGACCACGACGGCTGCCCCGACGACGACGGCCGCGCCGCCCGAGCAGAGCGGCGCGGCGCTCAACGATGCGGGCTTCCAGAAGATGCAGGCGGGCGACTACACCGGCGCGCTGCCGCTGCTCGAGCAAGCGGTGCAGAAGCTCCAGGGCAACGGCTCGACGACCGAGGCGTACGCCGACTACAACCTCGCGTTCACGCGCTTCGCGCTCGGCCGGTGCGACGGCGTCGCGGAGTTGCTCGACAGCTCGGAGCGGATCCAGGGGCACCGCAAGGAGATCGACCGCCTGCGCAAGCAGGCACGCAAGACGTGTGACTAGGCGGCGCCGAGCCGGTTCGCGTACTGCTGCTCGTAGTACGCGCGGTAGTCGCCCGACTTGATCGGCTCCCACCATTCGCGGTTCGCGCGATACCAGTCGACGGTCTCGGTGAGACCGCCTGCGTCGAACGAGAAGCGGGGCGTCCACCCGAGCGAGCGCAGCATCGACGAGTCGACGGAGTAGCGTCGGTCGTGCCCCGGCCGGTCCTCGACGTGGCGCACGAGATCCGGCGACGCTCCGGTCAGGTCGAGGATGCGCCGCACGACTTCCATGTTCTCGCGCTCCTGGCCGCCGACGTTGTAGACCTCGCCGCCCTTGCCCTCGCGGAGCACGAGCTCGATCGCGGCGCAGTGGTCCTCGACGTGCAGCCACTCGCGGCGCTGCCTCCCGTCGCCGTAGACCGGGAGGGGGAGGCCGTCGAACGCGTTCGTGATGAAGAGCGGCAGGAACTTCTCCGGATACTGGCGCGGGCCGTACGTGTTCGCGCCGCGCGTGATGAGCGCGTCGACGCCGTACGTGCGCACGTACGCGAGCACCTGCAGGTCGCCGCCCGCCTTCGACGCCGAGTACGGGCTCGATGCGCGGATCGGGCTCTCCTCGGTCGACGCGGGCGCCTCGAGCGGGATGTCGCCGTACACCTCGTCGGTCGACACCTGCAGGTGCCGGATGCCGTGGTGGCGGGCGTGGTCGAGGAGCACCTGCGTCCCGAGGACGTCGGTGATGATGAACTCCGCGGGTCCGAGGATCGAGCGGTCGACGTGTGTCTCGGCTGCGAAGTTGACGATCGCCTCGGCGCCGGCGGCGGCCTGGGCGACCACGTCGGGATCCGCAATGTCGCCCTGGTGGAACTCGTGGTCGACGCCCTCGAGATTCGCGCGGTTGCCGGCGTACGTCAGCTTGTCGAGGACGACGACCTCGTCGCCGGCCTCGGCGAGCCGCCGGACGAACTGCGAGCCGATGAACCCGGCTCCGCCGGTGACGAGGACGCGCATGGCGGATGACAGGCTACCGTGCCGCGATGCCGTTTCTGCGGGGCCACCGGAAACGCCAGGTGGCGACGGCTCTCGTTGTGGCGGCGTGCGCCGGCCTCTTCACCCTCCAGTGGCACCAGGCTCCGCGCGTCGAGACGAGCCCGGCGGTCATCCGGCAGTTGCCGTCGGCGCGCGGCGAGCTCTACCTCGGCAAGACCTTCGAGGGTCTCCCCCTCCGCACCGTCGACCCCTTCCTCTACAGCGACTGCGAGCCCGGCAAGAAGAAGCAGACGCCCGTTCCCTGCGAGTGGGTGAAGGTCACCGACGGCCGCGTCACCGGCGCCAACCCGAAGCAGGTCGCCCGCGCTAGGCGCGAGCTGCGCCCAGTCGGCTGAGGCATTCGCGCAGACCCTCGCGCCAGTGCGGGAGCTCCGGGGCGCCCTTCTCGCTGCGCAGGACCGAGTACACAGGCCGCGGGGCTCTCGCGCCGAACTCGGCGGTCGTGATGCGGCGGACACGCGTGTCGAGGCCCGCCTCCTCGAAGATCGCCTCGGCGAAGTCGGCCCACGTGCAGTCGCCCGCGGCGGCGACGTGGTAGACGGCGAACGGGAGCGCAACGAGCTGACGAGTCGCCGCCGCGAGATGCCCGACGTACGTCGGCGAGCCGCGCTGGTCGTCGACGACTGCGAGCTCGTCGCGTTCGGCAGCCAGGCGCAGCATCGTGCGCACGAAGTTGTGGCCGGTCGGGCCGAAGAGCCACGACGTGCGCACGATCCACGCGTGCTCGCCGGCGGCCGCTTCGCCGTGGAACTTCGAACGGGCGTATGCCCCGAGAGGGTTCGGCGAGTCCGACTCGACGTACGGCGCGCGCTTGTTTCCGTCGAACACGTAGTCGGTCGAGTAGTAGACGAGCGGCGCGCCGAGGGAGGCCGCGTTCGCCGTCCCGCCGACGTTCACCGCCGCCGCTCCCTGCGGGTCGTCCTCGGCGCCGTCGACGTTCGTCCACGCGGCTGCGTGCAGCACGAGGTCGGCGTGGAGGCCGGGAGGAGGAGGGGACGTCACGTCCCAGTCGGCGTGCGTCAGCGCGCGCGCCTCGGGAAGCTCGTCGGCGAGCGCACGGCCGAGCTGGCCGCCGGCGCCGGTGATCAGAGCGCGACGGCCCGATCCCGGTCCGAGAGGATCGGCGATCGCGTGCTCCACAGGTCGACGACGCGGGGATCGTTCCAGGCGACGCCGTGCTCGTCCGGGTTCGCCGGGTCGTACTCCTCGGTCACGAAGTAGCAGAAGAGGCAGTCCGTCAGCGCCTCGTAGCCGTGCGCGTTGCGACCCTCGACGTAGATCGCGACCGGGTTCTCGTCGCCGATGTCCTCGGTGAACAACTCGCCGGTCTCGCGGTTCATGACGACGACGCGCGCCATCCCCTGAAGGCAGAGGAACAGGTCGTCCTGCCCGCGCTCGTGGTAGTGCAGCGCCCGGATCACCCCTTTGCGCGACGAGACGAGGTTCGCCTGGCGGATCGGCTTCGGCAGGTCGCTCGCGCGCACGAGCTCCTCGAACCAACCGCGCTCGTCCTCGAAGCGCCGGAGCGGAAAGCGCGTGATCATTTGTTCACGCCCGTCTCTTCGATCAGCCGGCCGACGTCGGCGAGGTCGCCCCAGTGCTTGCCTCCGTCGTGCCACCAGCCCTCGACGCGCCGCATCTGGAGCTCGCCGCGCCGGGCGTACTCGCGATTGACGTCCGTGATCTCGAGCTCGCCGCGGCTAGAAGGCTCGAGCGTGTCGATGATCTCGAACACCCCGGGCGGATAGCAGTAGAGGCCGACGACCGCGTCCGAGGACGGCGGCGCGTCATAGCGCTTGTCGACCACGCCCGCCTTCTCGACGATATCCTTCACGCCGCCGTCGTCGTCGTAGGCGACGACGCCGAAGTTCTCCGGATCCGGAACATCCTTCGCGAACACCATCGCGCCGCCGTCCCACGACGCGATCGCGTCCGTCTGCGCAAACTCGAAGATGTTGTCGCCCAGGCAGACAACGAGCTCGTCGTCGGCCGCGAAGTCGCGCGCCATGCCGACGACCTGGGCGATGCCTCCCGCCTCGACCTGCACCTTGTACGTCAGGTCGAGGTCGAAGAGGAGCTCGTCGCTCCCGCGCGCCCGCACGCGCCCGTCGCCCAGCAGGTCGATGAAATCGCCCGCGTGCTGCTGGCCCGTCACGAGCAACACGTCCCGCACGCCGACGCGCTGGAGTAGCTGAAGCGGGTAGTAGACCATCGGCCACCGGCCGACCGGGAGCAGGTGCTTGTTCGTGACGCGCGTGAGCTCCTCGAGCCGCGTCGCGGTGCCGCCCGCGCAGATCAGGCCCTTCACAGTGGCTTCCTCGTGCCACCGGGTCGTCGCTGGCGGCGTGATGCCGGAGGGGACAGTGCGATTAGCACGGCCCCGGAGAGCAGCGCGCCGTCAGCGGCGAGAGGCGCGGACGGAGCCGGGCTCCGCCCGGCTGCGGCCGTGCCGGCCGGTGGTGCGAGGGAGCCGCTGTGTTCATCAGGCGGTGGATGCTACGGCTTCGCGCGTGACGACGCGTCGGCCGCGGACGGCGGCGGCCCCGGCGATGCCGGCCAGCACGGAGATCGACGCCGCAGCGACCCACATCGTGGTGTCTCCCCAATGGCCCCGCACCTGGAGGCCGAGGAACGGCCCGAGCGCCCACGCGACGGCCCACGAGCTGCCGAAGAAGCCCATGTACGCACCACGGATGTCCGCGGGCGCGAACGCGGCCACCGCCGTCTGCGAGGTCGGGATCCACAGCATCTCGCCGAACACGAACACCGTCACGACGACGAGCACGACAGGGATCGCATGGCTGACGGGCAGCAGCAGAAACGGCAGGCCCATGAGCGGCATCGCGATCCCGAGCTTGAGCGTCGCGGACACGCCTGCGGTCCACCGGATCAGCGGCAGCTGCAGGAGCACGACGAGCGCCGGGTTCACGATCACGAGCACGCCCCAGAGCGACGGCGCGAGGCCGTACGTCGTCACGAGCGAGATCGGCAGCAGCACCTCGTATGCGACGTAGGTCATCGACGCAAGCACACCCGACCCGAGGAAGAGCAGGAATGGCCGGTCGCGCAGGATCACTGCGGCAGAGCCGCGCTGCGGCGGCTCCTTCGGAGCGTAGGCGCCGCCGCGCGGCACGTAGCGCCACGCGACGGCCCACGCGCACGCGGCGAGCACCGACGCGCCGAGGAAGAAGACCGGCCAGCTGTGCGCGAGCAGGAGCAGTCCGCCGAGGGGCGGCCCGCACGTCACCCCGAGGTTGTGTGCGACTCGTACGGCGGCATACCCCGCCTCCTGCCTCTCCGGCGGGACGAGGTCGGCGACCATTGCCGTGTCGGCGGCGCCGCCGACCGCGCCCATCGCCGGCGCGAGTGACGCGAACACGAGCCCGGCGACCGTGTGCTTGCCGACGAGCAGGAAGCCCAGGAGCATGAGCGTCTGGCCGCCCCAGCCGGCGAGAATCATCGGCCGCCGCCCGACATGGTCCGAGATGTGGCCGCCGACGTACGAGGCACCGCCCGCTAGCAGCGCGCCGGCGAGGAACGCGAGCCCGAGCTGGGTATCGCTCGCACCGAGGTGCTTCTTCGCCCAGATCCCGATGAAGACCCACGAGGCGGAGCCTGCGGTCGCGCCGACGAGCGCGACGGCAAGTACCGGCCGCAGTGCGGGATCGACGTCGGAGCCCCAGACGAGCCGGTAGACGCGGGTGACGAGGCGCACCCGCGCACGGTACCGGCGACCAGGAGGTTCCTAGTGAGGCAGGACGAGCACGAGCGTTGCCAGCGTGCCCACGATTCCTACGATGGCCCTCATGCCCCCGATCTTCGCCTGCCGGAGTTGGGCTTCCGTTTCGGCTCTGTTCAGAAATCGTTAGCGTTGTCACGAATGAGCGAGATCGAGAGCGACCGCGTCCCGCAGCACGACCCGCCGCCCGGGGCCGACCTCGTACAGCCGGAGGTGGACGAAAGGCACGACTCGCTGGTCGTCGAGGGGGAGGACAGGGATCACGTCCTGCCGCCGACGGAGCTCGACCCGTACACGCCGGAGGTCGCGCCGCCGGCGCGGGCGCGCGCCGCGATGTGGATCGCGATCGCGATCCTGCTCGCCGTCGCGCTGGTCGTCGTGATCGCCGCGGTCCGCTGAAGACCCCCGGCACCGTCGCCGAGGTGATCGCCCGGATGGAGGCGATCGATGCCTCGTTGCCGGCCGCCGACGGCGTCGCCTGGTTCAACAAGCTCTACCTCGCGGTCACGCGCGCGGTGCACGGCGACCTCGCCGAGGCGACGTTCGCCGACCCGCGGTTTCTCGCACGGCTCGACGTTGTGTTCGCAAACCTCTACCTGCGCGCGCTCGACGCGGCAAAGGAACCGCCACGGGCGTGGGCCCCGCTCTTCGCGTGCCGGCGCAGGAAGCGGATTGCGCCGATCCAGTTCGCGCTCGCCGGCATGAACGCGCACATCAACTACGACCTCCCGGTTGCCCTGGTGCAGACCTGCCGCGACCTCGGCGTCGACCTGCTCCGCGCGCGGAGGCAGCACCGCGACTATCTCGCCGTGAACGGGCTCCTCGAGCGAACGGAGGCGAAGGTGAAGCGGTGGTTCTCGACCGGGTTCGTCGGGGTCGTGGACGTTTCGCTCGGCGACATCGACGACCGCGTCGCGATGTGGAACGTGACACGCGCCCGCGACGCCGCGTGGGTCAACGCGCAGACGCTGTGGGCGCTGCGCGACGCGACGGCGATTCGCAAGCGCTACCTCGCCACGCTCGACCGCACCGTCGGCTTTGCGGGCCGCGGCCTGCTCCTGCCGCTGGAGTGACTTCACGTCCTGCTCGAACTCGGTTCAACGCGCCGTAGCGGGGTACCCTCTACGCCGTGACGCAGCGCCGCCGCGATGTGGACAAGCTCCACGAGGAGATCGAGGAGCTGTTCGCGGACCTCTGGCAGGTGCCGCGGTTCTCCGGCATGCGCCGCGGCTTCCGCCCGAACGTCGACTGCTACCACACCGACGATCCGCACGAGCTCGTCGTCGTCGTCGAGCTCTCGGGCGTCGATCCAGCGTCGGTGAAGATCGACGCCGGCGAGCGCTCACTCGTCGTGAAGGGCGAGCGGCTGCGCCCGAAGGCGGCGGCCCGCGTCTACCAGCAGGTCGAGATCGAGTACGGCATGTTCGAGCGCCAGGTCCGGCTCGCCGAGGACGTCGATCCCGACCGCGCGCACGCGACGTACGAACGCGGGATCCTCACGATCACGCTGCCCGTCGCCGAGAAGCCCGCCGCACGGGGCCGCATCGCGATCGACGTGGAGAAGACGTGAGCGACATCACCTTCGATGTCCCGGAGACGTCCGACGGGGCGGTGGAGTTTCCGGCGGAGCTGCCGGTGCTGCCGCTGAAGGAGACGGTCGTCTTCCCGCAGTCGATGACGCCGCTGGCGATCGGCCAGGAACGCTCCGTGCGGCTGATCGACGACGTCGTCGCCGGCGAGCGGCTGCTCGCGCTGATGACAGTGCGCGACCCCGAGGTCGAGACGCCGGGGTGGGACGATCTCTACGACGTCGGCACCGTCGCGGTCATCCACAAGATGATCAAGGTGCCCGACGGGACGCTGCGCATCCTCGTCCAGGGCCTGCAGCGCGTCCGGCTCGAGCGGCGGGTCGGCGACGAGCCGTACCTCGTCGGCGAGTTCGCCGATCTGCCCGACGTGCTCGACGAGACGCCCGAGGTCGAGGCGCTGACGCGCAACGTGCAGGGCCTCTTCGCCCGCATCATCGGGCTCGCGCCGTACCTCCCGGAGGAGCTGCAGCTCGCCGCGGCGAACGTCGACGACCCGAGCGCGCTCTGCCACCTCGTCGCGTCGACGCTCCGCACGATCAAGACCGAGGAGCGGCAGGAGGTTCTCGAGACGATCGACGTCGAGGAGCGGCTCCGCAAGGTGTCGGCGATCCTGAACCGCGAGCTCGAGGTGTTCGAGCTCGGGTCGAAGATCCAGTCGCAGGTCCAGTCGGAGATGGAGAAGGGCCAGCGCGAGTACTTCCTGCGCCAGCAGCTGAAGGCGATCCAGCAGGAGCTCGGGGAGGGCGACCCCGAGCAGGCCGAGGTGAACGAGCTGCGCGAGCAGCTCGAGGCGAAGGACCTGCCGGAGGACGCCCGCAAGGCCGCGGAACGCGAGCTTGCGCGGCTCGAGAAGCTCCCGCCGGCCGCCGCCGAGTACGGCGTGATCCGCACGTACCTCGAGTGGATCCTCACGCTCCCGTGGCACGAGTACACGGAGGACAACCTGGACCTCGAGCATGCGCGCGAGGTGCTCGACGCGGACCACTTCGACCTCGAGAAGGTCAAGGACCGGATCATCGAGTACCTCGCCGTCGCGAAGCTGCGCAACGAGATCTCGGGTCAGATCCTGTGCTTCGTCGGCCCGCCGGGCGTCGGCAAGACGTCGCTCGGCCATTCGATCGCGCGCACCCTCGGACGGAAGTTCCTGCGCATCTCCGTCGGCGGCGTACGCGACGAGGCGGAGATCCGCGGTCACCGCCGCACGTACATCGGCGCGATGCCCGGGACGATCATCCGCTCGCTGCGCGACGCGGAGTCGTCGAACCCGCTGATGCTCGTCGACGAGATCGACAAGATGGGCGCCGACTTCCGCGGCGACCCCGCGAGCGCGATGCTCGAGGTGCTCGACGCCGAGCAGAACAGGACGTTCCGCGACCACTACCTCGATCTGCCCTACGACCTCTCCAAGGTGCTGTTCATCTGCACGGCGAACACGCTCGACACGATTCCCGGGCCGCTGCTCGACCGCATGGACGTCATCCAGCTGTCGGGCTATACCGAGGACGAGAAGCTCGGGATCGCGAAGACGTACCTCGTGCCGAAGCAGCTCGAGCTCCACGGCCTCACCCGCGAACAGCTGACCGTGTCCGACGCTGTCCTCCGCACGATCATCCGCGAGTACACACGCGAGGCGGGCGTGCGCAATCTCGAGCGGCGGATCGCGGACGTCTGCCGCAAGGCGGCGACGCAGGTCGCCAAGGGCAAGGCGCGGAAAATGCGCGTCGACGAGAAGAAGCTGCGGAGCTGGCTCGGGCCGCGGCGCTTCTCCGGAGAGGTGCGGAAGCGGACGTCCGACCCGGGCGTCGCGACCGGACTCGCGTACACGGCCGTCGGCGGCGACGTCCTCTTCATCGAGGCGACCGCGTACCCGGGCAAGGGGCGGCTGACGATCACCGGGCAGCTCGGCGAGGTGATGCAGGAGTCGGCGCAGGCGGCGCTCTCGTGGGTGCGCTCGCACGCGCGCGACCTCGGCGCCGAGGAGGACTTCTTCGCCACCCACGACGTGCACATCCACGTGCCGGCGGGAGCGGTGCCCAAGGACGGCCCGTCGGCGGGGGTGACGATCGCGACGGCGATCGCGTCGCTCGTGCGGCAGGAGCCGGTCTCGGACGACGTCGGCATGACGGGCGAGATCACGCTGACCGGCCAGGTACTTCCGATCGGCGGGCTGCGCGAGAAGGCGCTCGCGGCCCAGCGCGCGGGCCTCAAGCGCGTGATCTTCCCGCGCGAGAACGAGCCAGACCTCGACGAGCTCCCGCCGGAGACGCGCAAGGCGATCACGTTCGTCCCGGCCGACCACATCGAGGACGTCTTCGCAGCCGTCTTCGACGGCAAGCGCCGCTCGCGACCGCACCCGCCGGCCGTCGTCGAGCCGGCCGCGGCCGCCGCGAGCCGGTAGCCCACACGCAAAAGCGCCTTGTGACAACTTGTCACAAGCGCCTGTGCCGGCGGGCCTACGTGAGCCGGAACGACGAGACGAGCTGCCGGCACACGGCGTCGTCGGTGTCCGAGCGGCGGCGGCAGAGGAGCTGGTACTCGCGGCGGCCGCTGAGGACGAACGTCACCTCGGTCGTCTTGCCGTCGTAGTCGATCCGGTACGAGCGCGCCCTGGCGCCCGCCGCGGTGACCGTCCTGCGGGCGGCGACGCGGCCGCCCAGCTCCCCGGCGAGGCGGTCGGCGACCCGGTCGAGCTCCATCGCGGCCGCCTCGAACAGCGCCGGCCGGTAGGGCTTCACGAGTCGGAACCTGGACACTCCGACCCTGTCGACCGCGCCGTCGGTCGCAACCGTGCCGCGCACGTCCCAGCCGCTCGGCGCCTCGAACCGGAAGCCGTCGCCGCGCACAACCTGCGTCTCGTTCCCTCCGCCGCCGCCGCCGCAGGCTGGGAGGATCAGCAACAGTGCGGCCAGCACTGACGGTTTGCACCGACCGGCGCGGGGTAGATTCCGCGCGCAAAGCAAGCGAAAGGACGCATTGAGCATGGCGAAGACGAAGGACAGGGTCTACGACGCCGCAGGGAATGCCAAACCGTATATCGAGCGCGCGATGAAGGACGAGAAGCTGCGCGAAGACGTCTTGAGCGCGTTCTCGACGGCGAAAGAGCTCTACAACGAGCTCATCGGCGGCCGCGGGGCCGTCACGCTCGCGACCCGCGTCGCGACGGACGACGATGTCCGCGAGAAGCTGAAGGAGGCGGTCGACGACCTGCGCAGCGCCAGCGAGCGTCTCCAGGGCAAGAAGGAACACTCCGGCCGGAACACGACGCTGCTCATCGCCGGCATCGCACTCGGGATCCTCTTCAACCCGATCACGGGGCCCGAGACGCGCCGCTGGCTGAAGGACGTGATCACCGGCAGCGGAGACGAGTTCGGCGGCGATTACACCGGCGGGAACTCGGGCTCGGCCTAGCTAGCTTCTTCCGAGATCGCCCCGGGGCGGGACCGTCGTCGGGAGCCCCGACGACGGTAGCCCGTTCGCGTCCGTGCGCGGCGGGGCCAGCGCGCGCTCGAGCGACTTCGGATCGAGGCCGTCGGCGGACGAGATGTCCGCCATCGAGAGCAAGAACGCGCCCGGCTGCGGCGCGGGGATGCTGCCCGGGACGCCGGACACCCAGGCGCCGGCGATCGGGAACGGCAGGTCGCGGAGGCGCTTCCAGGCATCGAGGTACGGCGTCGGGTTCACCGCGCCGTCGTAGCCGAGGTAGAGGAGGGACACGGGGTGAACCTCGAAGTGGAGGTGTACCGGCGTCCCCTCGGCGTCGCCGGTGTTGCCCATGAAGCCGATCACCTGGCCCGCTCGCAGGTGCGCGCCGTTCGCAGCGAACGTCGAGAAGGCGGAGAGATGCGCGTAGTAGAACTCGTTCCCCTGGCCGTCGCGGAGCCACAGCCGGTTCCCTCCGATGTCGTTCCAGCCGACGGAGAAGACCGTCCCGTCGGCGACGGCGAGCAGCGGCTGTCCGAGCTGGCCGAAGATGTCGTCGCCGTGGTGGTACGCCACGTCGGCCCGAGGGGCGCCGTACGTGTCGACGTACGACGACGGGCCGTAGACGGGGAAGACGTAGCGGCCGGCCGTCAGCGGCGGATGCACCTCCGGCGGCACCCTGAACTGCGGCCCCTTCTGCTTGTCGGGCTTCGGACGCGACGACGGGCTGTCGCCTGCAGCCGGGTTCGACGGCGCCGACGGGAGCGGCTCGGCCTTC
The DNA here is from genome assembly GCA_036505325.1 of Gaiellaceae bacterium. GTDB lineage: Bacteria > Actinomycetota > Thermoleophilia > Gaiellales > Gaiellaceae > PALSA-600. The sequence goes on from DASXTR010000155.1 coordinate 21,192, forward strand.
GGCTTCGCGGTCGCAGGCGGCGGGGGCGTCTGCGCGGCGGCCTCGGCGTAGCCGATCTGGATCTCGCTCCCCGCAGGGAGGCCGCCGTGGTCGATGTTCAGGTGCACGATCAGCGCCGTGACGTAGCCCTTGTGGCCGTGTGCCCCCGCCGGGGCCGACGTGTCGGTTCCCTGGGCGTTGACGATCGCATAGCCCCAGTCGCCGAGATTGATGCGGCCGCTCGAGGCCGACTGGCCGAGGGCCTGGAGGTTCACGACGGCCGTGCCGTTGAAATCGCCCGCCGCGCCACCCGGCTGCGCGCCGGCCGTGGCGCGCGCGGCGACGGCGTCCGCGGTGATCTCGCCGCCGAAGATCGAGACCGACGCCACGTCGGCCGAGGCCCGCCCGACCGCGTTGGTGTTCCCGATCGTGGTCGAGGCCGAGGCGCTGGTCGCGCCGGTCGTGATCACCGACCCGTCTGACGGATAGGCGAAGCCGCCGCTGAAGGCGGGGCCGTTGCTCGGCGGCGCGGTCACGGACGCCGTCCCGCCGCCGCCGGTGACGCGGATCGCCCACGCCTGGGCCGAGGCGCCCGGCATCTGCGCAGGGCCGGTCGCCGCGGCCCCGCCGACGGCGGCGGCCACGCCCAGGATCAGGAGCAACGGCAGGAGGCGACGCGACACCCCGCTCCATTATGGCGGGGGGGTCCGATACCTGCCTTCAGCCGCGCCGGGCGGTCACTCGCCGAGCTGCTGGCGTGCGAAGGCGCGGAACCGCTCGCGGGCGTCGTCGTCCGGGCCGATCGGCTCCTCGTCCGCGTACTTCGGGTCGTTCGCGATCTCCTCCGCGACGGCGCGCACCTCGGCCGCCACCGCGTCGTGGTGCTTCGGCTCGCGCAGCAGCGTCTCGATCCACGTCTCGCTGCCGTCGTAGTCGTCGATCTCGTTCTCGACGAGCAGCTGGCCGAGGAGGATGCCGACGCGCAGGTACGCAAACGTCCGGAACGCGAGGATCTTGTGCGGCGAGTTGACGAGCCGGTCGATCTCCGGGCTCTCCTCCTGGAGCTGCGAGACGATCGAGCCGATCGGCTCGTCGACGAGAGGAACCCAGATCTCCTCGGGGCCGGTCATCCGGCTAAGTGTCGCTCATGCGCGGCGCGTCCGCCAGACGAGGTGGGCCGCGGTCACGATGAGAAATACCGCGAACAGTCGCCGAAGTAGGTGCTCGGGCAGCGCGACGGCCACGGCGACTCCGAGCTCCACGCCGAGCACGCTCCCGATCCCGACCACCGCGGCGGTCCGAAGCCGCACGTTCCCGTATCGGATCTGCCGCCACGATCCGACGGCGGCCGTCGGCAGGATCGCGAGCAGCGACGTCGCCTCCGCGTGCAGCTGCGTGAGCCCGAGCCCGAGCGCAAGCGTCGGCACGAAGATGATCCCGCCGCCGACGCCGAACAGGCCCGCGAAAATGCCGCCGACGAAACCGATGAGGATCACCAGCGCGATCGTCATAGGAGCAGGCGGATCCCGACGGCGACGAGGAGCACGGCGAACGCGTAGGTCAGCTGGCGGACGGGGATCCGCTGCTGCGCGGCCGTCCCGACCATGACGCCGAACATCGCGGGGATGCCGACGATCGCGGCCGCGCCGGGCTTCACGTCGCCGTGTACGGCATACGTGACCGTCCCGGCGGCCGCCGTGACGAGGATCGCGGTCAGCGAGGTGGCGGCGGCCTGCCGGGTCGCGAAGCCGCAGAGCACGACGAGGGCGGGGACGATGACGATGCCGCCCCCGACCCCGAAGAGCGCGCCCAGGAAGCCTGCGGCGAGCCCGATCAGCACGAGGCGCATCCGTCTACTGTACGGAGGTGGACGCACTCGCACTCCTCGCGTCGGAGCCGGAGCGCGCTGCGATCTTTCTCGACATCGACGGCGTGCTCGCCCCGATCGTCCCGCACCCGGACGACGCCCGCGTGCCGGACGACACGCGCGAGGTGTTGCGCGGGCTCGCGCAGCGCTACGCGCTCGTCGCGTGCGTCACCGGGCGGGCGAGCGACTCTGCGCGTGCGATCGTCGGCGTGCCCGAGCTGACGTACGTCGGCGAGCACGGGCTCGAGCTGGAGCCGGAGGCGGAGGAGTGGGCGCCGCGGATCCGCGAGTTCGCGGCCGCCGCTGCGTGGGAGACCGAGGACAAGCCGCTGACGGCCGCGTTCCACTACCGCACCGCGCCGGATCCCGACGAGGCGCGCGAGGCGCTCGAGGACGTCGCCGCGGCCGCACTCGACGAAGGCTTCCGGACGCGGTGGGGGCGGATGGTGCTCGAGGTGCTCCCGCCCGTGCAGGCCTCGAAGGGAACCGCCGTCCGCCGGCTGCTCGAGCGGCACGGCCTGCGGCGGGCGCTCTACGCCGGCGACGACACGACGGACCTGGACGGGTTCGCGGCGCTCGACGGCCTCGAGGCCGCGGTCCGGATCGCGATCGTCTCGCCCGAGGGGCCGGCGGAGCTCGGCGAGCGCGCCGACTTCGTCGTCGGCTCGACCGCAGCGTTCGTCGAGCTCCTACGGCAGCTGTAGCGCCGTCGTGTAGATCTCCTCGGCGCTCGTCGCGAGATCGCGCGAATCGGTCCACATCGGGTGGGCGATGCCGTTCGCGACCGCGACGCCCGCGTAGTCGCCGTACTCGAAGCTCGTCGCGGCCTTGACCGTCAGGTTCGAGAACGTCGTCGCAGCCGCGACCGGAGCCGCCCAGGTCGCACCGCCGTCAGACGAGGCCGAGCACGTGTACCGCGTGCGCTTGCGCGTGCGGTCGCCGGTCGTGTCGTACCAGCACGCCCAGAGCCGGCCGGTCGACTCGTCCACGGCCGACGCCGGGAGGAACTGGTCCGAGCTCGTCGCGCCGTCGGGCGGGTTCACCTGCACCTCGCTGACGACCGGCGCGACCGTCGCGGCGTCGTAGGCGGACACGTAGACGTTCTGCTCTCGTCCGCTCGAGCCGGCGCCACCCCACGTGACGTAGATGCGACCGCGGATCCGGTCGACGGTAAGGAGCGGCGCCGAGGCGATGCACCGCTTCGGCTGCGCCGGGATTCCGGTGCCGCCGAAGTGACACAGCCCCGCGGGCAACTGCGCGGCGAGCGCCACCAATGCCGCCCGCGCGAAGTGGTCGCCGCCGTCCGCCGACCGGGCGAAGACGACGTGCTGGTCGAGCGTGAGCCACGCGACGTAGACGGCGCCGTCCGCGCCGGTGGCCACGCTCGCGTACGTCTGGCTCGGGCCGCCGGTTCCTCCCGCCCGCACTGCGCGCGACCACGTCGCGCCGGCGTCGTCGCTGCGCGACACGACGATCTCGAAGACGCCGCTCGGCCGGGAGAGCCGGCTCCACGCGAGGTAGAGACGGCCGGCGTGGGGACTCGCAGGCGCGGTGTCGACTGCGATCGCCTCCTTGTCGTTGAAGCTCGACGTGCCGGCGATCGCGGGCTTCCGCGCGACCCAGGCCGACTGCGCATCGGGGCGCGTCGCGAGCATGAGCGACACTCGCTTCACGTCGAAGTCGAGGCACCCGCCGGCGAGGTACGCGTAGTACTGCCGGCCCGCCGCGTCGATCGTAACGGCGGGATCGCCGAAGGCGCACAACCCGCGCCCCACCGGCAGCGGCAGCGACGACCAGGTCGCGCCGCCGTCGGTCGACGAGTAGACGCGGTCCGAGCGCTCGAACGATCCGGACCCGCCGAGGAGCACGTTCGGATCGCGCGGGTCGACGGCAACCGCGACCTCGGCCTGCGGGTGGGCGGCGTTCGAGACGTTGATCTGGTCGGTCGGTAGCGCCGAGCGGCCCACCGTCGCCGTTCCGCGCGTCGCGTGCGGAGAGAGCGAGAGGCCCGCCGGCGCACGGGCCGTCAGCGCAACCGGTGTCGCGAGGACGGCCGCAAGAGCCGCGAGGGCAGCGACCGCTCTCACGTTCGCACTGTAGCGCGGAAGCTCGGCAGGTTCGTCCGCGCCTTTCCGAGCGCTCTCGACGGCGCCTGTGGAGCGATTGGCACGAACTTGTCGCAAAGGACACCTTGCGCGAACCCCGTCTCGCGGGCGACGATGACGGTGGGTGGAGGGTGGAACCCCACCCGGGCGGGGACGCGGGCGCGTGAACCAGAAGGGCGCGCCGGCGTCACAAGCGCAGGCGGTCGCGCAACTGGCGCGACTGGCGGCGGGCCACGTCCAGCTCGGTCTTCCCGGCGTCGTCCAGCGCGAGCCGGATCCGGTCGGAGCCCACCCGCTTCACCGCGGCGACCTTGGCGAGGTTCACGAGGTACGAGCGGTGGATGCGCGCGAAGCGGTTGCCCGGCAGCGTCTCCTCGAGCTCCCCCAGTGACGTCGTGCAGAGGTAAGAGCGGTCGTAGGTGTGCACGCGGCTGTAGTCGCCGTCGGCCTGGACATAGTGGATCGCTTCGTGGTCGATGAGCTCGGTTCGTCCACCCGCGACGACGGGGATCTTGTGGACCGGCTCGCCTTCCGCAGGCCGCTCGCGCAGCCGCTCGACGACACGGGCGAGGCGTTCCGGGTCGACCGGCTTCAACAGGTAGTCGAACGCCTCGACGGCGAACGCGTCGACCGCGTACTCCGGGTGCGCGGTGACGAACACGACGGCGGGCGGGCGCGGCTGCTCGCGTACGAGGGGCGCGGCCTCCAGGCCGGTCAGCCCCGGCATCTGAACGTCGAGGAAGACGACGTCGTAGTGGACGGCCTTTGCGAGCGCGAGCGCTTCACCCGCACTCGCCGCCTCCCCCACGACGTTCACCTCGGAATGCTTGCCGAGCAGGTAGCGCAGCTCCGAGCGCGCCGGCGCCTCGTCGTCGACGATCAGGGCGCGAATGACCGCACTCACGCGGCCGGCACCTCGAGGCGCACAACGGTGCCGAACGGGAACGAGCGCAGCTTCACTCCCTCACCGTAGAAGGCTGTCAAGCGGAGGTGGACGCTCGCGAGCCCGAGTCCGGTGCCGTCGCCTTCGGAGACGCCCGGCTCCAGCACGCGCTCGAGCGCCTCGCGCGCGATCCCGCGGCCGTCGTCGCGCACCGTCACGCGCAGACGGCCCCGGCGCACGCGCGCGCGGACGATCAGGTGGAGCGGACGCTCGGTCTTTCCGTGCTTGATCGCGTTCTCGACGAGCGGCTGCACGAGGAACGGGGGCAATCTGACCAGCCGCGCCTCCGGCGACGCGTCGATCGCGACCTCGAGTTGCGACCCGAAGCGCGCCTGCTCGAGCTCGAGGTAGCTTTGGACGTGTGCCAGCTCCTCGTCGAGCGTCACGAAGTCGCCCGGGCGGGAGAGCTTCCAGCGCGTGTAGTCGGCGAACGCGCGCACGAGCCCGCGCGCTCGGTCGGGATCGGTGCGAATGAGCGACGCGATCGTGTTGAGCGCGTTGAAGACGAAGTGCGGCTCCATCTGCGCCTGCATCGCCGTCGTCGTGGCTGTTGCCAACTCGGATAACTGCAGCTGGGCGGAAAGCTGGTCTCCGAGCTGCTCGAGGATCTCGATCGCGGTCTCGTCGAGCGGGGAGCCGTCCGTCGCATAGGCGACGAGCGTGCCAGCCGGGCCGTCCGAGAGGCGCAGCGGGACCACCGCCGCCGCGCCGAGCGGGCATGCCGGATGACGGCATTCGACGCGGAGCGCGAGCGGCGCGAGCAGGGGCCGGTTCTGCGCGAGCGCCTCGAAGACGGGACGGATGACGGCGTCGCCGGCGTGATGGTGGTCGGCGCCGGCGCCGACGAAGGCGAGCACCTGCTGGCGGTCCGTGACGGCGACCGCACCGAAGCCGAGCTTCTCGAAAAGCTGGTACGCGACGGTACGGGCCGCACCTTCGGAGAGGCCGCGCCGGAGCTCCGGCAGCGTGGCCGCCAGCAGCTCGAGCGCGGGGGCCTCCCGCCTCAACCGTCGGACTCGTGGCAGCCTACGGCTCCCGCTTACCGGTTGACCTGGCACATGGTCGCTACAGAGTGCCATCGTTCCGCATATGCACGTCACCGACGTGGTTCTGGCTCCGCTACGCGAGAAGTTCGGCGATCCGGTTCTCCTCGAGTGGGAGGGCGAGATCACGCAGCCCGAGTACGCGCTCGCGACCTACAACCCGAAGCGCATGCACGACGTGACGCTCTTCATCCTCGACCCGGCAGACCGGATCGCGCTGATCCGCAAGCCGCAGTTCGAGACCGGAGTCTGGCGGCCGCCCGGGGGTGGGATCAAGGTCGGCGAGGACTTCGAGGCCGGCGCAGAGCGCGAGGCGCTCGAGGAGACGGGCCTGCGAGTCCGGCTCCAGCGCTATCTGGTCGCGGCGACGGCCACGTTTCTCTACGAACCGCACGACCTGCCCTGGCGGACACACGTCTTCCTCGCGCGGACCGACGACTCCGAGCTCGCACCGGCCGACGCGGAGGAGATCGCAGGCGCCCGCTGGGGCACGCTCGACGAGGTCGGCGGCCCGCTACGCGAGCGGCTGCTCGCCACCGGCCGAGCCTTCTGGCGCTATCGCGTCGCGCTGCACGACGCGGCGCTTCAGGCGCTCCGCGGCAGCGGGAGCGAGTAACCGACGTCGACCGGGTGCGGCGGGTACTCGACGACGCGCTGCTCGCCGTTCTCGACCCAGCCGTGGCGCTCGTAGAAACGGCGCGCGCGATGGTTCTCCTCCAGGCACCAGAGCCTCGCCTCGGCGTGCGCGGCGGCAATCACCTCGACGGCAGCGTCGTGCAGACGGTCGGCGACACCGGAGCCCCACTCGTCGGGGACGACGTACAGGCCGTTCAGCCACTCGGCCTCGACCGCGGCGACGCCGACCGGGACGCCGTCGCGCGCCGCGAGGAAGATGCGCCCGCCCATCTCGCGCCAGCGCGTTCGGATCGCCTCGTCGGGATACGGGTAGCGCTCGGGCGGGAAGACGTGCGGCACTCCGGCGAGCGACGCCGCCTTCTGGAGCTCGAACAGCGTCTCCGCCTCGTGCGGCCCGGAATCGCGGATCGTCAGGATCGAAGGTGCTCCTCGATCGCCTCGCGCATGATCGTGGGGAAGTCGTAGCGAACCTCGAGCCCCCAGTCGCGCTCCGCGAGGCCGCCGTACGAGTCGAGCTCCCAGTCCGTTCCGGCGACGACGTACTCGCGATCGGGGTCGACGGTGCCGACGCCGCTGACGCAGAGACGGCCGCGGGCACGGCCGCGTAACGGACGTGGCGTCTCGGTCATGAATGCGGGGTCGCGGCCGCGGGCCAGCACGGCGGCGAGCCGGTCGCCCGTCATGCGCGTCACACCGGGATTCGCGGCCGACTCGCACGCCTCCCAGAGCGCGCCCCGCGTGAGCGGCCCGGGCGGGAGCGTCCGCAGCAACGCCTGCCCCTCCTGCACGATGCCGACATCCGCCTTCATGCGCTCGCGCAGCATCGACGCGACCCAGTCGCCGTCGAGACGACGCTCGAGCTCGGCAATGCGCTCGTCGAGGAACGACCGCACCTCAGGCTCGATGCGCTCGGACTCTGCGATCACCTCCGGGTGCGGCGTCGTGTCGTCCGGCACGCGTTCGACGGACATCGTGATCCGGCCCCCGTCGATCTCGATCCGGCCGATGTGATCGCCGTACTCTCCCGCCTGCGCAACCGGAATGCCTCCGATCACCTCGCCGCTCGGCAGAAGGTGATGCGAGTGCGCTCCCACGATCAGGTCGACCTCGCCCGCCAGCTGCGGTGCGAGCCGGCGGTCGTCGATCGAGGCACGCGGGTCGTCCAGCCCGAGGTGCGAGAGGAGGATGACGAGCTTCGCACCGTGTGCACGCAGGTCGCGTGCACATCGAAGCGCGACTTCCACCTCCGGGAGCGGCACGAATCCGAAGTCGATCCCCTCGAAGGCGCCGGCGAACGACGCGGTCAGCCCGAACACGCCGACGTCGCCGATGAGCACGCTCGGAACCGGACCCTCGACCGGGTCGAAGTTGGCGAGCAGCAGTGGGTAGCTCGCCGCGCGCGCGTGGTCGGCGAGGACCTGCGTGCCGTAGCGGAGCCAGCACGCGTTGCCCACGGTCGCTGCGTCACAGCCAGCGCGGCTGAGCAGGCGGTGCATGGCCGTCCCCTTCGTCAGGTTCGAGAGGCGGTTCGTCGTCTCCTCGACATCGCCCGCGTCGAGATAGAGCACCGGGTGGCCGGCGGCGGCCTTCTCCTGCGCGACGAGCGTCGCGATTTGGGCCAGGCGCTCCTGACGGCCGTGGATGTCGTTCGTGTGCAGGATCGTCAGCCTCATTCGACGAGCTCCAGTACCTCCGGGATCGCCGCGATCCGCGGCCCCGACCAGTCGCGCACCTCCGGCCACCACGGCTCGCGGTCAGTCTCGGCGATCAACACCGGGGTCATGCCGACCTCGCGCGCGCCGCGCAATTCGTCGTTCGCGCCGTCGCCGACGTACAGGGTGTCCACCGGGTCGATGCCGAGCGCGTCCGCAGTCCGGAGGTAGATCTCGGGCTCGGGCTTCATCACGCCGCACTCGGATGAGAACGTCGTCGCGTCGAATCGCGCGGCCAGCGGCGTCTGCGGCCACACCGCAGGCACCTCTTCGGAGCACACGCTGATCAGACCGAGCTTGAGCCCGCGTCGGCGCAGCTCGTCGAGGGTCGCGACCACGCCATCGCGCGGTCGCAGCGCGCGCCGGGCGAGCTCGTGGCGCGCGGCCACGTGCACCTCGATGTGCTCTTCCGGGAGCCCGAGCGCTCGGTACGCGGCGGCGAGCGGCCCCGTCTCGCGCAGGCGATAGTTCTCCTCCCACGCCCGCATGAACGCGTCGTCGTCGAGCCCGGTGTGGGCCGCGATCCGTTGCGTGAGCTGTCGCGCGTCGTCGACCGGCCAATCGACGAGTGTCTCCCAGAGGTCGAAGATCACGGCGCGGAAGCGCACGCGCGCAGCACCTCCCACGTGCGACGGACATCATCCTCGGTCGTGCGTGCGTTTCCGATCGCGAGTCGGATCGTGGAGCGCCCGCGCAGATTGGTCGCCGCCAGGAACACCTCGCCGGTCGCGGTCGCTCGGCGCGCGAGCTCGTGATTGTCCATGTCCGTGTGCCCGAAGCAGACGGTCGAGAACGGATGAGCCGCCGCGACCTCCCAGCCCGGTTCCGCCTCGACCCAGGAGGCGAAGAGCTGCGCCAGGCGCACGTGCTCTCGAATCAGCGCGCGCAGTCCTTCGGCGCCGTACATGCGCAGCACCGTCCAGAGCTTGAGCGCGCGGAAACGGCGTCCGAGCGCCGGGCCGTAGTCCTTCAGGTCGATCGCATCGGCCGTCGCCGCGAGGTAGTCCGGTACGAGCGCGAACACCGCATGCAGCGCGTCCGGTCTGCGTGTCCAGAGCGTGGAGCAGTCCATCGGCGTGAAGAGCCACTTGTGCGGGTTGACGACCACCGAATCGGCGCGGTCGCACCCGTCGAGACACCATCGAAGCTCGGGGCAAACGGCCGCGCTGCCGGCGTAGGCCGCGTCGACGTGGAGCCACACGCCCGCCTCGGCGCACCGCGTTGCCAGCTCGGACACCGGGTCGACCGATGTGGTCGCCGTCGTGCCGACCGTCGCAACGACCGCGGTCGCATCGTCGAGCGGGAAGTCGGCACGCATGCGGAACTGCTCGTCGGTCTCGACCTTGCGGTACTCGAGGCCGAGCAGGCGCGCGGCCTTCTCGACGGAGAAGTTCGCCTCTTCCGACGCATAGACCACCCCGCCGGGGCGTTCGTGGCGCGCGGCCGCAAGCGCGGCGAGTGTCGACGTGGACGCCGTGTCCTCGATGTGTCCGTGCCATTCGCGCGGCAGCCCGAGGAGCTGCGCGAGCCAGTCCAACACCGTCGTCTCGAGCTCGGTCGCCGCCGGCGACGCGAGCCACGTCATGCCGTTGACGTTCAGCGCTGCGATCAGGAGCTCGGCGAGGATCCCCGGCTCGGAGCCCGTGATCGAGAACCACGCGAAGAACCGGGGGTGATTCCAGTGGGTGATCGCCGGGAGGAGGATCTCATCGAGATCGCGCAGGACGTCCGTGAAGGCTTCCGCGTGCTCGGGAGGGGCGTCCGGAAGCCCGGAACGGACCTGGCCCGGCCGGACACTGGCGGCAACAGGCAGGTCGCCGACACGATCCAGATAGGACGCGGCCCATTCGGACGCTTCATGAAGGTTCTCTCGGAAGGTCATGAACGTGATGGAGCGGGGGCTGGCTAATTACCCCTCCAGCCCTCCTGTGCAGGGATTTTTCACGGACGCTTCTTCCGCAGCTTGAGAATCTGATTCCAGGCGCGCGTGTTCAGCACGTCCTCTTTGGACAGCCACGCACGCCGGGCCTGGCCCACGCCGAACTCGGGGAAGTCGAGCGCGCCGACCTCGTGTCCGTCGGAGTCGATCACGAGCTTGAGCCCTGCCTCGCGCGCGGCGCGCGCGTGCACGTCCGTCAGGTCGAGTCGGTCGGGCTGGGAGTTGATCTCGAGGAACGTCCCCGTCTCGAGCGCCTTCTCGATCACGCGCTCGACGTCGACGGGCGCGGGCTCGCGCTTGCCGATCTTGCGGTTCGTCACGTGGCCGATGCAGGTGACGAACGGGTTGTCCATCGCCGCCAGCACACGGCCGGTCGCGTCCTTGTCGAAGCTCGAGTGGACGGATGCGACGACCCATTCGCGCGCCGCCAGCTCGTCATCGGCGACGTCGAGCTGCCCGTCGGCGCGGATGTTGACCTCGATCCCCTTGACGATCCTGAGCGGAACCTGCTCCTGCAGCGCGTCGATCGCCTCCGCCTGGCGGGCGAGCAGGTCTCTGCGCAGCCGTTGCGAGTGATCGCAGACCGCGTAGTACTCGTACCCCTTCTCGACGGCGCGCGCCACCATGGCCTCGAGCGTGTCCTTGCCGTCGGACCAGGTCGTGTGCGTGTGCAGGTCGCCGCGGATGTCTGCGAGCTCGACGAGCTTCGGCA
>DASXTR010000156.1:0-2926 GCA_036505325.1 Gaiellaceae bacterium
TACGTCACGAACGCCGTCAAGCACTTCAAGTGGAAGGCGCGCGGGAAGCGGCGCATCCACGACAAGCCGACGTGGACCGAGGTGACGGCCTGCCGCCCGTGGCTCGACGCCGAGATCGCGATCGTCAAGCCGCGTGCGCTCGTCCTGATGGGGGCGACGGCCGCCCAGAGCGTCCTCGGCAAGGACTTCCGCCTCACCCGGCACCGCGGCGAGGCGATCCCCTCGGACGTCGCCGAGCTCGTGACGGCGACCATTCACCCGAGCGCCGTCCTCCGCGGGGAGAACCGTGAGGAGATGTTCGCGGAGCTAGTCGACGACCTGCGGTTCGTCGCGGCGCACCTTTAGGGAATCCGCGGCGACCAGGCGGCCGACGCGGCGCCCGCGCTGACGAGGAGCACGGCCGCGCCGATCAGGAACGCGAACGTCACCTCCGTCTTCCCGGTCTTCCGCCCGAGCTGCGAGCCGAGCTCGGCGTATACCGACTCGACGGAGCCGGCCGTCTTCGCCTCGAAGAACCGCCCGCCGGTGATGCGGGCGATGCGCCTCAGCGTTGCAGGGTCGGGCGCCCGGTTGAACCGGAAGCCGCCGCCTCCGCCGCCGAACTGGAGCACGCCCGGGCCGCTGTCCCTCCGGTTCGTCCCGAGCGCGACCGTGTTGACGGGAATCCCCGCTGCCTTCGCACGCCGCGCGCCGTCGAACGGCTGGACGATCCCGCGGTTCTGGCGGCCGTCGGAGAGGAAGACGACGGTGACGAGCCCGCGGGTGCGCGGGGCAGGCGCCGCGGACGAAAGGGCACGCGTGTCGCGCACCGCGTTCCGGCCGACCTCGACCGCGCGCACGATCGCGTCGCCGATCGCCGTCCCGCCGAACCCGCTGAAGTTGCCGATCGACGAGATCGACTCGCGCACGAGCTCGTGCTCGGTCGTCGGGGGCGTCGCGACCTGAACGTCGCCGGAGAACACGATCAGCGCGACGCGGAGGCGCTTCGGAACCCTGTCGAGGAAGATGTTGGCCGCCCGCTCGGCGGCGACGAGACGCGAGGGGCGCACGTCCGTCGACTGCATCGACCGAGACGCGTCGATGACGAGGATCACGGTCGCGCGCTCGTCCGTGACGCGCGTCGTCGCGTGCGGGCGGGCGATTCCGACGCACAGCGCCGCGAGCGCGAGGAGGAAGAGGACGGGCGCTGCCCACCGCCGCCACGACCGGCCGCCCGCGACCGCCGCGAGCACGTCGAGGTTCGTGAAGCTCACCGGGTGCCGCGCGGGCCGCCGCTGTGCGATCACGAACGCCGCGGCCGCGAGCAGCGGCACGGCCAGCGTCAGCAGCAGCAGCGGGTGCCCGAAGCTCATACGACCCTCCTGAACCAGAGCGTCGAGAGCGCGGCGCCGACGAGGAGCAGCGCGGCCGAGCCGCCGGCGAAGAGGTCCGTCACCTCGCGTGACGTCGTGCGATCGCCGAGCCGCGAGCCAAGCTTCTCGTACACCTCGCGCAGGCGGCGGTCGCTCGTGGCGGTGAAGAACCGGCCGCCCGACGTGCGCGCCACCTGCCGCAGCGTCCCGGGCCTCGACGGCACCTGGACGATCTCCCGGAAGCCGCCGGGGAGCCTCCGCTCGACGCGTCCGGTCGGGGTGCCCACGAGCACGGTGTACACCGGAATGCGGCGCGCCCGCGCACGGCGCGCCGCAGTTGCGGGCGAGACGCGCCCGCCCTCGTTCGCGCCGTCGGAGATGAGCAGCACGGCGGTCGGCCGCTTCCGCGCGAGTCGTGTCGACAGCGCGACCGCATCGCCGATCACGGTCCCCTCCCCGAGGCGAAGGCCGTCGAGCGCCGTGCGCGCGAGCTCGCGGTCGGTCGTCGGCGGCAGCGCCGTCGTCGCCCGCGACGCGAATGCGACGACGCCGACCTGGTACTTCCCAGGGACCTCGGCGAGGAACGCCTTCGCCGCCGAGCGCGCCGCCGCGAGCCGCGTCGGCCGCACGTCCTTCGCGCCCATCGACCGCGACGTGTCGACCGCGAGGATGACGGTTGCGTCCTCGCGCGGCACGCGAACAGTTGCGTGCGGCCGCGCGACCCCGACGAGGAGCAGGGTCAGCCCGGCGAGCAGCACGGCGAGCGGCACGTGCCGCCGCCGGCCGGGCGGTCGGGGAACGAGGTTCGGCAGCAGCGCGGGGCTTGCGAACGGCGCCGCACGGCCCGGGCGGCTCCGGTCGCGGCGAACGTAGATCCACGCGAGCACGGGGATCGCGGCCAGTGCGAGCAGCGCGAGCGGCCACTGGAAGGTCATTGCGAGAGGTCCTACGAGATCACCCCAGCATAAGTTCTCTCTGAGAACCGTTGGGTTTTGCCCGTCTGAATAACCCGTATACAGTCGCTTCTGCAGTGTCTTTGCAAGAGCGCAGCGCCACGGAGCGCGTCCAGGAGGCGCGCGAGCGGTACGTCGCGCGCGGGATCGCGACCCCGCCGCTCGTCGTTGCGCGCGCCGAGGGCGCCCGCATCTGGGACGTCGACGGACGCGAGTACATCGACTTCGCCGGCGGGCTCGGCTGCCAGAACCTCGGCCACAACCCGCCCGCGGTCGTGCAGGCGGTCCACGAGCAGGTCGACGCATACCTCCACCAGTGCTTCATGGTCGGGATGTACGAGCCGTACGTCCAGGTCTGCCGGCGGCTTGCCGAGCTCTCTCCCTGCAGAGGAACCGACCAGAAGTCGATCCTCCTCAACTCGGGCGCCGAGGCGGTCGAGAACGCCGTCAAGATCGCGCGCGCCGCGACGGGCCGTTCCGCGGTGGTCGTCTTCGACAACGCGTTCCACGGCCGCACGCTGCTCGCGATGACGATGACGTCGAAGGTCGTGCCCTACAAGAAGGGCTTCGGCCCCTTCGCGCCCGAGGTCTACCGGACGCCCGCACCGTACCCGTTCCGCG
>DASXTR010000157.1:0-3306 GCA_036505325.1 Gaiellaceae bacterium
AGGTTGACGAGTGCCTGCTCGAACTGTGCACGGTCCGCGGCCACCGGAGCGTGCTCGCCGCGCTCGACCTCGATCGCGTACGGCTCGCCCACGAGCCGCTCGAGGATCGAGACGGCCCCCGGCGGGAGGTCGTTCAGGTCGAATCGCTCCGGCGAGAGGTGCTGGCGGCGCCCGAACGCGAGCAGCTGCCGCGTGAGCGCGTGCGCGCGGTCCGCCGTCGCGCGGATCTCGCGCAGCGGCCGCGCCGCGGCGTCGTCGGCCTTCGACTCCGCAAGCTCCGCGTAGCCGCGGATCGCGAGCAGCATGTTGTTGAAGTCGTGCGCGATCCCGCCCGCGAGGCGGCCGATCGCCTCGAGCTTCTCCGACTCGCGCAGCCGGTCCTCGAGCGCCGCGCGCTCGGCCGCGGCGCGCCGTGGCCCGGTGACGTCGACGCCGACCGCGACCGCGCCTTCGGGTACCGGCCGCACGTAGACGTCGTACCGCCGGCCGTCGTAGTCGCATTCGTAGCGGGCCTCCTCGCCGCGCAGCGCGCTTGCGGCCGCCGCGCGCGCCTCCGGCCCGTCCGCGTGGAGCTGCAGATGCCCGCGTGTGGAGACGATCCGCCCTTCGCGGTCGACGACGTACACCAGCGCCGGGATCTCGTCGAGCAGCGCCTCGAGCTCGGCGACGTGGCGGCGTTCGGCAGCCTCGGCGCGCGCGAGCGAGCCGGTCATCCGGCTGACGAGCGCGTAGAGGAGCACGGCCGTCACGGCGACGAACGCCAGGCCCTTGCCCGTCTGCGCGACGTCGAGGCCGCCGCCGAGCGCGACGTCCGAGAGCACGATCCAGACGCCCGCGGCGAGCGCGTACAGACCCGCCACCCGGAACGCAATCGGCCGCGGGCGCGTCCCCACGCGTGCAGCTTAACGAAGATTGACTAAAGGCTATTTGGGCTCTGGCTCGAGCTTGTAGCCGACGCCGAAGCGCGTCTGGATGAACGAGTGCCGCGGCGCGACGCGGTCGATCTTCTGCCGCAGACGCCGCACGAAGACGTCGACGGTGCGGTCGCGGTGGGTCTCGCGGCGCCCCCACACCTTCTGGAGCAGCTCGTCGCGCGTCACGACGCGGCCGCGGTCGAGCGCGAGCGTGTAGAGCAGCTTGAACTCCGTCGGAGTCAGGCCGGCGCTCTTGCCGTCGACGAACGCCTGCACCTCGCGCGGGTCGATGCGCAGCTCCTCGATCTCGACCGGATCGCCGCGCCGCTCCTCGGCCGGCCGCACCCCGCGCCGCGCGGCCGCGCCGACGCGCGCGACGAGCTCGCGCATCGAGAACGGCTTCACGAGGTAGTCGTCGGCGCCGATCTCGAGCGCGTGCACGCGGTCGTGCTCCGTGCCCCGCGCGGACACGACGACGATCGGCGTCCCGATCCCCTCCGCACGCGCCGTCTCGATCAGCTTCCAGCCGTCGAGCTCCGGCAGCATCAGGTCGAGCACGCAGACGTCCGGGTTCTCGAACCGGAGGCGGGCGAGCCCCAGCTCGCCACGGCCGACGACGACCGGATCGAACCCGGCCGCGACGAGATGCCGCGCCATCCCGTCGGCGATCACGGTGTCGTCCTCGACGATCAGGACCTTCGCCACGTTCGTACCATAGTGCCGGGGTCGGTGTTCCTCGGGTGTCGGAATGGTGACGATCTGGTGAAGCGGCTCTTCGGTCGCAACAACGAGGAGGAGGACGTCGAATCGGGGCCCATGGCCGCCGAGCCGACCGTCACCGCCCGCGAGGGCCGCTACGACGTCACGTTCGACGAGCTCCGGACCGGCTTCACGGCGGCCGTCTCGCACGAGCTCCGCACCCCGCTCGCCCGCATCCTCGTCCTTCTCGACTCGGCCGAGCTGCCCGGCGCAGACGTGGCAAACCTGATCGAGCAGGCCCGGGCCGAGGTTGAGCACGCGGGCGCCCTGATCGACGAGATCCTCTTCCTGTCCGAGCTCGAGAGTGGCAAGGAGGTCGTGACGCTCGGGCACACGAACGCGTTGCCTCTTCTGGAAACGGTGGTCGCTTCGCTGGAAGACAGTGCCGCCCGCGCAGGCGTCGAGGTGCACGCGGAGGGCGACCCGGACGTCGACGTCCCGCTCCGCCCCCGGATGCTGCGCATAGTGGCCGAGAACCTGGCCGAGAACGCGATCCGGTACGCGGGGCACGGCGCGCGGTTCACGCTCTCCGCGCAGCGGGAGGGCGACGAGTCGGTGCTCAGCGCCGCCGACGACGGGATCGGCGTCGCCGAGTCCGACCTGCCGCGGCTCTTCGAGCGCTTCTACCGCGCGGATCGAGCCCGGGCCTCGAGAGGCACCGGGCTCGGGCTGGCGATCGTGAAGCACGTCGTCACGGCCGCCGGGGGAACCGTCGAGGCCCGCGGCTCGCGCGGCCGGGGCCTCGAGGTTCGTTGCGTCTTCCCTACTGCGCCGCGTGGATCTTCTTGATCGTCTTCTCGGCCTGCACGAGCACGGCCTTCGGGACCGGGACGAAGAGGAGCTTCGCGGTGTACTCCTTCTTCTGACCCTGCGTCAGCGCCCAGAAGAGCATCCTCCGGAGCTCGGCGGCCTTCGCCGACTGCGCGGGCACGATCACGTAGGTGAAGGTGCAGATCGGGTAGGCGAGCTCGTTCGACTTCGCCGGGTTGACGATCGAGATCGCGTTGTCGGAGCCGAGCGACTTGGCCGTGACGCCGTCCGCCGCCGCGGCGATCCGGCGGAGGCTCGGGTAGAGGAACTTTCCTGCGCGATTCTGGATCGCCGCGAACTTGATGTGGTTCTTCAGCGCGAACGCGACGTCGACGTAGGTGACGCCGCCCTCGGTGCGCCCGACGAGCCCGGTGACGCCCGACGAGCCGCGCGCACCGACGCCGGTCGGGAACGAGACCTGCGTGGCGGTGCCGACCTTCGACTTGAACTCCGGGCTGATCTTCGAGAGGTAGTCGGTGAAGTTGAACGTCGTGCCCGAGCCGTCCGAGCGATAGACCGGCGTGATCTTCAGGTCGGGCATGTTCGCGCCTGCGTTCAGCCTTTTGATCGCGGCGTCGTTCCAGTTGGTGATCCTGCCGAGGAAGATGTCCGCGAGCACCTTGCCGCTGAGCTTGAGGTGCGTCGGCGCGCCGGGGACGTTGTACGCGACCGAGGTCGCCGACAGCGCCCACGGGATCTGGAGGCAGTCCTTGCACGCGGCGAACTGGTCGGGCGTGAGCGGCGCGTCGGAGGCGCCGAAGTCGACCGTGCGGTTCGTGATCGCGGCGATGCCGCCGCCCGAGCCGATCGGGCTGTAGTTGAG
>DASXTR010000158.1:0-6384 GCA_036505325.1 Gaiellaceae bacterium
GGGAGCAGCGCGACGGCGCCGATCAACACCGCGCCTGCGAGCGCCGCGCCCATCGGGCGCGCCGAGCTGCCCTTCCGCGCCGCCGGCAGGCCGGCGGGGTAGTCGCCGACCGCGGCGTTCTGCGACGCGACGAGCAGCTGCGGAGCGGGCGCGTCCGCGCTCGGCGAGCCGATCCAGCGCGACCGCACGCGGGAGCGCGGCCGGGCGAAGCGCGAGGAGGATCGGACGGGCTGGTGCGAGCGCGAGCGCCAACGCGCGCGCGACCCGCAGGATCACGCGCGCGGCGAGATAAGCGGCGAGGCCGAACGGCACTGTGAGCGTGACACCGCGTGCGAAGGTCGGCTCGGCCGCGGCGTGCCATGGGAACGAACCGTCGTGCAGCAGCCGCTCGATGTGTTCCTGCGTCGCGAACGAGAGCGGCGGCAGCAGCAGGAACGGCCACGCCGATGGGCGCGTGTAGCCGGCACGCAGCTGCTCGGCCGCGCGGACCAGCGCGATCAGCAGGCCGGCGATCGCGACGGCGGCGGCGAGGGGCAGCCACTCCTCGTACCCGTGCCCGGTCGCCGCGAGAAGCGTCGCGCGGGCCCCGGGATCCGGCACCGCGAGGCGGTAGTCGAGCGCGTGGGCAGCCCAGGTGCCGCCGACCATCATCGGCACCGCGACGATCCACACGAGCGCGCGACGCATGCCGGCCCATTGTGGCGGCTACCCTCGGCGGCGTGAAGAGCGTGGTCGTCGCACTCCTGGTCGCGCTCGTGGGAGCGCCGGCCGCCCTCGCGCACGGGAGCGGCAGCAAGCAAGGCTGGGTCTCCAGCGTCGAGCGGATCGTGAACGCGGGCGGCATCCAGGCCGAGGCGAGCGGCGACGGGCATTTCAAGTTCACCGCACCTGCCGGCAAGACCGTGATCGTCGACGGTTACTCGAACGAGCCCTACCTCCGGTTCGCCGGCGGGAAGGTCTACGAGAACGAGCTCGCGCCCACGGCGTACGTCAACCGCGACGAGCCCGTGCCCCCGCGCGCCGACGCGAAGGCCGCGCCGCGGTGGAACGAGGCGGCGACGGGCCGCACGTACACCTGGCACGACCACCGAACGCACTGGATGGGAACGAACGAGCCGGCGGCCGTCCAGCGCGACCCGCACAAGGCGCATCACATCTTCGACTGGCGCGTCTCCGGGACCGTCGACGCGAAGCGGTTCGCGATCATCGGCTCGCTCGACTGGGCGCCGACCAAGAGCGGGCTCGGCTGGCAATGGCTGCTCGTGCCGGTGCTAGGCGCCGCGCTGCTGTACGGCCTGTTCGTGAGCTTCGTCGCCGCGCGCCGCCGCGGTACTACCGCCCGCCCGGCCTAGCCCTATGCTTCCGAGGGTGCGCGCCGTCGCCCTCGCCGCCGTCGCCGCCCTCGCGCTCGCACCCGGCGCCGCCGCCGCGGGGTACGCCGAGGTCGTCTCGAAAGACGGCCACGTGCTCGCGACGGCGAGCGGCGGGCCGTTCGCGTACCCCGCCGACGGATCGCTCGTCCGCATCGGCGCCGCGTCCGTCGACGCGACCGGGGCGACGCTGAACGACGTCGAGCTCCTCTCGGGGCTGGTGCGCGTCGACCAGATCGACGTGATCGGGAAGAAGGTGCAGGTCGGCAGCCTCGCCGCCGCCGGGCAGGTCGTCGACCCGCGCGCGAACACACTCGTCGCGCTCGGGCAGCTCGGCTACCTCGTCGTCGACCAGCAGGCGCGCGTTCGCGGCCACGTCGGGCGCGTGGCGCTGCGGCTCGTGCTGCAACAGCCGGCGTTCGGCGCGCCGGCCGGCGTGGAGGTGCTCATCGGCCTGCCGGTGAGCGCCGCGCCGCGCGCCGGCAAGCGGTTCGACCCGCTGTCCGTCCTCGGCTTCGCGGGCGTGCCGGCCGCAGCGCTCGGCTACCGGCCCGCGCCGATGGTCGGCGTCGGGTCGATCGGGCAGCAGGCGGTCGCGCTCGCGGAGCAGTTCCTCGGCGTCCCGTACGTCTGGGGCGGCGTCGACCCGCTGACGGGCTTCGACTGCTCGGGCCTCGTGATGTACGTGTACGGGCAGCTCGGCATCCACCTGACGCACTACACCGGCGCGCAGTACCTCGAAGGCCTGCGGCTGCCGCGCGAGTTGCTGCAGCCGGGAGACCTCGTGTTCTTCGACGACGATCCGGTGCACGGCCCGCAGCACGAGGGGATCTACATCGGCGACGGCCGGTTCGTCCAGGCGCCGCACACCGGCGACGTCGTGAAGATCTCGTCGCTCGACGACCCGCGCTACGGCTTCGGCTACGTCGGCGCGGTGCGGCCGACCACCGCGCCCTGATGGCCGCCGCGACGCAGAGCCTTCGCACCCGCACGGTGACGGAGGACGCCGTCGGGATCGCGTTCGGCCTGCTCGCGCTCGGCGCGGTCGCCCTGCACGCGTTCCATCTCGACGAGAGCCCTGCGCTCCAGACCTTCATGCTCGTCATGGTCTCGATCGTCGTCGAGGCCCTGCCGTTCATCCTCGTCGGCGCGCTCGTGTCGGCGGCGCTCGCGGTGTTCGTGTCCGAGCGCGGGTTCGCGCGCGTCGCCCGCCTGCCGCTCGCGGTGCAGCTGCCGTGCGCCGCGCTCGGCTCGTTCGCGTTCCCGGTCTGCGACTGCGGAACGGTTCCGGTCGCGCGCAGGCTGCTCGCGCGCGGCGTGCGGCCGCAGGCGGCGCTCACGTTCATGCTCGCCGCGCCGGTCGTCAACCCGCTGGTGCTCGCATCGACGTTCGTCGCCTACGGCGGCGGGCGGCGAGGGCTCGAGATCGCAGGCGCCCGGTCGGGGATCGCCCTCGTGGCGGCGATTGCGATCGGCGTCCTCGTCGGCGGCACCGTCTCGTTGCGGGGCTCCGGCGGCGCGTCGCACGACCACGCCGACACGTTCGCCGGCCACCTCACCGGCGACTTCCTGTCGATGGGGCGGTTCATCGTGCTCGGAGCGGCGCTCGCCGCGCTGCTCCAGACGGTCGTGCCGCAGTCGGCTCTCGCCCGCGTCGCCGGGACGCCGGTCGTCGCGGAGCTGGCACTCGTCGCGGTCGCGTTCGCGCTCTCGCTCTGCTCACAGGCGAACGCGTTCGTGGCCGCGTCGCTCGGCGCGTTCGGACTCGGGCCGCAGCTCGCGTTCCTCGTCTACGGGCCGCTCGCCGACGCGAAGCTCACCGTCCTGTACAGCGGCACCTTCCGGCGCCTCTTCGCGCTGCGGGTGATCGCGGTCGCCGCGCCGGTGGCGGTCGTCGGCTCAATGCTCGCGGCTCGGGTGATCGGATGAGGATCGACGCCCGCCTCGCGCGGCTGACGGTGATCGGCTCGTGGGCGGCGCTCTTCGTCGTGCTGTGGGCGACGGGCGCGTCGTCGCGCTACCTCGGCGCGCGGACCCAGTGGCTCGTGCCGTTCGGCGCGGTGACGCTCGTCGGCGCTCTCGCGCTCGCGCTCCGGGGCCCGCGCCACGGCGCGCGCCTCCGCGCGGGCGAGGGGATCGGGCTGCTCCTCCTCTGCGTGCCGCTTGTCGGCGCTCTGCTCGTCCCGCATGCGGAGCTCGGCGCATACGCCGCGTCGCACAAGTCGACGGGATTCTTCCCGGCGGTGAAGCCGAAGCCGCCGGCGACGCCGCGGGACGTGACGCTGCTCGACGTCAAGGTCGCACAGCGCGACGACTTCTACGCGCTCGTCAGCCACATCCACCGCGGCACGCGCGTCGACCTCGTCGGCATCGTCACCCACACCGGCGCGGACAGCTTCTCGCTCACGCGCTTCTACATCACGTGCTGCATCGCGGACGCGCAGCCGCTGACGATCGTGGTGCGCTCGCGCGCGCGCCCGCAGGTGGACGAATGGGTGCGCGTCGTCGGGCCGCTGACCCGAGACTGGGGTCTTGCGGCCGACCACGTCACGCGCGTCGCGAAGCCGAGTCAGCCGTACCTGAGCTTTTCGCCGCGCTGACCGCCGTCGTGAAAGGACGTCGCGTTCGCCGATTCACTCGGCGAACGCACACCAACCCGTTCCGGAGCAGTACCCGCGCGAAATACCTCCGAGCGAAGCGAGGAGGGCCATTTCGCGCGGGCAAGAGCCGTACCTCAGCTTCTCGCGCTGAGGCACGGCTCGCCCAACGGCCTATTTGCGTGCGAAGTAGATGTACTGCGCGAAGCCGTCGTCGGCCACGCGGAACTCGCGCATGTCCGTCCAAACGGTGTTCGCGCGGCCGTCGCTGCCGTAGCTCACGTTGATGTAGTCGCCGTGGAAGGTGGCGCAGTCCATGCAGCCGGGAACCCGCGCCCGGAAGTAGATCGAGTCGGTCGGGTTCGACGGCGCCGTGCTGACCGTCGTCTTGGCCAGCGCACCCGGCGTTCCCTCCGCCAGCGCGGTCGTGTACAGCGGCCCGTTCGCCGCGCCGCGGTCGTGGTAGAGGATCCCGATCTTCCCGCTCACGGGATTGACCTCGACCCACGGGAACCACTGGTCGCCGCCGCCCGCGTCGACGAGCACAGGCGCCGTCCACGACCCGCCGCCGTTGGACGACGAGACGACGTAGACGTTGATGTTCGTGGCGGGGGCGTCGGAGTCGTGGACGCCGGCCCGGTTGTCCGCGAACACGATGTAGAGCTTGCCGTCGGACTGGTTGGCGACGATGTTGCCCGCCGAGTTGACCCGTAGCTGGTACCCGGTCAGCGTCTGACGTCCGTTGACGTTGATCGGGTAGTCGCGTGAGCCGTCCTCGAGGCCGACCACGAAGGTCGGTTTCGACCACGTCTGCCCGCCGTCCTTCGACTTGACGAGCAAGTACTGGTCGTCGGCCGCCTCGCCCGGCTCCCAGAGCGCCTGGTTCTGCTCGTTCTCGAAGGCGACGTACACGGTGCCGTCCCGGCCGACGGTCGGGACGGAGAACTGGTTCTGGTCGCACTCCCCGGCCGGACCCGCGACCTGGAACGTGCAGAGCGCCGCGTTCGAGCCCGAGATCTCCTGGGGCGCCGACCACGAGAAGCCGCCGTCGTCGCTGTGCGACTCCCAGATCGCCGACGACGCGTAGTCGCCGTTCACCGACTCGAACTTGCTCCACGTCAGGTACGTGCGTCCGTAGAAGCGCGACGCCGCGTTGTTGTCCGTGACGATCCATTCCTTGTCGTTGAAGAGCTGCGTCTTGCTGAAGTCGCAGCCGATCCCGTCATCGACGAGCACCGGCTTCAGCCAGCTGAGGCCGTCGTCGGTCGAGACGGAGACGACGAGGTCGCCGTCGCAGGTCTCGGCACCCGCCGCGTGCTGTACCTGGTAGCTGAGCGACGAGTGGATCGCCGTCCCGTGGCGGACGTCGAAGACCGTCACGGGGTCGCTGCCGATCTTGAGCGGCTTCTCGATCGACATGTTCCCCGTCGACCACGTCTTGCCGCCGTCGAGCGTCGTGTAGTACTGGTCGCAGCACGAGCCGTAGTCGTTCGAGCTCGCGATCATGTTCAGCGGATTCGCAGGGTTGACCTCGATGTCCGGCTCGTTGTTCGGGAACGGGTCGTCGCAGTCGAGCCGCGTGTTCGCGCCGCCGCTCGCGGCCGTGCACTCGTAGTCGTAGTGCGGCCCGTGCTGCTTGTCGTAGCCGGCGACGTCCGGCGTCGCCGATCGCTTCTTCGCCATCCCGCTTTCGGGCAGCGCCGGCCGCGCACCTGCCCCGGCGACGAGCGCCACCGCCAGTGCGACCGCTGCGGCAGCGAGCGGAACGAGTCGGGTGATCTTCATCGACTTCTCCCCTTTCGGATACTCCCCATGCCCCCGCGGGCGACGGTACTGGGAGCCGGCGCCGATGTCTAGCGCCGTTTCCACTCGTCGCGCGTCGGGAGCCGCCCGGCCTTGCGCTCGCGCTCGACGCACTCGGTGTGCGCGTGCCGGCGCCGGTCGACGTTGCCCTCTGGGGCGACGACGACGTGGTCGCTCATCGCGTGCAGGAGCTCACCGCAGAACGGGCACGCGTACGTCTTCGGCTGACGGCTCTGCGCGCGGCGGAACACCCACCACGTTTCTCCGCTCGAAATGTCCCTCCTCGCTTCGCTCGGAAGTATTTCGCGCGGATACTGCTCCATGCCGCGTTCGTGCGCGTTCGCCGAGTGAATCGGCGAACGCGGCGGAGTACCGGTTAGCGCGCGACGACGACGCTGACCGTCGCAAGCCCGCTGCGCGCGCCGTCGCCGTCGACCGCGAGCACGCGTAGGCGGTGACGGCCCGGGGCGAGGCGCTGCGTGTAGCGCGCGCGGCACGCATGCAGCGCGCGACGGTCGAACGCGCAGCGGTAGCGGATGGCGCCGTCTGGCCCGTCGAAGTCGACCGAGCGGAAGCGGTAGACGGGCGCGCGCTTGCGCGTCCACCGCGGTCCG
>DASXTR010000159.1:0-4713 GCA_036505325.1 Gaiellaceae bacterium
CCACGCGATCGCGGTGTAGACGTGGACGTCCTTGACGAGCGGCCGGCGCGCCACGAGGCGGCTCAGGCTCGGCATGTAGAGGACGAGGCCGGAGCCGAGCAGCACGAAGAACGCCGCGGCGTGGATCCAGTGCACCGCGCGCTCGGTGCGCGAGAAGCGGAGGACGTACTCGCGCTCAGGAGCCATTCGAACGTCCGACCCACGCGTCGACGTCGTAGCCGCGCTGCTCCCAGTAGCCCGCCTCGGCATGGTCGCCGACGACGATCCGCTCGACCCACTTCACGTTCTTGTAGCCGTACATCTCCGGGATCACCACGCGGACGGGAGCGCCGTGCTCGCGCCGGAGCGGCTTGCCGTCCATCTCGTAGGCGAGCATCGCGTCGGCGAGCTCGGCCTGCTCGAGCGTCAGCGTGTCGACGTACGGCCGCTCGGCCGACACGAACGTGAGAGCGCTCGCATTCGGACGCGGCCGTGCCGGCGCCAGCAGGTCCCGGAAGCGCACGCCGACCCAGTGCACGTTCTTGACCGACCAGCCGGTCACGCAGTGGAAGTCCGACACCTGCTCTGCGCGCGGCAGCCGCCGCAGCTCGTCGTAGGTGAACGTCGTCGGCCGCTCGACGAGACCGTCGACCCGCAGTCGCCACGCCTTCTGGTCGAACCGCGGCATCGTCGCAGCGACCGTGTAGATCCGCCAGCCGGATGGAACGAGGCCCGCGGGAAGCGCGTCCTCCAGCGGCCGTAGGGCGCCCGAGACGCTTCGCCAGGCCGGCTTCGCCCAGAGCAGCGACGACAGCCCGAGCCCCGTTGCCGCGAGGAACGTCCGCCGGCCGTAGGGACGCAACCCGGCAGGCGTCTCGCGCGGCTCCGTCATGCGTGCACCTTCACGGCGAACCACCCCTCGACGTTGTTGCAGAGAACCTGACCCGCGCTCTCGTGGGCATAGGTGTAGAGCGCGCGGCGGTTGAACGTCAGCTGCCGCGCGCCGCCGGCGCGGCGCACCGTGCCGAACTCGCCCATGATCCCCTTGACGTGCATCGGGACGACGACGCCGGTCTTCACGATCACCGGCGGCCAGGCCTTCGCGCAGGCGCCCGTGCACTTGATCGTCCCCTTCGGCTCCTTGTTCCAGACGTAAATCGCCTGCCTCCCGCCGGTCGTGAGGACCTTGCCGAGCTTCGGGTCGACGATCGTCCGTACGAGCTGCGGCTTCATCGTGTCGGCGAGCGCGACCTGCGCGGTGAGAGCGAGTGCGACGGTCAGCGAGAGAACGAGGGCAACGCGCTTGGACATCGAGTCCTCCTTCGGTGGTGGTCGTTCCAAGTCGTAGCGCTCCCGGCACCGGAACGCGAGGCCCCGCGCGCGGGCTTCACGGCAACGCAAGCGAAATTTCAGACTCCGTTCAGGAATCGTCGTCAAGGAGAGGCCGAACTGACTAGGATCGGCCAATGGCCAGGTTCGTGGACGCGCTCAACCAGCAGGTCGCCCGCGAGTTCGCCGCTTCGCAGCAGTACGTCGCGATCGCCGTCTACTACGACGGCGAGACGCTCTCGCAGTTCGCGTCGCACTTCTACCGCCAGGCGCTCGAGGAGCGCAATCACGCGATGATGATCGTGCAGTACCTGCTCGACGCGAACGAGCAGGTCGTGATTCCGGGCATCGACGCGCCGCGGTCGGACTTCAGCGACGTCGCCGGGCCTGTGCGCCTCGCGCTCGAGCAGGAGAAGACCGTGACCGAGCAGATCGTCGCGCTCGCCCGGCTCGCCCGCGACGAGGGAGACCTCGTCGGCGAACAGTTCCTCGGGTGGTTCCTCCAGGAGCAGCGCGAAGAGGTGGCGAGCATGTCCGCGCTGCTCGCCGTCGTCGAGCGCGCATCCGACGCCAACGTGCTGCTGGTCGAGGAGTATCTGGCGCGCATCAACGTCGCAGCCGCCGAACCCGCCGCACCCGCGCCTCCCGCCGCCGGCGGCGCGCTGTAGTCGCGCTGGTCGAGCGGTTCGAGAGCGCTCTCTGGCAGACGGCCTCGCTCCTGCTCGCCGCCGATGGGAAGGCGGTCGTCGTCGATCCGTGCATCAGCAGTGCGGAGGTCGCGGCGATCGGCGCCCGCGCCGGCGAACTCGACGTCCGCGTGACCGACGTACTCGTGACGCACGCCGACTGGGATCACGTCTGCGGCATCGCCGCCTTTCCCGATGCCGTCGCCACGATGGGCGCGCGGACCGCGGAGATCGTCACCACCGGCGAGCCGGCACGCCTGATCGAGCAACACGCCGCCGAGTACGACCTCGAGGTCGCAGGCCCGCCTCGCGTCGATCGCGTCCTTGCGCCCGGTGTCGCGCACCGGGTCGGCCCCTTCATGGTCGAGACGCTCGCGCTGCCCG
Organism: Gaiellaceae bacterium; assembly: GCA_036505325.1. Classification (GTDB taxonomy): domain Bacteria; phylum Actinomycetota; class Thermoleophilia; order Gaiellales; family Gaiellaceae; genus PALSA-600. Next base: position 2,379 of record DASXTR010000159.1, read on the forward strand.
GCCACACGCCCGACGGCGTCGGCTACCGCGTGCGGTCGGTCGACGTGCTCGCGGTCGGCGACTACCTGTCCGCGGTCGAGTTCCCGTTCGCGTCGTCGACCGCGGACTATCGCTCGACGCTCGAAGTACTGATCGTCCTGCTGCGGGACGACCCGCCCACGCAGGTCGTGCCGGGCCACGGCCCGGCGCTCACGGCGGCCGAGGCGCTCGCGATCGCAGAGGCCGATCTGGCCTACCTGCACGCGCTCCGCGACGCCGTCGCACGCGCGAACGATCGCGAGGCGGGCCTGGCGGTCCCGCTGCCGCGCCCGGCGCCCGCGGACCTCGCCGAGATGCGCGCTGCGAACGTCGAGGCACAGCTCGAAGAGCTGCGATGAGTCTGGCGCCCCGCGCCGGTCTATGCAGGTGAGAGATGCACGACGACGCGTTCCGCCGGCTCGTGGAGCCGCATCGCGCAGAGCTGCATGCGCACTGCTACCGCATGCTCGGCTCCGTTCACGACGCCGAGGACGCGCTCCAGGACGCGCTGCTGCGCGCCTGGCGCGGCCTGCCCGGCTTCGCGGGGCGGAGCTCGCCGCGGCACTGGCTCTACCGGATCGCCACCAACGCGTGCCTGGACGTGGTTGCCCGGCGGCCGAAGCGGGTGCTTCCGCTCGACTACGGCCCGCCCGCCGACCGGCCGCACGAGACCGAGCCGCTCGAGGAGTCGGTCTGGGTCGAGCCCTACTCCGAGGAGGTCGAGGACGGGTTCGCCGTGCCCGACGCGCGCTACGAGCGCCGCGAGAGCGTGGAGCTGGCCTTCGTCGCGGCGGTTCAGCTGCTTCCCCCGCGCCAGCGCGCGGTCCTGATCCTGCGTGAGGTGCTCGGCTTCTCGGCCCGTGAGGTCGCGGAGTCGCTGGAGACCTCGGTCCCGTCCGTGACGAGCGCGTTGCAGCGCGCGCGGAAGACGCTCGACGAGCGGCTTCCCGCGCGAAGCCAGCAGGCGACGCTGCGCTCTCTGGGCGACGAGCGCATCCGCTCGCTCGTGGAGCGCTACATGGACGCGATGGAGCGCGCCGACCTCGACGCGGTGCTCGAGCTGCTCGCCGAGGACGCCACGTGGTCGATGCCGCCGGAGCCGATCTGGTTCCGCGGCCACGAGGCGATCGCGCGCTTCCTGTCCGAGTGGCCGTTCCGGTTGCGCTGGCGTCACGTTCGGGCGCGCGCGAGCGGGCAGCTCGCGGTCGGCTGCTACGCCTGGAATGCCGATACGGGCAGCTACGTCGCCGAGGCACTCGACGTGCTCACCGTGGGCGGCGACCGGATCGCCGCCATCACGGCCTTCAGGAACGTCGAGATCTTTCCGCGGTTCGGTCTGGCGCGCGAGCTGCCGTAGGAGCGATTAATCGGCGCGCTTCTCCCGGTCCTTACATCAGAGACCAGACCGGAAGGAGTCACAGTGGATCAGCTCGGCCTGTTCACACGCTTGCAGTACGAGACAGACCTCGAAGCAGCGCGTCACGCGCGCGTTCGGGACCGCGAGACGATCAGATCGCCTCAGCCCTGGAGGAGCGGTGCGATCTCTCGTGCAAAGCGCTGGATGCGCTCCGCGAGATCGGGGCTCGCGTGACCGAGATTGACGACGAAGCCGTTGCATCCGGCCTCCACGTACTCGCCGAGTCGCTCGGCGATCCAGTCGGGCGGGCCGGCGACGGCGTGCCTGCCGCGCTCGTCTGCTGCGGCCTGCGGCTTGGGCGTCATGTAGACGCCGATGCGCAGGATCACGCGGCTGTCCGGTCGCCGCTCGCGGAGCTCGGCGGCCATCGGGCGCAGCTCGTCGGGGGTCAGCGCGACGGGGTGCCACACGCCCGTCACCGCCGCGCGGCGGAGCGTCGCGCGCGACACGCCGGCCACCCACAGCTCCGGGCCACCGGGACGGACGAGCGGCGGGGCCATCCAGCCGTCCAGCTCGAGCTCTCCCTCGTGGCGGACGCGCCCCGGCATCTGCTCGAACACCGAGGAAGCGACGCGGAGCCACTCGTCGAGGACCTTACCGCGCCGCTCGTACGGCGCCTGGAGCGTGGCGAACTCTCCTTCCAGCCAGCCCGGGGTGACCGCGGCCAGGATGCGGCCGCCTGAGAGGAAATCGAGCGTCGTGAGCTGCTTCAGCGCGACGAGCGGCTGCCGCTGCGGGACGACGAGCGCCGAGACCCCGAGCTCGAGCCGGCGCGTGCGCGCAGCGAGGAAGCCGAGCGACACGAGCGCCTCGGCGATCGTCCCGTACGTGCCCGCTTGCTCGGCGGGGACGAGCACGTGGTCCGTGACCCAGCCGGACTGGAGACCTTCCTCTTCCGCG
>DASXTR010000160.1:0-9528 GCA_036505325.1 Gaiellaceae bacterium
GGGTCTTCAGCTCCAGCCGGGCCAGGTGGGCGCCGAGACAGAAGTGCGGCCCGCCGCCGCCGAAGGTGACGTGCGGATTGTGTCGGCGCGCAATGTCGAACCGGCCGGGGGCCTCGAACACGGTCTCGTCGCGATTCGCAGCGGCGCAGCTGTGGGCGGCCGCGACGTGGTCGAGCCTGTCGTGGCTCCCCTCCGTGCACGTGCCGGTGCTCGTCGTCCACGGCGGCGGCGACCTCCTCGTGCCGGCGGCGAACGCGGTCCAGCTCGCGCGCCTGCTGCCGGAGAGCCGCCTGCACGTCCTTCCCGGCGAGGGACACCTCCTCGTCGTCGACCCCGACGGCGGCGCCATCCCGCTGCTCGATGACTTCTTTGCCGCGCCGACCGTGGAGCGGTCGCGCGCGTGGTCGACCGGTCGCGTCGTCGACGACGACCAAACGGTCGACGCCGCATTCGACCAGACCGCGGGCGCCCAGCCGTACCGCGCGATGAGCAACGCCTACCGCTGGTTCGTCCGCCACGCGTCGCCATCCGCCGCGGCGGTCTGACGGTCGGAAGGTCCACCTCGACTCAACGGGACCCGGGCGTCGCCGACCCTCGCGGCGGGCTCATTGATCGCTCTCGTTGAGCCTGGTAGAAACGCACTTTGATGGAGCTGAACGCCGCGATCGAGCACCATGACGGCGACGCTCAGACCATCGACGAGATCGGCTCGACGATCCGCGCGCTTCGCCAGGAGCGCGGCCTCTCGCTGCGCGACCTGAGCCGCCTGACCGGGTTCTCGATCAGCTTCCTCTCGCTGGTCGAGCGCGGACGTTCGTCGCTCGCGCTGACCTCGCTGCAGAAGGTCGCGACTGCGCTCGGGACGAGTGTCGCCAGCTTCTTCCCCGACGTCGGCCGGGCCCGCGAAGGCGCAGTCCCGCACGTCGTTCGCGCGCAGGGCGGGGCGAGCCAGCTCTCGACGGGCAGCCAGCGAACCTACAAGCTGCTCTCGGGCCGCAGCTTCACGCGCGTGCTCGAGCCGATGCTCGTCACGGTCGAGCCGAGCGAGACGATCGAGGAGCCGTACTCCCACGAGGGGGAGGAGTTCGCGTACGTGCTGTCGGGCGAGCTGCTCTTCGTCGTCGACGGCGTGCACCACACGGTCGGCCCCGGCGACTCGATCCACTTCCAGTCCAGCATTCCCCACTCGATCCACAACAGCGGCCGCGAGGCCGTCCAGGCCGTGTGGGTCCTCACCCCCCGTCTCCTCTGATGGCGACGCGCGCCGCAGTCGACATCGGCGGCACCTTCACCGACCTCGTCTACCTCGACGAGGAGACGCGCGACGTCGGGCTCGCCAAGAGCTCGACCACCGCAGGCCGGTTCGAGGAAGGGGTGATGAACGCGGTCGGCGAGGCCCAGCTCGGCGAGGTGGACTTCCTCGCGCACGGCACGACCGTGATCATCAACGCGCTGACCGAGCGCAAGGGCGCCGTGACCGCCCTCCTCACGACGAAGGGCTTCCGGGACGTGCTCGAGATCCAGCGCGCGAACCGGCCCGATCTCTACAACCTCACGTACGCGAAGCCGCGCCCGTTCGTGCCGCGGCGGCTTCGGCTCGAGGTGACGGAGCGGATGAGCTACAAGGGCGAGGTCCTGGCGCCGCTCGACGAGGAGGGCGTGCGCGCCGCGATCGCGGAGGCCAGGCGCCAAGGCGCCGACGCGTTCGCGATCTGCTTCCTGCACTCGTACGCGAACGACGCGCACGAGCGGCGGGCGGCCGAGATCGTCCGAGCGGAGTGGCCGGAGGTCGCCGTCACCGCGTCGCACGAGCTGACGAACGAGTGGCGCGAGTTCGACCGCACGTCGACCGCGGTCCTCGACGCGTACGTGAAGCCCGTCGCCGCGCAGTACCTCGAGCGGCTCGCCGGCATGCTCGGCGAGGCGGGGATCCCGGAGCGGACGCGGTACGCGATGCAGTCGAACGGCGGCATCTCGCGCTTCGAGCTCGCCGGGCGGACGCCGATCAACCTGATCGAGTCCGGCCCCGTCGGCGGCGTGATCGGCGCGGCCGCGATCGGGCAGCTGCTCGGAGAGCGGAACCTGATCACGCTCGACATCGGCGGGACGACGGCGAAGGCCTCGCTCGTCGAGAGCGGCAACATCCGCCTGACGAGCGACTACCACATCGAGCGCAGCCCGGTCTTCGCCGGCTACCCCGTCAAGGTGCCGGTCGTCGACATCGTCGAGATCGGCGCCGGGGGCGGCTCGATCGCGTGGCTGGACGCGGCCGGCGCGCTCAAGGTCGGGCCGCAGAGCGCCGGCGCCGACCCGGGCCCCGCCTCGTACGGCTGGGGCGGGACCGAGCCGACGGTCACCGACGCGAACGTCGTCGCGGGCCGGATCAACCCGGACTACTTCCTCGGCGGCCGGATCACGCTCGACGTCGAACGCGCGCGCGAGGCGCTGCGGCCGATCGCCGAGGCGCTCGACGTCTCGGTCGAGGAGGCGGCGCTGGGCGTGATCCGCATCGCCAACGCCAACATGATCCACCTGCTCAAGCTCGTCTCGGTCCGACGCGGCCGCGATCCGCGCGACTTCGCGATCGTCGCCTTCGGCGGCGGCGGCTCGATGCACGCGACCGCGCTCGCGCGCGAGCTGCAGGTCCCGCGCGTGATCGTCCCGCCCGCGCCCGGCCACTTCTCCGCCTGGGGGATGCTCGCGAGCGACCTCAGGCACGACCTCGTCCAGACGCGATTCGCGCGCGCCGACGACGCCGATCTCGGCGAGCTGACCCGCGTCTGGCGCGAGCTCGAGGAGCGGATGCGGGCGACGTTCGCCGAGGAGGGTGTCGACGCCGGGCGGCTCGCGTTCGTGCGCACGGCCGACATGCGCTACGCCGGCCAGGAGCACACGGTCAACGTGCCGATCCCCGACGGCGTGCTCGGGGAAGACGAGCGCGCCGAGATCGAGCGCCGCTTCCACGATCTGCACGAGCAGCTCTACACGTTCCGCCAGGGCTCGCCGATCGAGTTCGTGAACTTCCGCCTCACCGGGCTCGGCGCGGTGCCGAAGCCGGAGCTGCGGCGGGTCGCGTCGAACGGCGGGGCCGAGAACGCGCTCAAGGGAGCCCGCGACGTCGACTTCGACGAGCTCGGGCGGCACGAGAGCCGGATCTACGAGCGCGAGCGCCTGGGTGCGGGCGCCGAGCTCGACGGGCCGGCGGTGATCGAGGAGCCGGCCGCCTCGACGGTCGTCTTCCCCGGACAGCGGCTGCGCGTGGACGAGTTCGGCAGCCTCGTCGTCGAGAAGGAGTCGTAGATGAGCGTCGCGCCGAAGACCGACATCGATCCCTTCACCGTCGAGATCGTCAAGGACTCGCTTGTCGCGATCGGCGACGAGATGTTCGTCGCGCTCCAGCGCACGTCGAAGAGCACGATCATCTACGAGGTGCTCGACTTCGCCTCCGGGCTGATCGACGCCACGGGGCAGCTGATCACGCAGGGGAACGGCGTCACCGGCTTCCTCGGCACGCTCACGTTCGCGGTGCGCTCGACGCTCGAGAAGTTCGGGCCGGAGCAGCTGGCGCCGGGCGACGTGATCATCACGAACGACCCCTATTCCGGCGGCGGGACGCACCTGTCGGACGTCACGCTCGTCGTCCCGATCTACTACGACGGCGAGCTGGTCGCGTTCTCGGCGTCGAAGGCGCACTGGACGGAGGTCGGCGGCAAGGACCCCGGCTCGTGGACGACCGACGCGACCGAGGTGTTCCAGGAAGGGCTGCAGTTCCCGTGCATCAAGCTCTACGAGGAGAACCGTCCGAACCAGAGCCTGATCGACCTGATCGAAGCGAACGTTCGCCTGCCCGACATGACCCTCGGCGACATGTACGCGCAGGCCGCCTCGCTGCGGCTGGGCGAACGCCGCTTCCAGGAGCTCTGCGACAAGTACGGCCTCGACGTCGTGCTCGGCTCGATCGAGGCGCTCATGGACTACGGCGAGCGGATGACGCTGCTCGCCCTCGAGGCGATCCCGGCGGGCGTCTACGAGGCCGAGGACCTGATCGACGACGACGGCATCGGCAACGGGCCGTTCCCGGTGCGCGTGAAGGTCACCGTCTCGCCCACCGAGTTCGTCTGCGACTTCAGCGGGACGCACCCGCAGGTGCCGGGCCCGGTCAACTGCACCGTCACCGGCCTCCACTCGGGCGTGCGCACGATGCTGAAGGCGATCACGGGCCCGCAGATCCCGGTCAACGAAGGGTGCTTCCGGCCGCTGAAGATCGTCTGCCCGCCGGGCACGATCTTCACCGCGCAGCGCCCCGCGCCGGTGTCGACGTACTGGGAGACGATGAACTACGTCACCGACCTGATCTGGAAGGCGCTCGCGCCGGTCGTCCCGGACCGGCTCACGGCCGGGCACTTCCTCTCGGTCTGCGGCGTCGTCGTCGCCGGGCTCCACCCCGACACGGGCGACCTCTTCCTCCTCGTCGAGCCGCAGGCCGGAGGGTGGGGCGGCGGCCTGGACAAGGACGGCGAGTCCGGGTTGATGTGCGTCGGCGACGGCGAGACGTACCTGATCCCGATCGAGGTCGCCGAGGCCCGGTACGGGATCGTCGTCGACCAGTTCGCGCTCGACGCGACCGATGCCGGCGCCGGCCGGCACCGTGGCGGCCGCGGTTGTATCCGCGACTACCGGGCGGCGATCGACGACGTCACGATCACCGCCACCTTCGGGCGCCACAAGTTCGTCCCGTGGGGCATCGCCGGCGGACGCGACGGCTCGCGGAACGCGGTCCACATCCTCTACGAGGACGGACGCGAGGTCGTGGTCGGCAAGACCGCACGCACGCTGCTCAAGAAGGGCGAGGTCGCGCGGCTCGTGACCGGCACCGGCGGCGGCTGGGGCGACCCGCACGAGCGGCCTGTCGAGGAGGTCGTCGAGGACGTGAAGGACGGCTACGTAACGCTCGAGCAGGCGGAGCGCGACTACGGCGTCGTCCTCGACCCGGCGAGCTTCGACGTCGTGGAGGTGCGGCGATGACGCGCGTTCTCTGGATCAACCCGCTCGGCACGGACGTGTTCGACGAGCCGATCCGGGACGAGCTCGAGCGCGTCAAGCGCGCCGACACGGAGGTCGACGTGCGCTCGCTCGGCCGCGGCCCGCATCACCTCGAGTACGCGTGCTACGAGGCGGCGGCCGTTCCCGACATCCTCGCGATGCTCGTGCAGGCAGAGCGCGACGGCTTCGACGCGGCCGTGATCGGCTGCTTCTACGACACGGGCCTGCGGCCCGCACGCGAGGTCACCTCGCGCCTCGCGGTCGCGGCGCCGTGCGAGTCCGCCGTGCACATCGCCTCGACGCTTGGCGACACGTTCTCCGTCGTGGTCGGCCGGCGCAAGTGGGTGCCGGAGATGCGCGACAACGTGCGGCGGTACGGCTTCGGCGACCGGCTCGCGTCGTTCAAGGTGCTCGAGCTCGGCGTCCACGACTTCCAGGCGGACCCGCCCGAGACGCATCGCCGGATCGCCGCCGCCGGCCGCGAGGCGGTCGAGCGGGACGGCGCCGAGGTGATCGTGCTCGGGTGCACGGCGGAGTTCGGCTTCTTCGAGCAGCTGCAGGAGGAGCTCGGCGTGCCGGTGATCGACGCGACGGTCGCGCCGTTCAAGTACGCCGAGCTGCTCGGGGAGCTGGCGCGGCTCGGCTGGCGGCCGAGCGAGGTCGGCGGCTACGGAGCGCCACCCGCGGCCGAGCTCGAGGCGTTCGGGCTCGATCCGCTCGTCACCCCACCGGGAGGGGGGTGGTTCTAGCAGGCCGAGCCCTGTAGTCGAGATCGTCGCGGGCCTGGACCGCCTGCACACCGTGGGGTCACCACTCAAGCGCTTCCGGGAGGTTTGGCATGGAAGACAGAGACGAACCGTCGGCGGGTGCATCGCCCTCCCCGTTCGAGCGGCCTCTCACGCGCGAGGAGTTCTTGAAGAAGAGCGGCGGGGCCGCGGCCGTGATCGGCGTCGGCGGCGTGCTCACCGGCTCGGCGGGCGCGGCGAACGTCATGACGCGTTCCAGCCGCCGGCACGTGGCGAGCACGCCGAAGGACACGCTCGTCGTAGCGGTCGAGGGAGACATCGACACCTTCGACCCGGCGTTCACCGTCGGCAGCAAGCCCTCGCAGACGACGATCCAGAACACGTTCGACCAGCTGACGCAGTACAAGCAGGTCACGAAGCACCTGAACGGGATCACCTACCCCGGAGTCGACACGGAGCAGATCCTCGGGATGCTCGCCCAGAGCTACGTGCGCAAGGGCAACGACTTCATCTTCACGCTCCGCAAGGGGCTGAAGTATCACGACGGGACGCCGATCACCGCGAAGTCGATCGTGGAGGGATACCGGCGCGTCTTCGCGTCGAAGGGCATCTCCTACTTCCTGCTGTCGATGGCCGCCGTGCCCGACCCGTCGCACATCACCGCGGTCGGGCCGGACAAGGTCCGGATCCACATGGACCAGCCGAACCTGCTGCTGCTGAAGAACAACACGATGCACAACACGAGCGCGGTCGAGTACCAGGAGGTGTTGAAGCGCGGAGGGTCGAGCGACAAGTGGGCGACCGGCTACTTCAAGAAGCACCTCGCGACCGGCAACGGCCCGTTCATGCTCGAGTCGTACGTCCCGGGCGACCGCATCACCCTCAAGCGGTGGGACGCGTACTACGGCAACAAGCCCAGGCTGGCGCGCGTGATTCAGAAGATCGTGCCCGAGGCGACGCAGCGCGAGCTGCTGCTCAGGCGCGGTGAGGTCGACATGATCATGGTCCCGCCGGTCAAGGACCTCGACGGCCTCAAGGGCGACAAGAACCTGAAGGTGATGACGTTCCCGAACCCGCGGAACGTGATGCTCGAGATGAACACCAAGCTGCCGCCGTTCGACAAGACGGAGGTGCGGCAGGCGGTCAGCTACGCCGTTCCGTACGCCGCGATCCTGAAGAGCGTGATGCACGGCTATGCCCAGCCGAACCGCAGCATCGTCGGCGCCGGGATGCCGGGCAGCGACTTCAGCTTCTGGCACTACAACACCGACCTGAAGAAGGCTGCCGCCAAGCTGGCTGCGGCCGGGTACGCCAACGGCAACGGCGCGGCGCCGATCACGATCACCGTCCGGGCCGACTGGCAGGAGGCCGAGCGGGCGGCGATCCTGATCCAGGCCAACCTGCAGCAGATCGGCCTCAAGGTGAGCGTCCAGAAGCTCGCCTTCGCGCCGTTCAACGAGCAGGAGCAGGGCCGCAAGCTCCAGGCGTGGATCGACGAGTGGCTCTCGTGGGTGAACGACCCCTGGTACCACATGAGCTGGAACGTCACGTCGACGAGCCCGACCGACTACACGAACTACAACGACCCGGCCGTCGACGCGCTCGCCAAGAAGTGGACGCTGTCGCTCAACCAGGCGGGCCGGCTCAAGGGTGCGCGTCAGGCGCAGAAGCTCGTCGTCGACGATGCGCCGCACGCGTATCTCTACGGCGCCAACTGGAACGTCGTCGTCCGCAAGAACGTGCACGGCTACCGGTACTACAACGACGAGCTGAACCGGTACGCGTACATGTGGAAGTCGTGAGCCTGGAGACGAGTAAGCGACCTTGCGCCTGCTTCGCTACACCCTGCGCCGGTTGCTGCTCATCGTGCCCGTGCTCGCGGCGGCGCTGTTCCTCACGTTCGCGCTGACCCGTATCGTCCCCGGCAACCCGATCGATCGGGTTGCCGGGCCGTACATCTCGAACGAGCAGCGCGCGGCGATGAAGCACCAGGCGTACCTCGACCGCCCGTTCTACACCCAGTTCGCGTTGTACGTGCGCGATCTCGCCCACGGCAAGATGGGCGTCTCGTACACGACGGCGCAGGACGTCTCGAAGGACCTGCGTCAGCGGTTTCCTGCCAGCTTCGAGCTCGTCACCTACGCGATGCTGCTCGCGGTCCTGATGGCGGTTCCGCTGGGGATCGCCGCCGCGATCAAGAAGGACTCCTGGATCGACCACGCCGCGCGAGTCGTGTCGGTGGCCGGCGTCTCGATGCCGATCTTCTGGCTCGGCCTGATCCTCCTCTACGTCTTCTTCTTCAAGTACGGCTGGTTCCCGGGGCCCGTCGGGCGGACGGGCTCCGCGAGCACGGAGTTCGCCGACGTGACCGGGATCCTGACCCTCGACACGTTGCTCAAGGGGGACTTCGGCCTGTTCTGGGAGGTGGTGAAGGCGCTCGTGCTGCCCTGTGTGACGCTCGGCTTCGTCGCGATGGCCCCGATCGCCCGGTTCACACGGGCGACGATGGCCGAGGTGCTCGAGTCCGACTACATCCGCACCGCACGGTCGCTCGGGCTGCCGTTCCGCGTCGTCGTCCTCCGGCTCGCGCTCAAGAACGCCTTGATCCCGATCCTGACGATCATCGCCGCGGTCTACGGCTATGCGCTCGGCGGCGAGGTGCTCGTCGAGATCATCTTCAACTGGCCGGGGCTCGGTCTGTACTCGTACAACGCGATCCTCTCGAGCGACTTCCCCGCCATCCAGGGATTCGTCCTGCTCGTCACGTTCGTCTACCTGGTGATCTACCTGTTGCTCGACCTGGCCACCGCCGCCCTCGACCCGCGGGTCAAGTTCTAGTGGCCACGGCGGGCCCATGGGTCGAGGAGGGCCGGCTCGGACTCGACTCCGAGGGAGCGCCGCCCCCGACTGGACGGCTGTCCGACATCCTCTACCAGTTCCGCGGCAACCCGGCCACGATCGCGGGCGGGATCATCGTCGGCATCGTCGTCCTCGCCGCAATCGTGACGCCGGAGTTCCCGCCGTACGACCCGTACAAGGTCGACATCGACCACGCGGCTTTCGGGCCGACGTGGGCGCACCCGTTCGGCACCGACCAGTTCGGCTACGACATCTTCACCCGCGTCCTCGTCGCGGCTCGTCTCGACCTGATCATCGCGCTCTCCGCCGTCGCGGTCTCGATGTCGATCGGCGTCCTGCTCGGGGCCGCGGCCGGCTTCCTCGGCCGGTGGGCCGACGAGCTGATCATGCGCACGCAGGACGTGCTCCAGGCGTTCCCGCGCTTCGTCTTCGCGATGGCCGTCGCGTGGGCGATGGGCGCCGGGGTGACCACGGTCATCGTCGCCACGGCGGCGATCAACGTCCCCGGCTACGCGCGGCTGATGCGAAACCTGATGCTGACGGCCAAGGAGAGCGAGTTCGCGCTCGCCGCGGTCGCGGTCGGCAACACACGGCTCCGGCTGCTCTGGCGGCATCTGCTGCCGAACACGCTCGTACCGATCATCGTCGTGTCGACGCTCCAGTGCGGCTGGGCGATTCTCGAGGCGGCAGGTCTCTCGTTCATCGGACTCGGCGTGCGCGTGCCGCGGGCCGAGTGGGGCGTGATGATCAGCATGGGGCTCCAGGACTTCCTCAACGGCCACTGGTGGATCTACACGTTCCCCGGCCTCGCGATCGCGTTCACCGTGCTCGGCTTCAACCTGCTCGGCGACGGGTTGCAGGACATCCTCGATCCGCGGCG
>DASXTR010000161.1:0-2649 GCA_036505325.1 Gaiellaceae bacterium
GCGCGACACTGCGTACAGCGTCGACGGCGACGCGGAGGTGGCGATTTGCGGCGCGCGCTGCGAGCGGCGGCGCGACCCCGTGCTCATCCGTCCCGACGACGTCGAGATCGAGGTGCGCGGCGCCGGCAACGCGACGAGGCAGATCAACCACATCGTCAAGCCGGAGTTCCCGGCGGAGCGGCTGCTCGTCGTCGAGGTGTTCACGCCCGCAGGGAACTGGTCGAGCTACCCGCCGCACAAGCACGACGAGGACAAACCACCGGGCGAGGTCGTCCTCGAGGAGACCTACTACTACCGCACGGCCCAGCCGGAGGCGTTCGCGGTGCAGCGCCTCTACAGCCCGAAGCACGACGTCGACGTGACGGCGACCGTCCACGACGGCGACCTGATGCTCGTGCCGTGGGGCTACCACACGACGGCGGCGGCGCACGGCTACGACCTCTATTACCTGAACGCACTCGCGGGCGACCGCCGGTCGATGGCGGCCGCGGACGATCCCGACCTGGCATGGATCCGGGACGCGTGGAAGGACCTCGAGCCCGACCCCCGCGTGCCGCTCGTCCGTCCGTGAGCCTCGACGCGCTGCTCTTCGCCGGCGGCCGGCCGAGCTGGATGCGCCCTGAGCTGACGAGCCTCGACCGGCTGCCGCCACGCGCGACGCTCGACCGCAGCCCATCGAGGTGGTTCGTGCGGCTCGACGGCGAGTGGGACTTCCGAGTGGTCGCGCGACCGGAGGAAGCGGCGCGCGCGCTCGCCGCCGCGCGCGGGTGGGACACCGTCGCCGTGCCCGGGCTCTGGACGATGCAGGGCTACGGCCGGCCGCACTACACGAACGTCGTGATGCCGTTCGCCGACCGACCGCCGCGGGTGCCGGACGACAATCCGACCGGTATCTACCGACGCCGGTTCACGGTGCCGCGGGGCTGGAAGCGCCGGCGCGCCGTGCTGCACTTCGGCGGCGTCGAGGGCGTTCTGCACGTGCTCGTGAACGGCGAACCGGCCGGAATCGCGAAGGACTCACGTACGCCGGCCGAGTTCGACGTCACCGACCTCGTGCGCCATGACGAGCCGAACGAGCTCGTCGCGGCCGTCGTGCAGTGGTCGGACGCGAGCTTCGTCGAGGACCAGGACCAGTGGTGGCACGCAGGCATCGCGCGGCAGGTCGCACTGCTCTCGCTCGGCGACGACAGCATCACCGATCTCTTCGTCCACGCTGAGATGGACGGGAGGCTCCTCGTCGAGGCCGACCGGCCTGGAGATGTCGAGCTGTTCGACACGAAGGGGCGCAAGGTCGCCAAGGGACGCACCGGCGACGAGCTGCGCGTCCGCGAGCCGCAGCTCTGGTCGGCCGAGGACCCGGCCCTGTATGCGCTCTCTGTAACCGCTTACAGCGGAGAGGTCGTCTCGTGCCGCGTCGGCTTTCGCAGCGTCGAGGTGCGCGACGGCCGGTTGCTCGTCAACGGCACCGCGATCCGGATCCACGGCGTCAACCGCCACGACCACGACGACGTTCGCGGGCGCGCCGTCACCCGCGAGCTGATGGAAGCGGACGCACGCCTGATGAAGCAGTTCAACGTCAATGCGGTGCGCACGTCGCATTACCCCAACGACCCCTACTGGCTGGACCTCTGCGACCGCTACGGCCTGTACGCGATCGACGAGGCGAACATCGAGGCGCATGCCTACTACGACGAGGTCTGCAACGACCAGCGCTACGCACATCACTTCGTCGAGCGCGTCCGCAACATGGTCGAGCGCGACAAGAACCACCCGAGCGTGATCCTCTGGTCGCTCGGCAACGAGAGCGGCTACGGGCCGAACCACGACGCGGCGGCGGGCTGGGTTCGCTTCCGCGATCCGTCCCGGCCGCTCCACTACGAGGGCGCGATCAAGTTCGACTGGGCGGGCGGGCGCGCGGCCAGCGACATCGTGTGCCCGATGTACGCCTCGGTCGAGGACATCGACGCGTGGGCCAAGTCGAACGACGACCCGCGGCCGCTGATCCTCTGCGAGTACTCGCACGCGATGGGCAATTCGAACGGCGGGCTCGCGGACTACTACGCGACGTTCGACGGCCACGACCGGCTGCAGGGCGGGTTCGTCTGGGAGTGGATCGACCACGGGATCCGCCAGACCGCGCCGAACGGGCGCGAGCACTGGGCCTATGGCGGCGACTTCGGCGACGAGCCGAACGACGCGAACTTCTGCGCGGACGGCCTCGTCTGGCCGGACCGGACGCCGCATCCGGCCATGAACGAGCTCAAGTTCCTCGCGCGGCCGGTCGGGGTCGAGCAGACCGGCGCCGGACGGTTCCGCGTGGTCTCGAAGCGGGACTTCGCCGGGCTGGACGATTTCCGCGGGACGTGGGAGCTGAGCGACGGGAGGAAGGGCAGGCTGCCGGCGCTGAAGGGTCGGAGCGTCTCGGTGCGCGTGCCGGTTCGCGACGCGGAGTGGATCACGTTCCGCTTTCAGCGGCGGTCGGCGACCGCGTGGGCGCCGGCCGGGCACGGGGTCGCGTGGCAGCAATTCCGTCTCCGCGCGCCCGCGCGCACGCGCGCGCGAGGCCGCGCCGCCGAGTGGGAGGGCTTCGACGACCTGATCCTGGGGCTGCCGCAGCTCCAGCTCTGGCGCGCGGCGACCGACAACGAC
>DASXTR010000162.1:0-7689 GCA_036505325.1 Gaiellaceae bacterium
CGGCTGGTCGTTCGACTAGCTTCGCAAGCCGTCCAGGTACGCGTCCTCGGCGGCGTAGTCGAACATCGGCTCGAGGTACTTCGAGTCGCGAAAGACCTCGCGCCAGTCGCGGTCGCGCGTGGCCGCGACGAGCCAGTCGACCAGTTCGCGCACCGCGCGCTCGTACGTCGTGACCGGCAGGTATCCGAGCTGGAGTGTCGCCTCCGTCATGTCGAGGACGAACGGGGCCGGCGCGTTCCACGGGTGGTCGCCGACGCTCCCCTCCTCGGCGCCGGGCATGAGCACCTCCGTCCACTCGTGCCCGAGCGCGCCGCCGATCGTGCGCGCGATCTGCAGTGCGGTCGGCGCGTCGGGGTCGCCTGCATTCAGCACACGCGTCCGCGGCCGGCGCGCAGCGAGCGTGATCAGCTCGGCGAGGTTCACCGTCGACGTGGGTTGGAAGCGCGACGCGCCGCGGCGCGCGAGCACGAGCGCGCGGCGGCCGTCGAGCGCGCGCTTGACGAAGTACCACTCGCGCGGGTGCGGCGACCCTTCGCCGTGGATCGCCCCGGGGCGGACGACGGTGGCGCGGAGCTCGGACGCGTCGCCCAGCATCAGCTCGATCGCGCGCTTGCGGGTCGCGTAGTCGTCGTCGCCCGGCTCGACGGTCGCGTGTCGCTCGGGCACCGGAACCGGCAGGCCGGTCCAGCCGTACACCGCTGCGCTGGAGATCGCGATCACCGAGCCGACGCGCCCGGCGAGCGAGACGAGTTGCCGGCCGTCGTCGAGCGTGAATGGCACGACGTCGACGACGAGGTCGACGCCGTCGGCCGCCGCCTCGAGCTCGCCCGGCGCGGTCCGGTCGACCCTGACAAACCGGACATCGCCGAGCTCTGGCGGCGGGTCGTGACGCGCGGCGATCGTCACGTCCCAGCCGTCGCGCGCGAGCCGTCGCGCGGCAGCGCGCCCGATCTGACCGGTGCCTCCGAGCACGAGCGCCGTCCCCATCGCGGCAGCCTACGCGTCCCTCATCCGAGTGATGGCGCCGCCCGGCGCCGGCCGCCGATTGGCTCACGGTGGGGCTCGTCCGCCGCTATCCGGTCTCGCTCGCCGTCGTGGTCGCCGCCGTCGCGACGCTCGGCAGCCTCTTCGTCGTCGCGCGGCCGCGGTACCGGCCAGCGCATCAGGGCGTCGAGATCGCGCTTCCGGCGAAGCGGCCGGCCGCCGACGCGTCCGGGGCCGCCGGCTGGGTCTGGCCCGACGGCGTGCCCGGCTGGGAAGCGGGCTACACGATCAAGGGCGTCAACATCTCGTTCGTCCAGCCGGTCGAGTTCCAGGCCGCGCAGCTGGCTGCGGCGCGCGCCGGACTCGACGCCGACCGGGTGCGCATCGTCGCTGAGACGCGCGCGAACAACGACCGCGTGCTCGCGATCGTCGCAACGCCGACGCTCTACCAGGAACCCTAGAAGACGTGTCTCGCGGCGGTTCTCCAGGGCGACGCACCGGTCGTCTGGAAGTGCCCCGGCAACCCGCGGCCGCGGCCCGATCTCGCAGAGAGCCGTGTCCTCGTCGCCGCCGCGGCGTTCAGGTGGCCGCGGAGTCCCGTGCTCTACCTCGCCGGCGTCGCGCGCGGGGACGTGCATCGCGTCGATCTCGTCGCCCCGGGGCTCGAGCAGCGCACGCTCTATACGCGCGATGTCACCTGGGGGCAGTTCTCCACGGCGACCGAGCTGCCGCGCGGCGGAGCGCGCCTCGAGCTCTATGGTCGCCGCCGCCACGTTGGGACCGTCCCGCTGGACGTCCCCGCCGGGGCATCAGCGCGTGCTCTACTCGCGCTGAGCCTCGCTACGAAGTCGGCGCATCGTCCGAAGGCGGGCCGGGTGCGGATAAATCGGATCGTGCCGCCGGCAGAGGCGCCGACAGAGCGGCGCGACGATAGCTGGCGGTTCGACCGCGACCTCCGCCGTCAACGTCCGCTACTCGAAAGACAAGAAAAAACGGGCTAAAGGCCGGAGGCCCTCACCCGTCGATGGAATAGTACCCGATTAGGACGGAAAGACAACCGTGTTCACAAGGATGTCTTCGTCGCCGAGCCTCGCTTACTCGCTGTCCGTCTCGGCGGGTTCCCATAGATCGCGACGTTCAACGTGCCGGTCTTGCAACCGCCAAGTGTGGTCGCAACGCCGTAGGCATTACAAACGTGTTCCGCGAGCAGTGCCTTCGCTGATCTCGTTCCGGCGAGTCCGGCGTTCTGGCGGTGCTCGAAGGCGACGGCACCGGTCAGAACATCAACGACTTGCAGCGCATCGCAGGCCCGGGAATCAAGCCGACACACTGTGACCGCCTGCAGACACTTGAGCCTTCGGTTCACCTCGCTGCGGAGGTCCTCTTCAAAGCGAACGTGCCCGCGCGTGGAGTAGTTGTCGGCCATAACACTCAGCAACTCGTACGGCCTGCTTGCGCCGATGATGGGCTGCGTCGCGAGTTTTTCGTAGGCGAACCAGGCATCCTGCTTGAATCGAGCAACCGGATCGGCGGTGTTCCGGTCTGCGACGAAGCACGAGAATCGCGCATCGGCGCGCACGACCAAATCCACGAGATCGACGTACAGGGGTAGCGTCGTCATCGTAAGATCGACCCACTTGATCTCGCCGTACCAGTGGCGCTGATCGCGGAGTTTCTGAACCTCCCGCAGAAGGATCGCGGGCTCAGACATCACAAGGCATCCGACGGCGAAGAAGCGATCCTGCGCGATCGCGCCGGTCTCGTCTAAAAACGCGGCGGCGGTCTTGTGATCACGCCGAAGCTGGATCTTCGTCGTCGTAGCCTTGACCCCCACGTCGCTCAATGTACCGGTCGTTTCCGACGGCATCCGTGCACCGGCTTGACCGACCTCGTACGCACAGCCGGTGAGTTGGACGAGCCGCGCTCCGCTTACGACTTGTCACTCTCGCGCTGCCGCAGCTCGATGCGGCGGATCTTGCCGGTGAGCGTCTTCGGCAGGTCGTCGACGAACTCGATCTCGCGCGGGTACGCGTAGGCGCCGATGCGCGAGCGCGCGTGCTCGCGTAGCTCTGCGGCGAGCTCGTCGGTCGGCTCGTAGCCCTCGGCGAGGCGGACGAACGCCTTGACGATCGACCCGCGCCGCTCGTCTGGCTTCGCGACCGCCGCCGCCTCGACAGCGGCCGGGTGCTCGACGAGGGCGGACTCGACCTCGAACGGGCCGATGCGGTAGCCCGCGGAGATGATCACGTCGTCGTTGCGGCCCTCGTACCAGACGTAGCCGTCGTCGTCGCGGCGCGCCACGTCGCGCGTACGGAACCACTCGCCGCCGAACGTCTCCTCGCTCTCGTCCGGCCGGTGCCAGTAGCCGAGCGGGTAGTGCGGGTTCGACCGCGCGCGCAGGCAGATCTCGCCCGTCTCGCCCTGAGGAACCGCGTTGTCGTCGTCGTCGAGCAGCTCGACGTCCCAGCCCGGCATCGGCTTGCCCATCGACCCGTAGCGGACCTGCATCGTCGGGAAGTTCGAGCACAGCGGATAGCTCTCGGTGAGCCCGTAGAAGTCGAAGACGTCGATGCCGAACTGCGAGCGGAACCAGCGGATCACCTCCGGGTTCAGCGGCTCGCCGGCCGAGCAGACGATCCGAAGTGATGTATCAGTACCTGTACGTCCCCTGGACACGTCTCCAAGGGCCGCCATCGCGCGCAGCGCCGTCGGCGTCGTGAACATGTTCCGCACACCGTACTTTTCGACCAGGTACAGCGTTTGCTTGGGGTCGTAGCCGCCCTTGCGCGCGAAGACGACGATCGGGGCGCCGAAGCGCCACGGTGCGAGGATCCCCGGGACGATCCCGGCGATCCACGCCCACTCGCCCGTCGAGTGGAACCGCTCGTCCTCGCGCAGGTCGTGCGAGAGCTCGAACTCGTTGTGCGCGAGCAGGTAGCGGTGCGCGTGCAGGATCCCTTTCGCGAGGCCCGTCGTCCCCGACGAGTAGTAGAGCTGCGCGGGGTCGTCGGCGCTCGTGTCGGCGGTCTCGAAACGATCGGACGCGGCGTCGAGCGCGCGGTCGTAGTCCTCGCCGAGGACGAGCACGTGCTCGAGCTCCGGCAGCTCGTCGCGGACGCGGTCGATGCGAGGGCGGTTCTCCGCATCCGTGACGACGACCTTCGCGCCCGCGTCGCGGAGGCGGTGCGCGATCGCGTCGTCGCCGTAGAGGATCGACAGCGAGAGCAGGATCGCGCCGAGCTTGTACGCGGCGAGGAAGGTGGCCGCCGACTCGGGCAGCGGCGGCAGCATCACGGCCACGCGGTCGCCGCGACCGACACCCGCGTCGCGCAAGACGTTCGCGGCGCGATTCGTGAGCGACTGCATGTCGCCGAACGTCAGCCGCCTCTCGTTGCCCTGCCAGTCCTCCCAGAGCATCGCCGGCCGCCCGGGGTCGTGCTTGTCGAGCACGTCGGCGGCGATGTTGTAGCGGGCCGGGACCTCCCAGCGGAACGTGCGCACCATCTCGTCGTAGGGGGCGGGATGGAAGCGCCGGTACGACTGAGAGGTCCGGGTCATCGCTAGTGCTCGAGCGCCGCCTCGAGTGCGCGCCGAACGAGCACGCGCGCGAGGTGGCGGCGGTAGTCGGCGCTCGCGGAAGTGTCGGTTGGCGGGCTCGTCCCTTCGTCGGCGGCCTCCGCGGCCTGCGCGACCGTCTCGGTCGAGGCTCCGCGCAGCGCCTGCTCGACGGCGGTCGCCCGGAGCGGCGTGAGGCCCATGCTCACGAGCCCGATCGCCGCCTCTCCGATCGATCCGTTGTCTCGAGTGACAACAGCAGCGACGCCGACCGTCGCCCAGTCCTGCGCACGGCGGGCGAACTTGACGAACCCGCAGCTCGTGTGCGTGGTCAGCTTCGGCACGCGGATCTCCGTCAGGACGTCCTGCGGGCCGAGCGCCGTCTCGAACAGGCCGGTGAAGAACTCGCGCGCCGGCACGACCCGCTCGCCACCGGGACCGCGCACGACGAAGTCCGCGTCGAGCGTCAGCAGGACCGCCGGCAGGTCGCTCGCCGGGTCGCCGTGCGCGACCGACCCGCCGATCGTGCCGCGGTGGCGAACCTGCGGGTCGCCGATCTCGCGCGCCGCCATCGGAACGAGCCGGCAGTGCTCGCCGAGCAGCGGGTCGCGTGCGAGGTCGTGGTGCCGCGTGAGGGCGCCGATCGCGAGACGCTCGCCGGTGTCGCGAACGTACGAGAGGTCCGCGAGCCGCCCGACGTCGACGAGCAGGTCGGGCCGTGCGAAGCGGAGCCGCATCAGCGGGAGGAGCGAGTGGCCGCCGGCGAGCAGCTTCGCGTCCTCGCGTGAGCCGAGCAGCTCGATCGCGTGGTCGACGCTCTCGGCGACCTCGTAGTCGAATGCCGCGGGGATCATGACCGTGCCTCCTGGATCGCGCGCCACACTCGCTCGGGCGTGGCGGGCATGTCGATGTCGGTGACGCCGAACGGCTGCAACGCGTCGAGGACGGCGTTGACCACCGCCGCCGGCGCCGCGATCGCGCCGGTCTCGCCGACGCCCTTGACCCCGAGCGGGTTCGAGGGGCTGGGGGCGACCGTCCGGTCGAGCTCGAACGTCGGCAGCTCGGCCGCGGTCGGGAGCATGTAGCTCGTCATCGACGCGGTCAGCAGCGTGCCGTTCTCGTCGTAGAGCGCCTCCTCGTAGAGCGCCTGGCCCACGCCCTGCGCGATGCCGCCGTGCACCTGGCCGTCGACCACCTGCGGGTTGACGACGTTGCCGACGTCGTCGACGGCGATGTGGCGGACGAGCCGGACGTCGCCCGTCTCCGTGTCGACCTCGACCACGGCGACGTGAGCCCCGCCGGGCCAGCTGAAGTTCACGGGGTCGTAGACGGCGCTCTCTTCGAGCCCCGGCTCCATCCCCTCCGGCAAGTCGTGCGCCGCCCAGGCGGCGAACGCGAGCTCGCCGACGGTCGCGCCCTTGTCGGTTCCCTTGAGCGTGAAGCGGCCGTGGGCGTAGTCGAGATCCTCCTCGGCCGCCTCGAGCTGGTGCGCGGCGAGTGTGCGCGCCTTCGCGATGATCTTCTCCGTCGCGTTCCAGACCGCGACTCCGCCGACCGCGAGGCTCCGGCTGCCGTACGTGTCCATGCCGAGCGGCGTCACCGCGGTGTCGCCGTGCAGCACCTCGACGTTCTCGACGGGCACGCCGAGCCGGTCGGCGACGATCTGCGAGAACGTCGTCACGTGACCCTGGCCGTGCGGCGACGTGCCGATCACCGCCTGCACGACGCCGGTCGGAAGGCAGCGGATCGTGGCCGCGTCCCAGCCGCCGGCGACGTAGCTCAACGCGCCGAGGATCCGCGACGGCGCGAGGCCGCACATCTCGAGGTACGTGGAGAGGCCGATCCCGAGCTGCTTGACGTCGCCGCGCTCGCGGCGCGCGGCCTGGTCGGCGCGAAGCTCGTCGTAGCCGGCGATCTCGAGCGCGCGGTCGAGCGACGCGTGGAAGTCCCCGGAGTCGACGGTGAGCCCCGAGGCGAGCGTCGCGGGGAACTCCGAGATGAAGTTCTGGCGGCGCAGGTCGACCGGATCGCGCCCGAGCTTGCGGGCGAGCGCGTCGACGGACCGCTCGATCGCGTATATCGCTTCCGGCCGGCCGGCTCCGCGGTAGGCATCCGTCGGCGTCGTGTGCGTGAAGACGCCCTCGCACGTGAAGTGGTAGCCCTGGACGCCGTAGCAGCCGCCGTACAGCCACGCGCCCAGGATCTGGATCCCGGGTGTGACGAGCTGCAGGTACGCGCCCATCGCCGAGGTGAGATTCGCCCGCACGGCGGTGATCGTCCCGTCCGAGGTTGCGGCGAGCTCGATGCGCTGGATCACGTCGCGGCCGTGGATCGTCGCGACGGCGTTCTCGGTGCGGTCCTCGATCCACTTCACCGGCCGGCCGAGACGCTTCGCGAGCACCAGCGCGAGCACCTCCTCGGCATAGACGTTCAGCTTCGAGCCGAAGCCGCCGCCGACGTCCGGCGCGATGATCCGCAGCTTCTGCTCCGGGATCCCGGTCGCGAGCGCGAGCGTGACGCGCAGGATGTGCGGGATCTGCGTCGAGGAGTAGAGCGTGAACTCGCCCATGGCCGCGGCCGGCTGCGCGAGCACCCCGCGCGGCTCGATCGCGTTCGGGATCAGCCGCTGCTGGCGGTACGTCTCGGAGACGGTCACGTCCGCCTCCGCGAACAGGCGGTCGACCTCGCCGGCCTCGAGCGTCCAGACGTAGCAGCTGTTCGACTCGAGCTCGTCGTGCACGAGCGGGGCGCCCTCGTCGAGCGCATGCGCGACGTCGGTGACGGCGGGCAGGGGCTCGTACTCCACCGTGACGAGCTCCGCGGCGTCGTTCGCGAGCGCGCGGCTCTCCGCCACGACCACCGCGACGGCGTCGCCGGCGTACCGCACCTTGTCGCGCGCGAGCGGCCAGTGCGGTGGATTGTGCATCTCGGGCGTGACCGGCCACGCGCACGGGAGCGGCCCCGCGAAGTCGTCCGCGAGGTCGGCGCCGGTGAACGCGGCGACGACGCCTTCCGCCTCGCGCACCGCCGAGACGTCGACGTTCGCGATGCGCGCGTGCCCGTGCGGGCTCCGGACGAGCGCCATGAACATCTGTCCCGTCACGTTCAGGTCGTCGATGAACCGCGCCTGGCCGGTGAGGAGCTCCGGGT
>DASXTR010000163.1:0-3291 GCA_036505325.1 Gaiellaceae bacterium
GCAGGTGTTCGTCGACCGCCCCGGCGAGTGGCTCGCCGACCGCGTGCGCGGGCAGCGCGTCGGCGTCTACGGGCTCGACTACGTGATGACGGTGCGCGACTACCAGGCGCTCGAGGGCGCGGCGGAGCTCGTGGCGTGGGATGTCGCATTCGACCACGCGCGGGCCGTGAAGAGCGAGCTCGAGCTCGAGTCGGTCCGCGACAGCGTGCGCATCAACACCGAAGGGTTCTGGCGCTTCCTGGCCGCGTTCGAGGTCGGCCGCACCGAGCGCGAGGTGCTCGCACCCTGCGAGGAGTACTTCGTCGAGGAGGGCTGCGGCCGGTGGACGATGGACATGGTGCTCGACGGCGAGAACGGGGCGGCGCTCCCGGAGTTCAAGATCGCCGGCGCGCGGCGGTTCGGCCCGACGGACATGGTGCTGCCGTCGCTCGAGGTCGCGGGGCCCGGCGGCCACTGGGTCGAGGTGTCGCGTGCGATCTGCCCGGGCGAGCCCAGCGCCGACACGCGGCGGATGATGGAGGCCTACGAGGAGTACTACGAGGCGGCGCCCGGCGCGATGCGCGACGGCGCGACGGCGCACGACGTCCACCGCGCCGTCTCGAAGGGCTTCCACGACCGCGGCTTCGTCCTCGGTCACGTCACCGGACATTCGATCGGGATGACGATGATCGAGTTCCCGAAGATTGGCGAGGGCGACGAGACGGTGCTCCGCGAGGGCATGGTCTTCTCGATGCACCCGCACGCGATCTCGAAGGACGGAAGCGCCTGCCTGTACATGCAGGACACGTGGCTCGTCACCGCAGACGGCGGCGTGCCGCTCGCAGCCCTGCCGATGAAGATCTTCGAGGGCGCGGAGGTGCCCGCGTGACACACGAGATCCCGAAGCCGGTCCTCGAAGGCGAGGGCCACTCCGACTACGAGCGCTACCTCCGCACGGACGCGCTGCTCGCCTTGCAGAAGACCGCCGACGAGTGGGTGCACCGCGACGAGCTGCTGTTCCAGACCGTGCACCAGTCGTCGGAGCTGTGGCTGAAGCTCGCCTGGAACGAGATCGAGGAGGCGGCGCGCCTCGTCGGCGCCGGCGACTTGGCGGCCGCCAACCGCCTCCTGCGCCGGGCGGTCGACTGCTTCAAGCTCGTCACGGCCGCGCTCGACATGCTCGAGCACATGTCGCCGTGGGAGTACACCGAGGTGCGCAAGGTGCTCGGGCACGGCAGCGGCTTCGACTCGCCGGGCTTCCGCGGGCTCCGGCACGCGGTCACGCCGCTCGGCGAGGCATTCCACGCCGCGCGCGAGCGCGCGGGACTGTCGCTCGTGGAGGTCTACACGCGCGGCCGCGAGTTCGAGGAGCTGTACACGCTCGCCGAGCTGCTGATCGAGCTCGACGAGCGCGTGATCGTCTGGCGCGTCAGGCACTTCAAGGTCGTGCAGCGCACGATCGGAGGCGACGTGATCGGCACCCAGGGGACGCCCGTCGAGGTGATGGGGCGCCTGATCCACCACTCGTTCTTCCCCGAGCTGTGGGACGTCCGGAACGACCTGACGCGGATGAACCTGCCCGAGTGACGTTCGCCGGCGTCGCGCTCGGGTGCGGGAACTTCGGCGGGGTCGGGTCGTCGCCCGCATTCTTCGGGCAGGGCACGGACGAGGAGGCCGCGTTCGCGATCATGGACGCGGCGTGGGCGCGCGGGATCCGCTGGTTCGACACCGCGGACGCGTACGGCGGCGGCCGCAGCGAGGAGTGGATCGGCCGCTGGCGCGCCGACCGCGGTGCCGAGGACCTCGTCGTCACGACGAAGGTCTTCCACCCCGACCCCGGTGATCCGACGCGCGGCCTCGCTCCGGATCGAATCCGGCGGCGGGTCGTGCGCAGCCTCGAGCGGCTCGGTGTGGAGCGGATCGACCTCTACCTCGCGCACGAGCCGGACTCCGAGACGCCACTCGGGGCAACCATCGCCACCTTCGAGGAACTCGTCGAGGAGGGTCTGATCGCCGCGTGGGGCCTTTCGAACTACGACGTGAACGGGATCCGCGAGGCGCTCGCGCACGGGCGGCCGGCGCTCGTCCAGAACTCGTACTCGCTGCTCAACCGCGGCGACGAGGAAGAGGTGCTGCCGCTGTGCGCCGAGGAGCGGATCGCGTACGTCCCGTTCGGGCCGCTCGAGGGCGGCTGGCTGACCGGCAAGTACCGCCGCGGCGAGCCGTTCCCCGCCGGATCGCGGATGACGCAGCGTCCCGAGCCGTACGAGCGCCTCGTCGACGACCACGTCTTCGACGGGCTCGACCGGCTCGCCGAGGAGGCGGAGCGGCGCGGCGTCGACATGGCGACACTCGCCTTCGCGTGGGTGCTGTCGCACCCGGCGGTCACCGGAGCCGTGTGCGGGCCGGGCCGCCCGGAGCACCTCGAGCCCGTGCTCGCGGCGCTCGACGTCGAGCTCTCGCCCGACGAGCGCGAGCAGATCGGATCGTTCTGGTGATCCCGCTCGAGCAGATCCGCACCGCCGCCGGCGTGATCGCCGGGATCGCCGTCCGCACGCCGCTCGTGCGGCTCGACGCCGATGCCGACGCGGAGATCTGGCTCAAGCTCGAGACGCTCCAGCCCGTCAACTCGTTCAAGATCCGCGGCGCGGGCAGCGCGGTGCTGCAGGCATCGGACGAAGAGCTCCGCGACGGCGCGCTCACGCCGAGCGCCGGGAACATGGCGCAGGGCGTCGCGTACGTGGCGCGGCACCGGGGCGTCCCGGCGACGATCGTCGTCCCGGAGGGAGCGCCGCGCACGAAGCTCGCCGCGGTCGAGCGCTTCGGGGGCCGGATCGTCGAGGTGCCGTACGACGAGTGGTGGAACACGCTCGTCACCGGTCGCTTCGACGGCGCCGCCGGGTTCTTCGTGCACCCCGTGACGGACGAGCGGGTGATGGCGGGGAACGGCACGATCGGCCTCGAGATCCTCGAGGACCTGCCGGACGTCGACGCGATCGTGGCGCCGTACGGCGGCGGCGGGCTCGTGACGGGGATCGCGAGCGCGGTGAAGGCGCAGCGGCCCGGCGTGCGTGTCTACTCCGCCGAGCCGGCGACGGGCGCGCCCGCGACCGCGAGCCTCGCTGCGGGCGCTCCCACGGCCGTCGACTTCACGCGCTCCTTCGTCGACGGCGCCGGCAGCCGCGAGGTACTCCCCGACGCGTGGGCCCACGCATCCGAGCTTCTCGACGGCGCGTTCGCGATCGAACTGGACGACGTCGCCGCCGCGATCCGCCTGCTCGCCGAGCGCACGCGCGTGATCGCCGAGGGCGC
>DASXTR010000164.1:0-6232 GCA_036505325.1 Gaiellaceae bacterium
CTGCACCGTCGCCCACGAGACGAGCACGTAGTAACGCGCGATCCCGACGCCGACGCCGGCCGCGAGGAGCAGCAGCAGCTGCGCGGCGAGGACGACGGCGTAGACCCACCCATGCGTGACGAGCGCGAACGACGTCGCGAGGAGGACGACGTGCAGGAGGCCGGAGCCGTACCGCAGCAGGCGGTGCGAGACGATCTCGACCGCGTAGAGCGGCCCAAGCCGCCGCAGCATCTTCCCACGCAGGACGATCAGCCAGCAGTGCTCGAACATGCGCACCTTGCGCCGGTACTCGGCCTCGTTCGTCGGTGTCGGCTTCTCGAATGCGAGCGCCTCCGGCTCGTACACGGCGCGCCGCCCACGCTGCACCATGAGGTACGGCAGCGAGAGGTCGTGCCCGAAGCGCGGGTCGACCTCGACGTAGTCGGCGCGCCGCACCGCGTAGATCGATCCGTTCCCGCCCGTGACCGACCCGAGCCGCGACTCGGCGTCGCGCACCGCCAGCTCGTACCGCCAGTAGACGCCCTCCTTGTTCGACCCGTCGGCGCGCTGGATCTTCAGTTGCCCGCAGACGTAGGCGACGTCGGGGTCGGCGAAGTTGCGGACCAGCATGCGGAGTGCGTCCGGCGACCAGCTCGCGTTCGCGTCGGAGAACGCGACGATCTCGCCCTCCGTCTCGCGCACGGCGCGATCCTGCGCGGCGACCTTGCCGCCGCGCGGATTGCGGATCACGCGCGCACCGGCCGCCTCGGCGAGCTCCTCGGTGCGATCGCTCGACGCGTCCGAGGTGACGACGAGCTCGAGCTTCTCGGGCGGATAGTCGAGCGCGCGCAGGTTCGCGACGCGCCGCTCGATCACCTGCTCCTCGTTGAACGCCGCGACGATCACCGTCACGGCCGGCTCGAAGTCCGCGCGCCGGACGCGGCGCGGCGCCAGCCGCGCGAGCAGCGCCCAGATCGCCGGGTAGAGCACGTACGTCCAGACGAGCGCCGCGAGGCTCACCCAGAAGACCGCCTTCACGGCCGTCACCTCCGAACCTCGGCGAGCACGTCGGCGTAGCGTGCGACCGCGACCTCGCGGTCCGCCTCCGCCTCGACGTACTCACGGCCCCGCCGTCCCATCTCCTCGAGGTCGTGCTCGCCGCCGTGTAGCTCGCGCAGCACGCGCGCGAGCTGGTCGGGCCGACCCGGGGGGATGACGATTCCGCAGCCGACCTCGTCGACGACGCGCGCCGTCTCGCTGTCGGCCTCCGCCGCGGCGATCACCGGCCGGCCGACCGCCAGGATGCCGTAGAGCCGGCTCGGGACCACGTAGCCGGCCAGCCCCCGGCTCAGCCCGACGAAGTGGACGTCGGCGGCGCTCAGCGACCGGGCGAGCATGTCGCGCGGTTGGTACGGCAGGAATCGAACGACGTCCGCCTCGATCCGGGCGGCGAGCGCGACGTGCTCCTCGTACCGCGCACCGAAGCCGATGATGACGGCGCGGAAGTCTTCGAGATCGCGCAGGAAGGTCGTCGCGCGGATCAGGTTGTCGAGGTCCTGTGCGTGACCGATGTTGCCGGAGTGCATCGCGACGAAGCGGCCGGCGAGGCCCTTGCCCCGCGCCCAGTCGTTGTCCCTCGGCTGCGGTGTCAAAACCGCGGTGTCGACCCAGTTCGGAATCACGCGCATACGCTCGGGATCGGCGCCCTTCTCCTGCAGGCGCCGCTCCATCGTCTCGCCGATCGCGACGACCCGATCCGCGTTGCGAAGGTAGTAGCGGGTCAAGAATCCGAGCAGTCCGACCAGGGCGGGGTTCCGCAGGCGTCCGAGCTCGACCGCGATCTCCGGGAAGACGTCCTCGCTGACGACGACGAGCGGTGCGCCGAACCGGCGCGCGACGACGAGGGCCACGTCGCCCACCATCGGCGGGTCGGTCATGCACAGCACGACGTCGGGACGCGGCAGCACGAGCGCCCGCAGGGCGCCGAGCGTGAGGTAGGTCATGTAGTTCGCAGCACGCCGCGACAGCGGGGCCCGGTCGTACGCCGTCGAATGGACGCGGACGATGCGGACGCCGTTTCGCTCCTCGGCCTGCGGGTCCCGCTCGTGCCCTCGCAGCCGACCCGTGACGACGGTGACGTCGTACTCGCCCGCCAGGGCCTCGCAGAGCTCGGTCAGCAGGTGGGCGGTCGCTTCGACACCCGGCCAGTAGTACTGGTTCAGGACGAGCAGCCGCGGCCGGCGGTCGCTGAGAGCGCTCATGCGGCGCAAGGCTAACGGTGCGGGGCGGCGGCAAACGATCTGCCCGCGCGCGGTGCGGCCGCGCGCGCGGCTAACGTCTCTCCGTTGTCCGACCTCCACCGACCTCTGCGGATCCTGTGGGCGACGCCTGCGTACTGGCCGGCGATCGCCTTCGGCGGGCCGACGTGGATGGCGAAGGAGCTGACGGAGGGACTCGCGCGGCTGGGGCACGAGGTACGCGTGGTGACGACGTCGCTGCGCGCGGTGGGCGAGCCGCCTGCGGCCCGGTGGCAGTCGCGTACGCGAGACGTCGGCGGAGTGACGGTGGAGTACCTCGCGACGCCGGTCCGCTACCGGTGGATGGGCGTGACGCCCACGCTGCCGCTCTCCCTCGTCCGCGGGCGGCCCCCGGACATCGTCCACGTGTTCGGCTACCGCGACGTGGTCACGACGGCCGCCGCCGCGTGGGCGCGCGTGCGTCGGACGCCCTACGTCTTCGAACCGCTGAACATGTTCGTGCCGCGGTTCCGGAACGTCCCGCTCAAGCGCTCGTTCGACGCCGTCGTTGGACGTCCCGTCGCGCGCGGCGCGACGCTGGTCGTCGCCAACTCGCGCCACGAGCGCGCCCAGCTCGTCGGCGCCGGCCTCGACCCGGACCGCGTCGTGACGCGGCCGAACGGTTTCCCGCCGCCCCGCGATCCGGCCGCGCCGACCGGCGCGCTCCGGCACAGACTCGGCCTCGGAGCCGACGTGCCGCTCGTCCTCAACGTCGGCCGCCTGAGCTTCAAGAAGGGCCTCGACCTGCTGCTGAAGGCCGTCGCGCCGCTCCCGGGCGCGCACGTCGCGCTCCTCGGGCCGGACGACGGCGACGGCACGCTCGGTCGGCTCCAGGCGCTGCGGGACGAGCTCGGCCTCGGCGGTCGCGTCCACTTCCTCGGCCCGTCCGACGAGCGTGGCCCGGGCGACGCCTACGCAGACGCCGACGTCTTCGTGCTGCCATCGCGCGAAGAGAGCTTCGGGATGGTCGCAGCCGAGGCGGCGGCCAGCGGGACGGCCGTCGTCGTCACCGACCGCTGCGGGGTCGCCGAGGTGCTCGAGGATCGCGCCGCAGTTGTGGTCCCGTGCGCGGTCGAGCCGATCCGCGACGCGGTGCGGACGCTGCTAGGCGATCCGGCTCTCCGGCGCCGGCTGGGCGAGGCGGGACGCGCCGTGGCGCGCGAGGTCTCGTGGGAGGCCGTCGTGCGGCGGCAGGAGGAGATCTACCGCCTCGCGCTACGCCGGACATGAACGACCTCGTCGTCGTCGGACAGGATCCGGCGTTCGGCGGCGGCGCGCTGGCGCAGATGGACGCGTTCCTCGCCGCGGCACGCTCGCTCGGACGCGAGACCGCCCTCCGCTTCGTCTCGCACCCGTCGCTGAGCCCGGATCCGAGCGCGAGCCGGCTCGACCGGGTCGAGACCCTGCGCGTGCTGCGCGGGTCGCGCGGCCTCGCGCCCACGCTACGGACGGCGCGGACGGTGTGGGTCGTCGCCACCGTCGCGACGCACGGGTACGCGGCCGCGCTCTCGGGCCGGCCGTACTCCTGCTGGATCGGGACCGGCCTCGCCGACGAGCGCCGCGGTCGCCTCCCGGGCCTGCGGGCGTCCCGCCGGCTCGCCGCCTACGTCAACGCGCCCGCGCTCGCCCGGCTCGAGCGAACGGTGCTCCGCCGCGCCGAGCGGGTCTTCGCGACGAGCGAGGCGAGCCGCGCGAGCGTTGCGCGTGCCGCCGGGCTCGACGCCGCGGACGTCGGAATCCTCCCGCTCCCGGTCGACGCCGACCGCTTTACGCCGGAGCCCGACGGGCAATGGCTCGCACGGCTCGAGCGGCCGCTCCTCGCCACGGTGGGGCGGGCCGACGATTCGCGGCGCAACCTGTGTCTCGCCGTCGACGCGCTGCGGCTCGTCCGGGCGCGCGTCCCGGCGGCGACGCTGCGCGTGATCGGCCCGGGGCCGCCGTCGTGGCTTGCCCGCGAGCCCGGCGTCGAGGCGCTCGGCGAGGTGTCGTCGGTGGCAGAGCCGCTGCGCGAGGCGTCACTGCTCCTCCTCCCGTCGCGGCAGGAGGGATTCGGCATCGCCGTCGCCGAGGCGCTCGCCGCCGGCGTCCCCGTCGTCTCGACGCCGTGCGGCGGCCCGGAGGAGCTCCTGCGGCGGTCGGGAGGCGGCGTCGTCCTCGACGGATGGGAGCCCGCTGAGATGGCGCGGCAGGCCGTCTCGCTGCTCGGCGACGCTGGTACCCTCGTCGCGATGCGCCGACGCGGCCGCGAGTACGTGGTGCGCCATCATTCCGCCGCGCGCCTGCGTGAGCTGCTGGCCGCGGAGCTGACCTGACCGAGATGCGCTTCCTCTTCACGACGCTGCAGACGTACGAGAGCGACTTCTACGGCCGTGTCGGCGCGGAGCTCGCGCGGCGCGGCCACGAGGCGGCGCACGTGACGATCTCGCGCGAGTCCGCGCGCCTCCTCAGGGGCCGCGGCTTCCACGCGGTCTGCCTGCCGGATGCGATGGCGGCGATCGGAGAGCCCGCGGACCTCGACGCCGAGGTACGGCGGATCGAGGAGCTGTACGAGCTGCCGTCGATCCGGGAGATCTACCGAGCCGACCGGCCGTGCGACGGCCGGTCCGAGGACTGGTGCATCCGCCGGACCGTGCGCCACGTTCGCGCGCTCGAGGGCATCTTCGACGACATCCGCCCCGACGTGCTCGTGCCCGAGGTGGGCAACGAGACGATCCGGGTGGCGTCGCACCTGGTCGCGGTCGAGCGCGGCATCCCCGTCCTGTTCCTGCTCTACACCATCTTCCCGCGGCCGTTGCGCCTGTACGTCGACACCTTGCACGCGCCGATCGTCGCCGAGGAGGAGATCCGTCCGCTCGAACCCGAGGAGCGCGCCGAGGTGGAGGCGTTCCGGCGCGAGTTCACCGAGCGCGCGGAGCCGATCAGGCGGCACCGGCGCGTGCCGGTCGAGGCGCGACGCGCGCGCGTGTTCGCGGGTCATGTCGTGCGCAAGCTCGGAGTGGATCGCGACAACGAGTACCTGCGGCCCGGCCGTCTGCTCGCGCAGAACGCCGCCGAGTGGCTGCGCGCGCGGGCGGCACGGCCACTCTACGACGAGCTCGAAGCGCACCGGCCGATCGTGTACTTCCCGCTCCACGTCACCGACGACTACAAGATCAAGAAGATCATCCCGCACTGCGTCGACCAGCCGTCGCTCGTGGAGCAGGTGGCCGACGCCCTCCCGCCGGGGTACGACCTCGTCCTCAAGGAGCACCCGATGTCGGTCGGGCGAAACCCGATCAACGGGCTGCGGCGGTTGCGCGCGAGGCCGAACGTCCGCCTCGTCGACCCGTGGACGAGCTCCCACGAGCTCATCCGTCGCTCTGCGGCCGTCGTGGTGATCAGCTCCACGGTCGGGCTCGAGGCGCTGCTCTACGAGAAGCCGGTGCTGACGCTCGGACAGCCGTTCTACGGCGGCTACGGCATCACGCTCGACGTCGACTCGTTCCGCGAGATCCGCGACAAGGTGCCCGCAGTGCTGCGCTTCCGGCCCGATCGGGAGCGGATCGCACGCTTCCTCCACGCGGCGATGAGACGCTGCTACGCCGGTGCGCCGGTGCTCGTCGACCGGTCGGACGAGAACGCCGCCAGCCTCGCCGCGTCGGTCGAGGAGCTGGCGGCCGCGGTCGTCGCCGAGCGCGGCGAGCTGGCGGCGCCGGTCGCGTGACGGTCCGCACCGCGCTCTTCTGGGACGTCGACGGGACGCTGCTCACCACCGCCCGCGCGGGCGTCTTCGCGCTCGAAGCCGCGCTCCGGGACGTGTGCGGCGCCGACTTCGACCTCCAGGAGCTCGTGACCACGGGACTGACGGACGCCGAGGTCGCCGCTGCGTCGCTGGAGGCCGCCGGCGTCGAGGCGACCGACCGGCGCGTCGAGGACTTCCTGCGGGCCTACGAGCGGCACCTGCCGGCGTGCCTTCC
>DASXTR010000165.1:0-12872 GCA_036505325.1 Gaiellaceae bacterium
GTGGCCGGTGAGTCCGAAGATTCGCTCCTTGAGGATCGGGTCGCGCCCGTTCCAGAACGCGAAGGCGAGACAGAGGCGCTGCTCCGCGTCGCAGATCCCGCCCAGCCCGTCCTCGCTCCAGCGGTACGCGTAGGAACGGGCCTGGTCGTGAGAGACGTAGCTCCACGCGTCGCCGTCCGGGCTGTAGTCCTCGCGCACCGTGCCCCACGCGCGTTCGGCGAGGTACGGGCCCCAGAGGCGCCAAGCCGCGTCCACTCGATCAGGACGCCAGGTGGTACGCGAGCAGCGAGACGGCGAGGACCGCGAGGACGACGATCGCCGAGACGACCCACACGTCGCCGAGCAGGATCAGCGGCGTCTTGTCGCTCGCGCCCACCTCCGCGATGTGCTCCAGCTCGTGCAGGCTGCGCCTCGACATGACCTCATGCTCGTCGGACGGACGGACTTCGGCATCGGAGGAGGGCGCGACCGGTTGCGGAATCTCCGCAGGCGCTCTGCCTTTCGGCCGATGCCCGGCAGGCCCCGGCAGGCCACGATTCTCGAAACGACGAGGAGGCCACGGAATGCCGGACAACCCGATTCTCATCTGCTACGACGGCTCCGAGGGCGCGAACCGCGCGATCGACGTGGCCGCGGCAGTGCTCGGCGCGCGGCGCGCGATCGTCCTCGACGTCGGGCCGATGCTGACCCCGGCCGAGAGCGTGGCTGTCCTGGCGCCGGTTACGCCGACCGAAGCGTTCGCCGGGATCAACGCGGACGACGCGCGCGAGCGCGCGCGGGCCGGCGCCGAGCGCGCACGCCGCGCCGGGTTCGTCGCCGATCCGCGAGGCGGGATCGCCGCACCGACCTGGGAAGGTATCGTCGACGTCGCCGACGAGATCGACGCGGCGGTGATCGTGCTCGGGTCGCGAGGGTTGAACGGCTTCCGCGAGCGCCTGGAGGGAAGCGTCTCCCACCAGGTCGCCGAGCATGCCGGCCGGCCGGTGCTGATCGTGCCGCCTGCGAACAGGCGGAACTAGGGGCGCAGACCACGCTCGTTCATCACGAGGTTCACCCAGCCATGCGTTCACGTTTCGCTGCTCTGTTCGTCCTCGCGGCCGTCGCCTCGACGGTCGCCGCCGGCGCCCGCGCGACCGCGCCGCCCGTCGGCCCGCTCCCGGCCGGGCCCACCGCCACGGTGGTGACGAGCCGGCGCGAGCTCGTCGCCGTCGCGCTGCCGCACCGCTCCGCCGGCCGCGTCTGGCGCATCGCGCGCGCGTTCGACTCGAGGATCATCCGCCAGGTCTCCGAGACGGACGTCGGCACCAACGTGGTGCTCGTCTTCAGGACCGCACGGGCCGGCAGCGTCAAGCTCGCCTTCGCGCTCACGCGAGGCGAGACCGCCAAGGCACTCGAGTCGCGGACGTTCAACGTCCGCGTGCGTTGACGAGCTCCCTTCCGCAGAAAAGACCGCCGCCGGCGCCGTGACGCGCCGGCAGCGGATGACGCTGCTCACGGCCATCCTCGGCTCCGCCGTGGTGACGGTCGACGGCTCGATCGTCAACGTGGCGCTGCCGGCGATCGAGCGGGACCTCGGCGGCGGGCTGGCGGCGCAGCAGTGGGTGTCGAACGCGTACCTGCTCGGCGCCGCTCTCTGCGCGCTGGGGCTCGGCGAGGTCGTGTTCGCGCTGATCGAGGAGCCGCGTCACGGCTGGAGCAGTCCCGAGATCGTCGTCGCGCTGGTCGGCGGAGTCGTCTCGTTCGCGGCGTTCCTCGCCTACGAGCGGCGCGCCCGAGCCGATGCTCGAGCTCGAGCTCTTCTCGCACCGGAACTTCGCGGTCGGCAACCTCGAGACCCTCTGCGTGTACGCGGGGCTCGCGATCCTGTTCTTCTACCTCACCATCTATCTACCTGCAGCAGGTCGCGGGCTACAGCGCCCTGGAAAGCGGGACGGCGACGCTGCCTGTGACGCTCGTGATGTTCACGCTGTCCCGCCGCTTCGGGGCTCTCGCCGACCGCCTCGGCCCTCGCCTCTTCATGGGCGCTGGGCCGCTGGTCGCCGCCGCAGGCATCCTGCTCCTCGCCCGGCTCGACAGGTAGGTCGCGTACCTGACCGACCTGTTGCCCGCCCTGCTGCTCTTCGCGCTCGGGCTCTCACTCACCGTCGCCCCGCTCACCGCGACTGTGCTCGCCGACGCGGACGAGAGCGACGCCGGCATCGCGTCGGCGATCAACAGCGCCGTCGCCCGCGTCGCCGGGCTCCTCGGGATCTCCGTCGTCGGCGTCGTCGTCGCGGGAATGCACGGCGGCGCGGCGAAGTGCGCCGGCGGCCAGCTCGTCGGAGCGCCCGCGCCGGCGGCCGTCCGCCGGGGTTAGTCAGGGACCCGGAGGCTCGGAGTCGCGCTCGTAGTCGGCGCTGCCGCCTGCGAGGTATCCGCTGCGCGTGGCCACGTCGTCCTTGCGGCCCTCGAAGTCCTCCTCGGCGACGTCGCGCTCGGCATCGGTCATCCGCGTGTCCTCCTTGGCGCGCGCGACCTCGTCCTTGCTCCACCACGCGCGAAGTCTCTGCAGGAGCGCCATCGCCGAAGGCTATCGAACCGCGTGGCGTGCGGCGGCGCGCTGCTTCGCCTCGGCGTAGGACGTCTTGACGAGCGCCTTTCCGTTCGTCCAGCCGAACACCGTCAGGACGAGGATCAGCGCGAAGACGACGTTCCAGGCGGTGCCGACGAGCTGCTGCGCGACCGAGAAGGCTGCAGCGGTCTTCGCGTCGGTGTAGTCGGCGAGCGCCACGATGCTGATCGCCTCGTTGACGCCGGCGCCCGCGGGTGTCACCGCGGTCGAGTTCGCGACGGAGTTGCCGGCGACGACGTGCAGCACCGAGTTGAACGTGACGGGGATCGTGAACGCGGCGAGGAAGATCGCGATGAACGTCAGCCGCGCCAGGTAGCCGCCGAGGCTGGGGAGGACGACGCGCACGAGGTATGTGCCCGGCGAGGAGAGGATCGCGCCGCCCGCTTTCGCCTGCTCCCAGAGCTTGCGGAGCCGCTCCCAGAAGATCCGTCCGAGCAGGAAGATCAGCGTCGCACCGCCGACGGCGATCAACGCGGTCATGAACGGGTGCGTTCGGAGGCCGCCGAGCTCGACCGAGAAGGAGCCGGGAACGCTCAGGAAGAGGTACGCGTAGACGAGGGCGCCGGCGAGCGAGAAGAAGATCCGCTGCACGAGGTAGCCGGCGAACACGCCCGCGAAGGTGGCGCCGGGGACGACCGCCACGAACATGAACAGGACGACGATCGACCCGACGTTTCCGGGCAAGAGCGGATTGAGCGCGGCGCCGACCGCGTACGTCGCGAGCACCGGCGCATACGGAATGTGAGCGTGCGGGTAGCCCGCGCGGAGGATGAAGAGCCACCCGACGGCGTTGAGGCTCGTGACGGCCGTCTGCACCGCGAGCGCGGCCAGCAGATACCTCGGCGAGACCGAGCCGAGCGAGTCCCAGAGTCCGGCGATCCAGCCGCTGACATCTACGCCCGCGAGCTCGAGCAGCCCGCCGACGGCGGCCGCGGCGGCGAACCATGCGACGACCTTGACGAAGCGATGCAGGCGTGAGGCGTCGCCGATCGGGTTGACCGCGCTCGCTCCAGCGACGCCGCTCACCCCGCGGGCTTGTAGGCGCGCTCGGCCTCGGGCAGCCAGTTCCGGATCTGGGCGATCCGGTGCTGGTCGCTCGGATGGTCGCTCGCGAACTCGGGGGGCGCCTTGCCGTTCGACGCGCGCAGCATGCGCTTCCAGAACGCGACCGCCTGGTGCGGGTCGTAGCCCGCCTTCGCCATGTAGACCAGGCCGATGTGGTCGGCTTCGGACTCCTGTGAGCGGCTGAACGGAAGCGAGGCAGCCGCGCCGCCGGCGCCGAGCAGCGCAATGATGTGGACGTACTGGCCGGGAGTGACCGCGACGCCCCCGGCGAGGATGGCCGCCGCGACCCGAGTCAGGTGCTGCCGCTCGATCCGTTCGGCCGCGTGCTCGGCCGTGGCGTGGGCGACCTCGTGCCCGAGGACGGTTGCGAGGCCCGCGTCGTTGCGGATCAGCGGCAGGATGCCCGTGTAGACGACGATCTTGCCGCCGGGGAGGCAATACGCGTTGGCCTCGTTCTTGCGGAGCAGCGTGACCTTCCAGACGAAGTTCGGCTTGTCGCGCGCGGCCACGTCCTCGATCCGCTTCGCCACCCGCTGCACCTGCGCGTAGTCGGCGCCGGACGAGACGATTTGCGCCCGGTCTTCGCGAAGCGTCTTCGCGTACTGCTGGCTCCCGAGCTGCGCCTGCTGCTCGTCGGTCAGCCCGACGTGCTGGGTGCGGTGCGTGACCGGCGTCTTCTGGCGATGGCTGTTCAGCAACAGGACCCCGACGACGACCGCGGCGAGCACCACGGCGATCAGCGCCCGTCCGACGATCGTGCCGAGGAGGACCTTCACGCCGCTCATGATTCGACCGTCGTCTCCATGGAGCCCAAGCTATGCGCCGCGACGCGACCCCGACATCCGTGCCGTCACCGGCCGGTTGCGGAAACCTACGTCGAGTACCTCGCGCTCCGAGGCGCCTGATCGCCGACGTTTCCCTCAGGACCAGCCGACGCTCGCGGGCAACCGTGCTTCGGGTAGGGCGGCCTGAAGCTGCCTGCGAGAGCTGATGCCGAGCTTGCTGAACACCTTGCGGAGATGCCATTCGACGGTGCGCGCGCTGAGGAAGAGACGCGCGCCGATCTCGGCGTTGGAGAGTCCGTCGCGGGCGAAGCCAGCGATCTGGGCCTCCTGAGCGGTGAGGTCGGCACGGGCTTCGTCGGTCCGTTTGCGCGCCTGCTCGCCGGTGCCCAGCAGCTCGCGTTCGGCACGGTTGCCGAAGGCCTCTGTTCCCATCGCCGTGAACGTCTCGTGCGCGGCGCGAAGCTGCTCGCGGGCGTCGAGCCGTCGACCCTCGCGTCGCAGCCACTCGCCGTACAGGAGGCGAGTGCGGGCGAGCTCGGCGCGCATCCGTGTGCGGTCGAGATGCTCGAGAGCGGAGCGGAAATGGGCCTCTGCGCGCTCGCCTTCGCCCAGCAGCGCTCGTGAGCGAGCCTCGATCCCGAGCGCCCATTCGGTTCGGGTCGCCCGTGCCTTCCCGGCCAGCCGATCCGTGGCATCCGTGGCCAAGTCGGTTCGTCCCGTTCGCACGGCCGCCTCGACCAGCTCGCTCAAGCCCCAGTTCTCGGCGACGACCTCCCGGTGCTCGCTGGCAGAGCATGCGGCGGCGAGCGCCTCGTCGTATTCGCCCAGGCCGTTGCAGAGGACGGCGCGCGTGTACTCGCTGATCGCGAGCCCGATCCCCTCGCCGCGCGCGCCGGCGTCGCGGATCGTGGTCTCGATCAGCTCCCGGGCCTCGCGCGCCCGGCCTCGCCACGCGGCAAGGATCAAGGCTCCGTACGGCGCCGAGCTGATCCCCGTCGCCTCCTGTACCGACTGGGTCTCCGCGACCGCCGCGGCGGCGGCGCGCAACTCGCCGCAGAGCACGAGCACGGGAGTGCGCGCACTGAGCGCGAGCGCGAGCTCGCTGAGCGTCCCGGTCTTCCGGGCGATCTCGACGTTGTGGTGCGACAGCGTGAAGGCGCTCTCGTCGTCCCACAGCTCCAGCGCGACGACACAGCCCTGCCACAGCCAGCGCAGCCGCTCCTCGGCCGAGACCTCGTCGCCGCTCAGCCTCTGCAGCGCACGCCGGCACGGTGGGACGGCGGCGTCGTAGTCGTCCGTGAGTGCGACCAGGCCGTCCAGAAGCAGATCGGCGGTCGTGGGCTCGCCGTCCTCGCGGCGCGGCGCGGCGCGGGCTGCCTCTGCCACGTCGGCCACGCTCACGCTCTCGTTGAGCCGGGCGCCGAACAGCGCTGCCGAGAATGCGTCGAGGTACGTCTCGCACGCGAGCCGGAGATCCAGGGGCTCGAGGCGCCGGGCGGCTGCGAGCAGCAGCGGGGTTGCTTCGGTGCCGCGGCTCGATGCGAACGCGAGCTGGGCGCGCAGCAGGTCGATCCGGGCGTGCTGGAACTCGTCAGCGGATCCGTCGCGGGCGACGGTGATCATCGTCCGGGCGGTGTCGAACGCACCCGCGAGCACGTTGGCGGAGGCTGCATCGAGCGCCCGCTGAGCCCGTCGCGTCGGATCGGGTGTCAGCTCGGTTGCGCGTGTGAGGAATGCGGCAGCGGCAGCGAGACCGCCGCGAGCCTGTGCGCGGCCGGCGGAGCGCTCGAGCTCTGCTGCGACGTTCTCGTCGAGCCCCGGCGTGGCCGCCGCGTCGTGCCAGGCGCGCCGATCGGGGTCCACCGCCGCTTCGGTCGCGCCGGCGAGAGCGCGATGCACGCGGTGCCGCTCGTCCGCGGTCGCCGTGCGATAGGCGGCGGACCGCACGAGTGGGTGTGCGAACTCCAGGCGAATGCGCACCGCGAGCAGCCCCGCGTCGATCGCGGGATCGGCGGCGGCCATGTCGAGGCCGAGCGTCTCGGCGGCACGGCGGAGCAGTGCGACGTCGCCGAGTGGCTCCGCGGCCGCAGCGAGCACGAGCAGCCTGGTGTCGGAGGGGAGTTGGAGGAGGCGCTCGACGTAGCTCTGTTCGATCTTGCCGGCGAGCGGCTGGTCACCCAGCGATCCGAACCCGCCCGCGAGCGCTGCGGCACTCCATATGCGCGGCAACTCGCGCAGCGCGAGCGGGTTGCCGTGGCACTCGCCGACGATCTGGTCGCAGACGGCTGGGTCGAGCGGGCCGTGCACGTTCTCGAGCAAGAGCGCGCGTGCATCGCTGTCGTTGAGTCCACCGACGTGGAATGCAGGGAGCGCGGCGAGCACGTGATCGCCGATGCCGGTGCGGGCGGCGCACACCAGCGCGATGCGCTCGACTTGGAGGCGGCGGCCGACGAAGCCGATCGTCTGCGCCGAGGCCTGATCGAGCCACTGCGCGTCGTCGACGATGCAGACGAGTGGCTGGCGTTCTGCGGCTTCGGCCAGCAGCGTCAGCGTCGCGAGTCCGACGAGGAATGGGTCGGGCGGAGGGCCGGCGCTCCGGCCGAACACGATCGTGAGGGCGTCTCGTTGCGGGACGGGCAGCGCCTCGAGCTGATCGAGCAGAGGCGCGCACAATTGATGGAGGCTGCTGTAGGCAAGCTCCATCTCCGACTCGATCCCGACGGCCCTCGCGACGCGGCAGCCGACCGCGCGCTCGGAGAGGTGGCGCAACAACGCGCTCTTGCCCACGCCCGGGTCGCCGCGCAGCACGGTCACTCGGCTCGTGCCGGCGAGCGCGTCGGCGAGGAGCCGGTCGAGCGCGTCGCACTCGCTGCGACGGCCGATCAGCTCGGTACTGCCTCGATCAGCTCGAGCGCGCAACGCCGGTTACCAACGGGGGTTCCTGCCTGGGCGTCGGAAGGGCGCTGCGGAGGTCGCTGCGTGACTTGATCCCAAGCTTGGCGAAGACCTTGTGGAGATGCCATTCGATCGTCCGCGGACTGAGGTAGAGCGTCGCGCCGATCTCCGGGTTGGAGAGCCCCTTGCGCGCGAGCCGGGCGATCTGCTCTTCCTGCGGCGTGAGCTCGTCCCGCGCCCCGGCGCTGGGCGCTTGCACCTTCTCCCCCGTGGCGACCAACTCGCGGCGCGCGCGCTCCGAGAACGCCTCCATGCCGATCGACGTGAGCAGCTCGTGGGCCGTGCGGAGCTGATCGCGCGCGTCGACGTGACGGTTCTCCCGGCGGAGCCACTCGCCGTAGAGCAGATGCGCGCGCGCGAGCTCGGGTCGGAATCGTGTGCGTCCCAACCGATCGATCGCTTCGCGATAGGACGATTCAGCGCTCTCGCCCGTCTCGAGCAGTGCGCGGGAGCGAGCCTCGATCCCCGTCGCCCAACCGGTACCGGCGGCCGTTGTCGCCCTCGTCAGCCGTTCGAGGGCGCCGCTTGCGATTTCCGTCTTTCCGCTCTTGATACTCGCTTCGATCAGCTCGGGCAGCGCCCACGCCGAGAGGAACAGCTCGAACTCGTCGTTCGCCGCCTCCTGAGCGGCGGACAGCGCTCGCTCGTAGCGGCCAAGGCCGTTGAACAGGATCGCGCCGACCCACTGTGCGAACTGCACGCCGATTCCCTGACCGCCGGCGGTCGCCCCCTCGATCGTCGCCTCGATCAGCGGCGTGGCCACGGCTTCCTGTCCGCGCAAGGCGGCGAGCAGCATCGCGCTGAAGGGCGCGATCCGCGTGCCCGTCGCCTCTGTGACCTCATCGGCCTCCGCGATCGCAGAGGCCGCACTTGCGAAGTCACCCCACCACGCGACGAGAACCGCCAGCGCGGTCAGGTCGATCGGGAGCCGGACGAGCGCTCCGACCGCACGGGCACGCTCGAGCTGACGGACGTTGATCGCGTGCAAGGTCTCGTCGTCCCAGAGCACGTTCGACGGGACGGTCGTCAGCCAGCCCCAACGAAGGTTCTCCTCGGCCGACCGCTCGTCGGCGGCGAACGCACTCGCCGCGCGCCTCAGAGTTGGTCGCGCGGCCGCGCGACCGTCGGTGATCAGCGTCGCCAGGCCGTCCAGGAGCAGATCGGACGGCCGCGGCTCCTGGCCGGGCCGCGGCGCCGCTCTCGCAGCCTGCGAGACCTCGAGCAGTCCTCCGGCCGAGGCCAGGCGCCCGGCGAACAACGCCGCGCCCCACGCGTCGAGGTAGGTCTCGCGCGCCAGCGCCACATCGACGGACTCGAGGCGTTTCGCGGCCGCGAGCAGGAGTGGCGGCGCGTCCCTCCCGACGTTGGAGGCAAATGCGATCTGTCCGCGCAACAGCCCCGCGCGGGCCTGCTGGAGGTCGTCGAGCGATCCGGCCTCTGCCACCGTCACCAGGTCGAGGGCCGTGTCGAAGGCCCCGGCGTGCAGGCTTGCCTGGGCAGCGGCCAGCGCGCGCTCCGTACACCGTGCCGGGTCGACGGTCAGCGTGACCGCGCGCTCCAGGAACGCGGCCGCGGCGGCGATGCCGCCACGCGCCTGCGCTCTCGTCGCCGACCGCTCGAGCTCGTAGGCGACGGCCTCGTCGGGGCCGGGCGCTGCGTTTGCGAGGTGCCAGGCGCGCCGGTCCGGATCGGTCTCGGCGTCGGTGGCGTCGGCGAGGGCGCGATGCACGCGATGCCGGTCGCCGGCCGTGGCCGTGCGGTACGCGGCGGAGCGGACGAGGGGGTGCGCGAACTCGACGCGCACACCCACGTAGAGCAGGCCGGCGTCCACCGCAGGATCGGCGGCGGCCACGTCGATTCCGAGCGTCTCGGCGGCGCGGTGGAGCAGCACCGGGTCGCCGAGGGGCTCCGCCGCCGCAGCGAGGACGAGCAGCCGTGTCTCCGGCGGGAGCACGTCGAGGCGCCGCGCGTAGCTCTGTTCGATCTTGCCGGGCACGGCGTGGCTGCCGGGCAGCCCGAACCCACCGGCGAGATCGGCGACGTTCGAGGTACGAGGGAGCTCGAGGAGGGCGAGGGGGTTGCCGTGGCTCTCCGCGATGATGCGCTCACAGACCGCGGCATCGAGCGGCGCGTGCACGTTGTCCAGCAGAAGCGCCCGGGCGTCGCTGTCGCCGAGCCCGCCGATGGACAACTCGGGGAGCCAGGAGAGGACGGGGTCACCGAGGCCCGTGCGGGCGGCGAAGACGAGCACGATGCGTTCCGCGAGGAGGCGGCGTGCGACGAAGCCGAGAATCTGCGCAGAGGCGCCGTCGAGCCACTGCGCGTCGTCGACGATGCAAATGAGCGGGTCTCGCTCGGCGACGTCGGCGAGCAGCGTCAGCGTCGCGAGCCCGACCAGGAATCGGTCAGGCGCGGGACCGGTGCTTCGGCCGAACACGATCGCGAGTGCGTCGCGCTGTGGTGCCGGCAGTCGCTCGAGGCTCGCCAGCATGGGCCCGCAGAGCTGATGGAGGCCGCTGTAGGCCAGCTCCATCTCCGACTCGACCCCTTCGGCCCTGGCGACGTGCCAACCGCCGACGCGCTCCACCAGATAGCGGAGCAAGGTGCTCTTGCCTACGCCCGCCTCACCGCGCAGCACCACGGCGCGGCTCCGGCCCGCGAGGGCGTCGGCCAGGAGCCCGTCGAGCGCCTCACGCTCGGCACGGCGGTCGAGGAACCTGGCCGACGGCGCCCGGGTCTCAACCGCCATTGCCAGCCGAGGATCGTTCCTGCTGATTTCGTCCCATCACGGGCCTCCCTGGGACCAACTGGCGCACTAACCCTACGGCAAGCGGGACGATTGCCGTAAGCGTCGGCCAGGGTCTGACGGTCCCGCCCGGGGGCCGTGCCGGGCCACCAGGGAGCCCACACCCGGGGTCCGACCAGGGCGTCACCCGGAGGCGATCGAGGGCTTCTGGCGCGACCCTTCTGGCGACACGAAAGACGGAGACCGCACACGAGCCGTCACCCGTCCCAACGGAGGAGGAATCATGAGGACAGAGCTCGCACACCGCTCCGGCGACGGCGTCGAGGTGACGCTCGTGTGGGTCCGGGGCGAGGGCGGCGACGAGACGGTCGTCTGCGTCAGCGACTACCGGGAGGGCGCGTACTTCGAGATCCCGGCGGAGGCGTACCTCGCCCTCGACGTCTATTACCACCCGTTCGCGTACCGCGACTTGAGCACCGTCGACTACGAGGACAGCCGCCTCGCGGCGTAGTCCGCATCCGAAAGGTCCACGGCCATGTCCGCCGCTGCAAACGTCGTCGAGTTTCCGGTTCGCCACCATGATCACGAGCGTGGCGCACTCGAGCACGACGTCGTACTCGCGCTCGCGACGGCCGACGATCTCGCATCCGCGATGGTTCAGGTCGTCGAGGCGGTGTATCGCAGCTCCGGCGCCACTCGGGTCGAGTGGTGGGCGACGGAGGAC
Source organism: Gaiellaceae bacterium (assembly GCA_036505325.1). GTDB lineage: Bacteria > Actinomycetota > Thermoleophilia > Gaiellales > Gaiellaceae > PALSA-600. The sequence goes on from DASXTR010000165.1 coordinate 10,887, forward strand.
GGTGCGCCGCAACCCGGCGCTGCGATCGGAATCGCCCGCGGGAGCCGTCACGACCTGCCGCTCGGGCGTGCGGGGGCCTTCGTTCTACACGGCGGGAGGATCGGGCCGGAGCTCGCGTCCGCGTTGACGACCGCTGCGCCGATCATCCGGCGCCGCGCGGCCGAAGAGCGCCTCGCACGAACCGCGATCGACCTCACGCGGCGCAACCAGGCGCTCGAGGACTTCGCGGCACTCGTCGCACACGAGCTGAAGACGCCGCTCCACGCGGCGCTCCTCGCCGACGATCCGTCGAGGCACGTCGAGGATGCGCTGGACCGCGTCGAGGCGCTGCTCGAGGCCGCCCAGAGCGAAGCGAGTGAGACGGTCTTCGCCTCGGCCGCCGAGTGCCTCGATCAAGCGGTCGAGGATGTCGGAGCCGAGGTCGAGGTCACGACCGACCTGCAGGCGACGCTGCCGCTCCCGCCCAAAGCGCTCCGCGTCATCCTGCGCAACCTGCTCTCGAACGCCGTTGCCGCCGGTGCCCACCACGTTCACGTGGCGGCGGTCGAGTCGTCGCGCTCGTGGCGGCTATCTGTCGACGACGACGGCGTCGGTCTCGGAGAGGTCGGTCGCTACGCCGCGGGGAGCGGTCTCGGGCTGTCGCTCTGCCGCCGCATCGCCGGACGCTTCGGCAGCGTCCTCGAGCTGGCCCCGCACCCGTCCGGAGGCACGCGCGCGATGCTCGAGTTCCCAAAGGAGGCGCAATGATCAACGTTCTCATCGTCGACGATCACGAGCTTCTACGCGCGGGACTGCGCAGCCGGCTCGAGCGCGAGCCCGGAATCGCCGTCGTCGGCGAAGCCGACGCGGCGGAACGGGCGCTCGTCATGGCGCGCAAGCTGCAGCCGGACCTGATCCTGCTCGACCTGCTCCTGCCGCGGAAGAGCGGCTACGAAGCGATCCCCGAGCTCGCGAAGGTCGCGCCGCAGGCGAAGATCCTCGTCGTCTCGTCGCAGGCTGCGCCGAGCTCGGTGCGGCGCGCGCTGACCGCCGGTGCGGCGGGATACCTTCCGAAGCGCGCATCGGACCGCGAGCTCGTGACTGCGATCCGGCTCGTGGCCGACGGCGGCGGATACGTCGACCCGGAGCTCGGCGCGAGACTCGTCAACGACCACAGCTCGCCGGCGCTCGAGCCCCTCTCCGAACGGGAACGCGACATCGTGCATCTTCTGGCGCTCGGCTACACGAACCAGGAGATCGGCAAGAAGCTCTTCATCTCCGTGCGCACCGTCGACACGCACCGCGCGCACATCATGCGCAAGCTGGAGCTCGAGACGCGCGCCGAGCTCGTGATGTTCGCGCTCGCCAACGGCGTGATCGGCCCCGACGTCGGCTGAGAACTCGTCCGGACCACGTAGCCGAGCGCGATCAGGCGGACCCTCGCGGTACCCCGAAGCCCGGTGAGCGTGCGGACGACCTGCGAGAGCGCGGCCAGTCGGCTGTCGGGCTCGGGTCCCGAGCCTCCGGCACGGCCTTCGTGGCGTCGGAAGCCACGAGTGCTATCCGAACGTGAACACGTACGCCTCGGCGCCACGTTCGAGGAAGCTGATGGCGAGGGTGCGCTCGCGGACGGAGTCGTGCTGGCGCACGAGCTGGTAGAGGCGGCCCGCACCGAGGACGCCGTTGCCGTTCTCGTCGACGTCGACGCCGTGCGATCGGCCCGGGGCGTCGCCGTCGAGCAGGACGCGGAAGGGGATCGGTTCGTCTGTTGCGTGCGAAAGAACGAGGTGCGCGTCGCGCGCGCGGAAGCGGTACGCGATCCCGCCGCCGGCCTGGTCGAGGGAGACGTTCTCTGCTCCGACCGTCCACTCGCCGACGAGTCCCCATTCGTTCAACTGGTGACGGTCCGGTGACGCCTTGCGGTCACCGCGCGCGTAACCGAGATACGTCTCGGGTGAGCGGAGGTTGTCCCAGTCGGCCTCCGCCTCCACGCCGAGCCCTTCGACG
>DASXTR010000166.1:0-10696 GCA_036505325.1 Gaiellaceae bacterium
GCATCCCGGCGACGAAAAGCCCGAGCGCCCCGAGCGCGACTACGCGACGAAGCAGTCGCCCGCGCGCCGAGTGCCGCGCGAGCGTCACCGGGGACACCGCCCGCGTCTGAGTGGAAACCGGCATGGGACCCTCCGATCGAAGCCTAGTCGTGCTCACCTGCTGGGGACGAGTCGAGCCGCGAGAACATGCGCCGAGCGTGCCAGACCCCCAGAAGACGAGCGCGACGAAGAGGGGGCGTCCCCGTTGCGACCGACACGAGGACGAAGCCGCCGACGCCGGAGGCGAGCAGCATCGCGAGGCGCAACGCGGCCCGCGCGAGGCGCGAGCGCGCCGTCGCGACCGTTCCGGATCTGCCAGACGAGGACGGCGCCCGCGCACGCCGTCGCGGCGAGAACGCCTGCGGCGAGGCCCGAGAGCTTCCAGGCGCCGTAGAAGACGACGACCGGCGCGACGCCCTCCGCGGCGAACTGCGGGAGCCCGCGGCGGGCGAGGAACGCCCACGTCGGCTCCGGAAGCTCCGTCACGCCGCCCGGCGCAGCCGCCGTTCCTGCCGCTCGCACCATGCGATCTCCCATTCGCAGTAGTCGATCCCCCAGCGGTACACGAGGTTCACGAACGGCGGATCGCGGTCCGGGCCGCCGTCGTCGAGCGCGCGCAGGGCCGCGAGCACCCGGGCGAATCCCTCGCGGCGCGCCCGGACGAGCCCGAGCGCCTCCGCGCGCGGCAGCGCATCCGCGAAGAACAGCCGCAGCAGCGACTCGTCGCGCAGCTCGTGCCGCACCTCGTAGCCGTGGAGCCAGTCGCGCAGCGCCTTCCGCCCGGCGGCCGTGATGCGATACTCGCGCCGAGCCCGCCCCCCGTGCGGCGCACCGCCGCCGATGATCCAGCCGGCGTCCTCGAGCCGCTTCAGCTCCGGATAGATCTGCCCGTAGCTCGCCGCCCAGAAGTACCGCACCGAGCGGTCGACGACGCGCTTGATGTCGTAGCCGGTCCGGATCCTGTGCGAGATCAGGCCCAGCACGACCCAGGTCACCGCGGTCGGCTTCATATATCGCAACGATATATCGTCGCGAGAGGAATATCCAATCCGGCCGAACGCGATGCATGAAGCGGCGTGAACCGGGTAGGGCAGGCATCGTGGTCCTGATCGCGCTGCTCGTGATCGTCCTCCTGCTGATCATCGGCGTCGCCGTGATCGGCCTGGTGCTGAAGCTCCTCTGGTTCGTGCTCGTCGGGATCGTGATCGGAGCCCTCGCGCGGCTCGTCCTTCCCGGACAACAGCAGCTCGGGGCGCTCGCGACCGCGCTCTACGGCATCGCCGGCAGCCTCATCGGCGGCATCATCGGAGACGCGTTGAACTTCGGCGCCGTCCTCACGTTCGTGGTCGCCGTGGGGGTCGCCGCCGTCCTGATCGCGCTGATCGGCGGTGCGCGGCAGCGCGCGCCGGCTTAGCGCTCGGCCGACGGATGCAGCAGCGGTACGAGCGGCCTCCAGCCGCCGCGCAGGATCTCGACCAGTGACGGCGGTGTGACCAGGAGCGCGCGCCGGCGTGCGGGTCGCGGTCTGCGAGCGACGTAGCCCGCCGCCGTCCAGCGCAGGAGGTCTGGGCCGAGCACCAGCCAGGGCGTCTCCTCTTCCAGGACGAACGCCCCATCCGGGAGGTCGTCGAGCGGCGCTTCGCGACGGAGTTGCCCGCGGGTATCGGGATCGACGCGCTCGGCGTGCAGCTGTGCGTCGATTGCGTCCGCACCGGCCTGACCGGGGTGGAGGTCGCCCCAGATCGTGGCGAAGCGGTCGTAGTCCTCGCGGCGGCAGAGCGCGCAGGGTCGATGGCCGGCGGCGAACGCAGTCGCTTCGTCGAGGAAGAACAGCTCGGTGAACCGGCCCGGCTGCATCAGCGGCGAGCGGTGCCAACCGCGGAACCGGAGCCGGCACGCGATCCAGCGCTTCCCGTTGTAGTGCCGCCGGATGCGCCCGGCCTCGTCGTGGAGGCAGCCGCGGTTTCCGTAGACGAGGCCGCGCGCGGGATCCGCGACCAACTCGCCGAGGGGCGTGACGCGGTTCCGGCGCGGCATCGGCGCCACCCTAATTCGCCCGGACATTGACTCGCGACGGCAGCGACGAGAGGCTAGCGCTCGTTCGTACACGAGTCGGGAGGTTGCGATGCTGGCGCGGGTTGCAGCGTTCGAGGGCGGGGACACGGAGCAGCTCCGGAAGCTGAACGAGGAGCGGCAGGCTTCAGGCGGCGGCATGCCCGAGGGCGTTCGGCGCATCCTCGTGCTCAACGACGAAGACCGGGGGCGCCGGCTCTTCATCTCGTTCTTCGAGTCGCGCGATGCGCTCGACGCGGCGCAGGCGCAGTTCGAGTCGATGGGCGACGAGATCCCGGAGGACGTCCGCGGCCGGCGGCTCTCCGTCGACGTCTACGACGTCCTGTACGACGGCGAGCCGTAGGCGCGCGAGACCCTGCCCGTGCAGGGTCTCGCGCCGTCGGCACCGCTACTTCTTGTTGCCGTGGTTCGCCTTGTGCTTGCCCTGGTCGTGGTGCGGCTTCGCCGGCTTCTTGCCGGCGCGGTCGTCGTCCTTGCCCTTGCCGTCGTGGTGGTTGACGTAACTCACACACTGGCCCTGGTTCTTGAACTTCGGGTTGGTGAAGTTCCGCCAGCCGCCGTGCTTGCACTGGGCCTTGCTCGTCGGCGGGCCGGCTGCGCCTGCCCCGAGCTCGAAGTCGTACGTGGTGTCGTTGATCGTGAGCTTGTCGGCGTTGCCGACGAAGTTCGCCCACGTGTTGCCGCACCCGCTCGAGAGCAGGAAGCCACCCGGCTGGTCGTCGGCGATTGCCGCGCCGGGATGGGCGGCGGCGTACTGCGCGAGCGTCGTGAACGGCGGCGGCCCGCCCGTGCTCTCGGCCCACCAGTTGCCGTGCAGCGCATCCCAGTGCTGCCACGTGTTGAGCGCGACAGTGCCCTGGCTCGTCTGGTAGACGGGCTCGAACGTCAGCGTGTCGTCCTTGGTGCCGTTGCCGTCGTTGTCGACGTAGAGGTCGATGTACGGCGCCTGTCCGGACGAGCCCGTGCCGAACGCGCTCACGTACGTCCAGTAGTCGAGCGCCGTGATGTCCATGAGCTTCGTGCCGTTGAAGTCCCGCTGGCGGAAGGTCTCGTAGGACTGCGCGTTGGCCCCCGTGCGGAACTCGTAGCTGCCGGTGCCGGCGGGAGGCGTGCCCGGGCCGTTGACGAAGGCCTGCGAGCCCGTCGACGGCACCGCGTTGCAGCTCTCGTGGACGGCCGTCCAGCCGTCGGTGTTCGACGGCGAGACGACCACTGTCGCCGCCAGGGCGGCGGCACTCGTGGCCAGCGCCGCGCCCGCGACGATCGCGATCAGGATTTTTCTCAACCGAAACCCCTCCTTGGCTTGGTTCAAAGAGAGGTCGCTTTTCGGGCCGAAAACTTGCGGTCTGCGGACGCGGATTTGCTCTAGTACCGGCGATGTCGCTCACCGCCGCCAGCGGGCCGTTCTCGAAGCGGCCGACCGGGGAGCTGAACTTCCCGGTCGACCCTCCGACGGGGTCGGTGCTCCTCTGGTGGCCGGTGCCGCAGCGGATCCGCGCGCTCGTGGGCGACGAGACGGTCGTCGACAGCCGCAACGCGAAGCTGCTGCACGAGACCGGATATCTGCCGGTCTACTACTTCCCCGACGAGGAGGTTCGCTTCGACCTCCTCGAGCCGAGCGAGAATCGGACGCACTGCCCCCACAAGGGCGACGCGTCGTACTGGACGATCCGGGCGGGCGAGCGCGCGGTTGCGGACGCCGTCTGGGCCTACCGCGAGCCGATCGAGCCTGCCGCGTTCCTGAGCGGGCACGTCGCGCTGTACTGGCACCTCGCGGACGAATGGTTCGCCGAGGACGACGAGCTCTTCGGCCATCCGCGGGACCCCTTCCATCGCATCGACGTCCATCCGACGACGCGCCGCGTCCGCGTTCTCCTCGACGGCGAGGTGCTCGCGGAGACGACTCGCGCGCGGGCGCTCTTCGAGACTTCGCTCCCGCCGCGGTGGTACATGCCGCCCGAGGACGTCCGCATGGAGCTCCTCGAGCCGAGCGAGTCGAAGACACGCTGCGCGTACAAAGGGTCGGCGTCGTACTGGAACGTGCGCGTCGGCGACCGCTTCGAGGACGATCTCGTCTGGACGTACGCGGAGCCCAAGCACGACGCCGAGCAGGTGCGCGGGATGCTCTGCTTCTTCAACGAGCGCGTCGATCTCGAGCTCGACGGCGTGGTGGGCGAGCGGCCGCACACGCAGTGGTCGCGCGGTCCGTCGTAAGATCGTCCCTCGGGGAGTCAACGTCTGGAGGTGGCGATGTTCGCGCGCCTGGCGTCGTTCGAAGGTGGGAACGTCGAGGAGCTCCGTCGCATGAACGAGGAGCGGCGGGCCGGTGAGGGAACGGGCATGCCCGAGGGAATTCGGCGGATCATGGTCCTCAACGACAAGGACGCGAATCGCCGGCTGTTCGTGGCGTTCTTCGACACGCGGGAGGAGCTCGACGCCGCCCAGGCCGGGTTCGAATCGATGGGTGACGATGTCCCCGAGGACGTGCGCGGCCGCCGGACCTCGGTCGACGTCTACGAGGTGCTCTACGACGGCGAGCCCTAGGGGCCGCTTGTCGGCCCCGACCCGAAGAGGGTGCCGGGCTCTGCCCGGTACCCGCTCTCCTAGGGGCCATGCCTCTAGGGTCGGACCGACCACGTGAAGCGCGTGAGGCTCGCGCGAGGCGCGAGCCCTCCCGGCCGCAGGCCGCGCCGGACGAGAAGCGCGGGCGGCCGGGCGCGGCGCACGACGTCGAGGCGCACCGGACCGAGACGCGCGGAGAACCCCAGAACGACGAGCGCGGCGTCGGCGGCCGCGCGGATCAGCTCCTCGCCCGTCGGCGGGACGAGGAGCGGCTCGGCAGCCACGCCCAGCGCGCGCTGCGCGGCAAGCGACGCATGAGCGATCACGCGGCTCGCGTCATCCGGGCCGGCAAGGCGCAGGGCTGATCCCGACGCGCGGGCCAGCCACGCTGCGAGCTCCACCGCCGCCCAGTCCTGCTCTGCGCCCGTGAACGGAACGAGCACGGTGCCGGGGGCGAACGGTTCCGCGCGAACGACAAGGACGGCCACGTCGCACGGGGACGCGGTCAGGTCGGGGTCGGCAAGCGTTTCCGGACCGCCGTCGAGCAGCAGGAGATCGACCTCGTGCTCCGCGGCGATGCGGACGAGCTCCGCGTACGGTCTGGCAGCGCTGAACGCTGCGGCGCGCGCCGTCAGCCCGTCGCCGGCGAGCTCCTCGCGCAGTGTGGTGACGCGCGCGGCGGCGGCGGCCACGTCTGCTCCGCGTGCGACCGGCTGCACGACGATCAGCTCGTGCGCGGGGCGCCGCGCGAGCGCCGTCGCAACCGCGACCAGCGACGGCAGGGCGCCGGTGTCGAGCGCGGCGACGAGGATCGCGCGCTCGGGAGCGGCCACGGCGGCGAGGTCGAGCGTCGGATCCTGCCGGAGCATCGCCTGCTCGAGGCCGTGGAGTCCGGGGCCCGGCTCGATGCCGAGCTCGCCGACCAGCTCGCGCCGCGCCTCCCGGTAGGCGCCGAGAGCCTCCGCCTGCCGACCCGAACGGTAGAGCGCGAGCATCAGGAGCGCGCGGAGGCGTTCGCGGTAGGGGTGGCGCGCAACGAGCGCCTCCAGCTCGGCGACGGCCTCGACGTGGCCCCCGAGCTCGAGCTGGGCCTCGATCCGCCGTTCGAGCGCCACCAGGCGAAGCTCCTCGAGCCGGCCCGCCGCGGCTCGGCCGAAGGTGTCCGAGACGACGTCCGCCAGCGCCGGCCCGCGCCACAGGGCGAGTGCGTCCCTCAGCTTCGCCACGGCGAGCGCCGGCTCCCCGCGGGCGCGCGCGTCCTCGGCCTCCGCGAGCAGGCGCTCGAAGCGATCGAGGTCGAGCTCGTCCGGACCGACTCGAACGACATAGCCGCCGCCCGTCGAACGCAGCACGTCACCGGCGGGACGCAGCGCCTTCCGCAGGTTCGAGACGCGTACCTGGAGCGACTTGCGTGCGCTCTCCGGCGGATCTTCTCCCCACAGCTCGTCGACGAGGCGGTCGCTCGAGACGACGCGGTTCGCGTCGAGCAACAGACACGCGAGGAGCGCGCGCTCTTTCGCGCCGTGGATCGCGACCGGGCGCTGCCCGTCCCACACCTCGAGCGGCCCGAGAAGCCGGAACTCCATCGGCGTCCTACCGTAACCGGGCCGTAACCGCGCCGTAGGTGTCCGGCGACAACGTCGCGCGAGAGGCATCCCCGAACGAAGGAGGAAGACCATGCGTGCACTCGCGCTCTCCACTGCGGTCGTCGCAGCGGCGGTGCTGGCCGTTTCGGTCCGCGCCGACGCCGGCCCGCCGTGGGGCCCCGAGACGCCGAACTTCAACCTCGAGGTGATCCTGCGCGCGTCCGACGGCGGCGACGGCTTCGGTCACGTCAAGTTCCGCCAGCCCAACGATGCAAATCTGACCATCAATCTCGACGTCTGGGTGCGTGATCTCGCGCCGAACACGAGCTACAGGCTGCAGCGCGCCGTCGACACGGTCCTCGACGGCAGCTGCACGAGCGCGTCGTGGCTGACGCTCGGCCGCGGTCTCGTCCCGCAGGCGATCACGACCGACGACCGCGGGACCGGTCGCGAGCACCTGTTCCGGACCGTGAGCGCACCCGGATCGCGGTTCGACATTCACTTCCGCGTGATCGACGACGCGACGTCGGCGGTCGTGCTCGAGAGCGGCTGCTACCAGTACACCGTCAGCCAATGAGGTGCCGGGGCGGTCGTTCCGGCGGCCGCCCCGCCGTCACCGGCTCGAGGCGTGCCCGGCGAAGAAGCCGGACGGCGGCCCCGGCATGTTCAAGTGGCCCTGGAGGACGATCTCGAACTTCTTGCCGACGTCACCCAGCTGGACCTTGCCTCGGCCGGCGGCGAACGGCGTCGTCGAGGTGATCCTGTCCCGGTGAAAGGCGGTGAACGTGTTGGAAACGGTGTCGCCGACGACCTGCTGCCGGAACGTCGCGACCATCACGGGTGTCCCGTCGCGGAAGCTGTCGGGCCGGTCGAAGCTCCCGTTCGCCGAGGGGTCGCGGTAGATCGTGATCTTGCCGACTCGGGTGATGACGCGGAGCGGTCCGTCGACGAGCACGCGCACCGTGGCCGCCTCGGCGAAGAAGGTGAAGAGGGCGGTCGACTCGCCGGCGGTCGCGGCGGTGAACGCGGGGACGCCGTTCACGTATGACAGGTAGCCGTAGTGCACGTGCGTCACCGGCGTAACGCCCGGCGGCGAGTTCGTCAGCTGGCCGACGAGCTCGAGCGAGATGTCGTGCAGCCTGGTCACGTTCGCCGACCGCGCGCTACGCGTCGCCTCCGCAACCGTCGACGCGACGACGACCGCGGCGACGAGCGCGACGAGCTTCCTCATCGTCCACCTCCTCAGTCCTTGCCTCTCACCACCCACACGGCGCCGAGCCCGACCGCGAGGTCCAGGGGCCTCGCGCCGACGCCGATCGCACGATCGACTGCGTTCCGCTCCGGGTCGATGCGCGAAACCGACCGGTCGTGCTCGTTGGCGACCCAGACGAACCCTCCGCCCACCGCGACGGCTCTCGCGCCGCGGCCGACGCGGATCCTCGGCCCGAGGCGGTTCGTCTTCGGGTCGATGCGCACGACCGCGCCGCCGCGGCCGTCGACGACCCATACGCCGCCGTAGCCGACTGCGACCGCGCGCGGCGCGAACGGGAGACGGATGGTGACGATCGCGCTCGTCGCCGGGTCGAAGCGCAACAGCGTCCGGTCGATGTCGTTGCCGGCGATCCACACGGCGCCCGCCCCTGCCGCGACGCCGATGTAGCCCGTTCGTCCATGCGGCCGTGGGAGCGGAATCCGGTCGGCGATGCCGGTGTACGGCGGTCCGACGCGGTCGAGTTCGACTGCGTTCGGATTCGCGATCCAGACGTCGCGTCCGTAGGAGGTCACCACCGCTGCGGCGCGCGGCGGTCCCGGAAGGCCGACGACGCCGCTGACGGTTCCGGAGGCTCCGTCGATGATCGTGACGGTGTTCTTCGTCGGCCCACCCACGACGGTCGCGAGCCCGCCGATGTGTGAGATGTCGCGCGGCGTGCCGCCCACGCGGATCGGGTACGGCCTCGACATCCGCGGATCGATCTCGGACACCACGCCGTCGAGACCCGCGACGAAGACGCTTCCGGCGCAGGTCGTGATCATGCGGGGGCGACCGGACAGCGCGACGCTCGCGGTCACGACGGCGCCGTCGGGGTCGATGCGTCCGAGCGTCGCCGAGTGGGCGACCGCAGGGCCGCCGCCGCGGAAGAGCAGCGCGCCGGCGACAGCCGCGGCCGCCGCCAACGTCGCCGCGGCGGGCAGCTCCCGCCTGCGCGATCGCGGGGCCGGAGTGGACGGCGCGGCGCGCGCTGCGTCGACGAGGGTGCCGCACGTCGGCCAGCGCGCGTCGCGCTCCTTCGCCATGCCCTTCGCGAGGACGCCGTCGAGCCGATCGCCGGTGGGCGGCGGCGCCTCCTCGAGATGAGCGTAGATCACCGCCACGTCGGTGTCGCGCTCGAACGGCGCGTGACCGGTCAGGCAGTGGTGGAGCAGGCACGCGAGAGCGTAAACGTCCGCGCGTCCGTCCACGGCATCGCCCCTGATCTGCTCGGGCGCGACGTAGTCGATCGTGCCGACCATCTGACCCGAGTCGGTCAGCGCCGTGCGCTCCGAGGTGAACTTCGTCAGGCCGAAGTCCGCGAGGTAGCAGTGCTCGTCTCCGGGTGGTCCGGCGACGAGGACGTTCGACGGCTTCACGTCGCGGTGGACGAGGCCGCGGGCGTGCGCCACGTCGAGCGCGTCCGCCACCTGCGCGACGATCGCGATCGCGCGGCCGCGTTCGAGCGCTCCCTCGCGCCTGAGCAGCGCCTTCAGATCCGTCCCGTCCACGTACTGCATCGCCAGGTACAAGAGGCCGTCGCTCTCGCCTGCGTCGTAGACCCGGACGATGTTCGGATGGTCGAGCGAGGCCGCGACCTCCGACTCGCGCAGGAACCGCTCGCGGAAGCGCACGTCATCCGCGAGTTCGGGCGCGAGCAGCTTCACGGCGGCGTCGCGTCTCAGGCGCAGGTGCTCCGCGCGGTACACGACGCTCATCCCGCCGCGGCCGATCAGCGCATCGAGGCGATAGCCGGCCAGCTCGGTGCCGATACGACTGTCCGCGAAGACGGTCACCCTTCTCCTTCGGCCCGGGAGGTCAAGCGTAGAACGGCGGCCGCCCGCGCGCCACCTACGCGGCGTTGACGCACGGCCGCCGGCGGGCGTAGGTTCGGCGCGCGAGGGACCCAGTCGAGGAGGAGGGAGTTCATGCCGCACGAGCGTTTCACCCGCCGGACGTTCCTCGAGCGCACCGGAGCCGGCACCGCCGCCGTGCTCGGCGGATCGCTCTACGCCAGCGCGCCCGCGGCCGCGCGCGCGCGGCGCGTGCAGAAGGCAAAGACACCGCTGCGGCACGTCATCATCGCGTGCCAGGAGAACCGGTCCTTCGACCACTATTTCGGCTACGCGCCGCTTGTGCAGGCCGCCGGGTTCGGCCCGCCGCCCGGATACTTCCAGCCCGACGCGGCCGGGAATCCGCACTATCCGTTCGAGTTCACGGAGCTCTCGACGCCGGATCCGCCGCACTCGTGGAGCGCCGTCCACGAGCAGTGGAACGGCGGCGCCATGGACGGGTTCTACAAGAGTTCCGCGGCGCGGATCGGGGACGGCGACGCCGCGATCGGCTACTACACCGCCGACGAGATCCCCTTCTACTACAGCCTTTTCGAGGACTCCGCACTCGTGGCGAACTTCTTCTGCTCGCTCCTCGGCCCGACCTGGCCGAACCGCTTCTACATCGCCGCGGGGACGTCGGGCGGGATCACGACGAACGGCGTCTGGGGCTACGGCATCTTCGACTACCCGATGATCCTCGACCTGCTCGAGGCCGCCGGCGTGACGTGGGGCGTCTACAATCTCGGCTGGGACAGCGTCCCGTACGGAAACACCGACAACGTCTTCGTCTTCTGGAAGAAGTACGCGCACGACCAGCGGACGCTCGGGAGCAAGGGGTCGTTCCTCAACGACGTTCGGCTCGGGCGCCTGCCGCAGGTCTCGTGGCTCATCCCGAGCTACGCGCGCGGCTGGGACGAGCATCCGCCGGCCGACGTGACGGTCGGGATGGGAATCCAGGAGGAGTGCGTCACGGCGCTGCGCGAGTCGTCACTGTGGGACAGCTCCGCGTACATCATCACCTACGACGAGCACGGCGGGTTCTTCGACCACGTCGCGCCGCCTCAGGTCGATGCGTACGGGATGGGCATCCGCATCCCGACGTGGGTGATCTCGCCGTATGCGAGGAAGGGGCCGATCAAGACGACGCTGCCGAGCGAGCTGACGTCGACGCTGAAGTTCCTCGAACGGCTGCACGGGCTTCCCACGCTCGCGTCGCAGAACCACCTCTTCGACCGTGGTACTCCGACCGGCTCGAACTACCAGGCGGGCGGTGCCCCGGCCCCGCCGCGCGACGCTCGCAGGGACATCAGCGACCTGCTGGACTGCTTCGCCTTCTGACGCTCGCTGCTGTT
>DASXTR010000167.1:0-9588 GCA_036505325.1 Gaiellaceae bacterium
TGCGGCCGCTGTCGTCGCTCTTTGCGGCGATCGCGGCGCCTGCGGCCATCGCCGCGAGGGCGACTCCCGCGGCGAGCGCGACCGCGACCTTGTGCCTGTTCTTCATGTGCATCACCTTTCGAATGGGGGGTGATGCCGACGGTAGGGGCGCAGCCGCCGGGTCGAGGTGGGGCTCCCAGGCGTCTCGCGGTGCGGGTAGCCCCTCCGGCAGAAGGTTGCGATCGCAAGTATAATGGGAGCATGAAGGTCCTCGAAGCACCTGCACTTCCTTCGACGCTGCGCCTTGGCGCCGCGCATCTCGTCGTCAGCGACCTCGACCGCTCGCTGGCCTGGTACGAGCGCGCGCTCGGGCTGCGCACGCACCGGCACGAACGCCGCGAGGCCGGGCTCGGCGTCGGCGGCGAGGACGTCCTCGTGCTGCACGAGCAGCCGGACGCGCAGCCCGCGGGGCGGCACGCCGGCCTGTACCACGTCGCGTTACTGCATGCCTCGCGCGAGGAGCTCGCGCGCGCGGCCGCGCGGCTCTCGGTCACGCGCACGCCGATCATCGGCGCCTCGGACCACGGCACGCACGAGGCGATCTACCTCCCCGACCCCGACGGGAACGAGATCGAGCTCGCGGCCGACCGGCCGCGCGAGGCCTGGCCCGACCTCTCCGCCGGCTACGGCGGCGGGCCGCAGCCGCTCGACTTCGACGACCTCGTCGGAACGATCGTGGGCGAGGAGCCGACGGTGCGCGCAGGCGCAGGTCTCGTCGTAGGTCACCTGCACCTTCATGTCGGCGATGTCGACGAGGGTGTGCGCTTCTACCGCGACGTGCTCGGGTTCGAGGTGCAGACGGTGATGCCGACTGCGGCGTTCGTGTCGGCGGGCGGCTACCACCACCACCTCGCGTTCAACGTTTGGCGCGGGGTCGGCGTTCCACCTGCACCGGAGAACGCGGTCGGCCTCCGCCACTGGACGATCGTGCTCGACGATCCGGCCGGAGTTGCGGCCCGTGTTCGCGCCGCCGGGTTCGCGGTCGAGGAACGCGCAGATGGGTATCTCGTCCGCGACCCGTGGAACATCGCGCTGTTGCTCTCCTCGTCGCAGTCCTTGTCCTCGCCGGCTGCGGCGGCGGTGGAGACCGGCTCACGCACGACCAGTACGAGCGGCGGCTCGACCGCTCGCTGACGCATCTCAACGCGCGCATCGTCGAGCTGAGCGCGAACTCGCGCGCGCTCGTGCAGCTGCGCGACGCTCTGCGCATGACCGCAGACGAGCTCGACGCGCTCGCTCCGCCCGACGACGCAGACGGCGCGAACGGCGACCTCGTCGATGGGCTCCGTGCGTTCGCAGCGAGCGTCGAGGCCGAGTCGACTGCGATCGCGCAAGCGCGCGGCGTCGAGGCGCGCGAGGCGCTTTCGCGGCTCGCGCGCTCGCAGGGCGTGAAGGAGATCCAGCGCGCCGAAGGCGACCTTCGGCACGCCGGATACAAACTCCCCTAACCGGTGATCTGGCCGTCGAAGGCGGCGAAGAGCCCCGTGCCGCCCGACTGGCGCGCGATCGTCGCGCGCGATGCCCAGTTGCTCGCGCCGCCCGAAGCGCACGCACCCGTGCAGCCGTCCGCGTAGCCGACCACGACCCGGCCGATCCTGTCGACCGTGACGTCCATGAAGTCGAGCAGGTTGCGGCACTGGTTCGAGCCGCCGCCGAGCCAGATGCAGCCCTTCTGCACCGGATCGCTCGGCGTCGTGTCGACGGTCGTCCATGTCGCGCCGCCGTCGTACGTGGCTGCGACGTAGAGGTGCCAGACGCCGTTGAAGCTCGACTTCTGATCGTCGCCGCCGGTCGGTGTGCCGAGGAACGCGAACGCCGCACGGTCGTCGTCGCCGGCGACGACGGACGGGAACTGCGTGTTCTGGATCCCGGACGCGGTGCCGACGTCGACGCTCTTCGCCCACGTCTTCCCGCGGTCGTGCGACACGGCGGCCATCGGGTGGCCGGTTCCGCTCGCGTAGCCGAAGTACACCGTTCCGCCGGCGCCGACGCCCAGCGACGGATCGCTCTCGTCCTGCGTCGACGAATCGGGAACCGGACGCACTGACCATGTCGTTCCGTTGTCCGTGGAGACAACAACAGCCGATTTGCCGTTGCAGTCGGCATTCGGCACGTATGCCGTGCCGTCCGGCGCGACCTTCACGTGCCCGTGGAGGCCGCCGCACTGGAGCGCCGTGTAGATCGGCACCGCCGGGTTGAACGTCAGCCCGCCGGTGAGGCTGATGGAGCACTGCGCGGTCGCGATCGCCTGCGCGCAGTAGTACACGCTGTGCGAGTAGCCGGTCCCGCTCACGCCGGGCGCGAACGGTCCGCCGCCGACCGTCTGGTGGTCGGCGCCCGCAGCGAGGCCGCAGCCGACCGGGTTCTGTGTCCACGTCGCGCCGTCGTTGTCGCTGAACGCGAGCAGGCTGCAATCCGCAGAGAGTTGCGAGACGAACGTGCGGCCCGTCGAGTGGTCGGTGAACAGAATCGGGTCGAGGGTCGCGGCGGAAGTGATCGTCGAGCCGACGCTCGCCCACGATGCGGACCCGGTCGAGCTGTTGAACCCGGAGACTCGAAGCGTCTCGAGGCCCGCCTGGTACATCACGTTCCCGGTCTGCCAGTTCACGCCGATCGACGGCTCGCCGGCGTCCTGCCCGAGCGGGGCGGGTGCGGCGAAGGTCGCGAAGGTCGGCGCGGTCGCGGCGTGGCCGGTGGAGCCGCTGATCGCTCCCACGAGCGCAAGCGCTCCCAGAAGCAGGGACAAGCGCATCCTCATGCAAGACCTCCTGGCTGACGGCAACTATCCTTAACAGTTGAAAACGATAAAGAGCCGCGGCGAGATACGCTGATATCGAAGCCTTGATCTTCGCGGTATCGAGTCGTACATTCGGCTCTGACGGTTCGGCTCAACGCCGTCGTACTTCGGCGGCATGGATCAAAACCTGCAGAACCACGGTGCCGGACGGACGACGCTCGGCGACGGCGACGCGGACGTCGAGTTCACGAGCACGGGAACGATCCTGCTCGCGGATCTCGACTTCTACTTCAACGCGCTCCAGCTCGGCGTGTCGGTGACACGGTGTCCGAAGGGCGCGACGGGCCCGTCCGGCTGCACGACGTCGTACCTCGACCAGTCGGGCGCGGATCGCGAGTGGATCACGACCTACGGGACGACCGCGTGGGTCGCCTACCACGACGCGCAGAACAGCACGATGATCCGCGTCAAGAAGTCGACCGACGACGGACGGACCTGGCGGCCCTCGGGGTCGCCCCTCCTCGGCCAAGGCGACATCACCGGGAAGTCCGATCGTCGCCGACCCCACCACGGGGTATGTCTACTCCGGGTTCACCGGCGGCGAGCAGCAGACGAAGTGCTGCAGTGCCGCGTACAACAACGTGTACGTCGCGCGCTCGACGGACGGCGGCGGCCACTACACGCGAGCTGCTCGACCTGTTCGAGGTCGCGGAGGATCCGGCGACCGGAAAGGCCGCCGTGATCTACAGCGACACGACGATGGCGACCTGGACGGAACCGGACGGCACCGTCCACCAGCTGCCGGAGATCGTGCTCGCGTACGAGAAGTAGCGGAGCGTCCAGCGGCGGTCGCGGGTGACCGCGGCCGCCGCGCCTACACCGAGGCGGCCCGTGCGGCGTCCACCGTGTCGTGGATGCCGAAGTGGCGGTCGAGACCGGAGACCTCGAGCGCGCGACGCGTCTCGACCCGCGGCGCCGCGAGCAGGAACGCTTGTCGGTTCGCGAGCTTCGTCCGCGCCTCGATCAGGACGCCGAGCGCCGTCGAGTCGATGAACTCGACCCCGGAGAGGTCGACGACCAGCCGCTCGGGCTGCCCGTCGGCGGCTCCGGCGAGCGCCTCGCGCACTTCCTCCGCGTTGTAGAGATCGAGCTCCCCGCCCAGGCTGACGACCACGGTGCCGTTCACCGCCTCGATGCTGCGCACCGGCGGCTCCCGCAGCTCCCACACGACGTCGTCGGTCATTCCCCCTCCTTCCGGTCGCCCCTCTGCAGGCCGCGGCCCGAGCCTGCAGAGGTATTGCATCACCCCGGGCGGCGGCCGCGCAAGTCACGCCGGTGTCCAGGAGTATCATCGGACGATGTTGCGCTGGAGGCGCAGGCGGATGACGGCGACGGCCGCGTTCGCGCTGCTCGCGCTCGTGGCCGAGCTCGCGGGACGCAGCGTCACCGCCAGGATCGACCGCGCGTTCCACGTCGCGCCGCTCGCATCGACGCAGGCGTCGTACTACCCGTTCCTGCTCGGCGCGGTGAAGGTGGTCGCCGCGCTCGGCCTCGCCGCCCTGCTCTGGCGCGTCGTGCGCGCGCGGGCGACGGCGGCTGCGGGCGAGCGCCTGCTCGCCGCGATGGGCCACCGGTGCACGAAGGCCGCGCCGCGCGTCCGGCTGCGCCTGTCGCCGCGTCTCTGGCTCGCGTCCTTCGCCGCGACGTCACTCTGGTACCTCCTCCAGACGGACGTCGACCGCGTCAGCGCCGGGCGCTGGCCGCTGTTCGCGCCGTGGCTGCACACGTACGCGCTGCCCGTGTTCGCCGTGCTCGCCGTGTTCGTCGCGGTCGGCTGGGGCGCCGTCGCACGGTGGCTCGCGGAGGTCGACGACTACGCAGCCGCCACGTTCGCGCGCGCCCGGCGGATCCTCCGCGCGCTCGCGCCGCCGTGCCCGCGCCGGCCCGTCCTCGGCGGCGACCGCACACCGCGGCACCTCTTCGGCCTCGCGTTCGAGTCGCGGCCGCCTCCGCTGCTCCGCTGACCCGCGGTTTTCCCGCCCAGACCCCGCGGGTGTCCTCGCCGTTCGACCTTGCGGAGGAGCAGTGGATTCACAACTCGCCACACCCATACCGGCCGTCCGGGAGCGGCGAAGCGCCCGCGCGCTCGCCGTCTCCTCGCTCGGCCCGCTGACCGTCCTCGCGGGCTTCGCCTGGGCGTTCGCGCAGCCGTACCGCGTGACGCTCCTGCACCCGCGCGGGGAGAGCTTCTGGTGGCTCGCGATCGAGCCGCCGCTGCTCGTCGTCCTTGCCGGCCTCGCGTTCTGGCTCGTCGTCGCGCGGCCGCTCGTCGCCGATCTCGAGGAGCGTGATGCAGCCGCCCGCTGAGATGGTGCACTGGCTCTTCGCCACGGGCTTCCTGCTGCTCGGGCTCGTGCTGCTCGCCGAGCCGATCGTCGGGGAAGAGGTCTGGCGCATGCGCCGGTGGCGCGTGTACCTGTGGCCCGGCCTCGCGTTCGCGCTCGGCGTGCTGATGTGGCCCGTCATGGCCTTCTACACGAACTCCGCCATCCACATGCTCGCGCACGGCGCATGGGCGGAGTCCCTCATGGCGGCAGGCGCCGCCGAGCTCGGGCTCGCGCGCGGGAAGCTGCGCCACCCCGCATGGCGCGTCCTGACGTTCGTCGGGCTGCTCGTCTCGGGACTGGCGTTTCTCGTCCACGAGCAGAACCCCTGGCTGTTCGCACGCTCCGCGTTCCTGCACCACCTGCTCGGGTGGACGTGCGTGGTCGCGTCGCTGATTCCGCTCGCGCGGGTCTTCCGCCCGCGGTCGGCGGCGCTGCAGTCGGCGTTCGCGCTCGTGTTCGTGGCCCTCGCGGTGATGCTCTTCACGGACCGCGACGTCGCGCCGGTCTTCGGTCATCTCTCGCCCGTCGCGGGAGCACCGCACCGATGAGAAGGCTGATCGTCGTCACCGTGGTCGCACTCACGTTGCCTGCACAGGCAATGGCTCATGCGACGCTTCGCAAGGCGCAACCGTCGTTCCGCGCCGAGCTCGCGCGCGGGCCGTCGTCCGTGCACCTGCGCTTCGACCAGATCGTGGAGCTGCCGACGGTCCGCGTCCTCGACGCGAAAGGACGCGACCATGCGGCGCAGGCGTTCTCGACCGGGCGGGACGTCTTCGCCGCCGTGGGCCCGCTCGCGCGCGGCGTCTACACCGTCCGCTGGCACGCGACGTCGGCGGACTCGCACACGGTCGGCGGCGTGTTCACGTTCGGCGTGCGCGTGCCGGCGCCGCCGCCGACGCAGGCGTACGGCGCGATCGGGCCGACGCGAACGGAGCACGTCGTGCGCTGGCTCTACTTCCTCGCGCTCGCGCTGCTCCTCGGCGGGCTCGGCTTCCGGCTCGTCTGCCTGCGCGGCGTCGCGCTTCCCGCGGCGGTGGAGAAGCGACTCGCGCTCGTCACGGGGGTCGGGGTCGTCGCCGTGCTCGAGGTCGGCATCCTCGCGTTCTGCCTGCGCGCCGAGGACGCGCTGCAGATGCCCTTCGGGCAGTTCCTCTACGGCGACCTGTCGCCGATCGCGAGCGGGACGCGCTTCGGCACGGCGTTCGTCGCGATGACCCTCGGGTACGCGCTCGTCGCGGCGCTGCTCTTCCTCGCGTGGCTCACCGACCGCCCCCGCGCGTTCCTGCCGGCGGCGTTCGCGATCGCGCTCGGGTTCGCATCGGGCCTGTCGCTCTCCGGACACTCGGCCGTCGACGCGGGTGCCTCGTGGAAGTCTCAGCTCGCGGACTGGGTGCACCTGTCGGCGGCGTCGCTGTGGCTCGGCGGGCTGGTGACGATGCTCGTCGCGGTGTGGCCGGTGGCGCCCGCGCTCCGCCGCGCCGCGTTCCTCCGCTTCTCGCGCTTCGCGACGGTGCTGGTCGCGCTGATCGTCGGCGCCGGCGTGTACCTGTCGGTACTGCGCCTGCCGCACGTCTCGGACCTCTGGACGGCATCGTACGGACGCGTGCTGCTCGTGAAGCTCCTGCTCGTGTCGGTCGCGCTCGCGTGGGGTGCCTTCCACCACTTCTTCGTGCGTCCGGCGATCGTGCGCGGCGGCGACGTGTTCCTCGGCCGCGTCGGCCGCAGCCTCGCCGGCGAGAGCCTCGTCGGGATGGCCGTGCTCCTCGCCGCCGCCGTGCTCGTCGACTCGTCGCCCCCGCCGCAGCCCGTCCAGGCCCCGCCCGCGCAGGCGGTGCCGAGATGAGCGTCGACGCGCGCCTGCGCGAGCTCGGGCTCGAGGTGCCGGAGCAGCCGCGGCCCGCGTTCGCGCCGCGGCTGCGCCGCGCGGTGACCCACGGGGGACTCGTCTACCTCTCGGGCAACGGCGACCTCACGACGCTCGGCCGCGTCGGGGAGGACGTCACCGTGGAGCAGGCCGTGGAGGCGGCGCGGCGGACGGCCCTGCTGATGTGCCGCACGCTCATCGACGAGCTCGGCTCGCTGGACCGCGTCGACCGCTGGGTGAAGGTGCTCGGCTTCGTCCGCTCGGCGCCGGGATTCTCCGACCAGCCGACGGTGATCAACGGCTTCACCAACCAGGTCGTCGAGCTATGGGGGGAGGAGCGCGGCCTCTGTGCGCGCTCGGCGATCGGCGTCGCCGAGCTGCCGGCCGGACTCGCCGTCGAGGTCGAGGCGACGGTCGCGCTCGCGTGAGCGCAGCGCCTCGAAGAGCACGACGGCGGCGGCGACCGCGACGTTCAGGCTGTCGGCGGGACCGGGGAGCGGGATGCCCACGGTCTCGTCCGCGCGCGCCAGCCACGCGTCGCTCACGCCGGCACGCTCGTTGCCGACCACGATCGCCGTCCCTTCGGCTTTGCCGTAGTCGGCCTCCCAGTGCGCCTTTCGGCCGTCAGGCGTCGCGACGACGACGCGGCCCGGCCACCACGCGATCGCGTCCGCGGTGGACGCCGCCGCGACCGGGAGATCGAAGATGGTGCCGACCGATGCGTGCACCGTCTCCGGGTGGAAGAGGTCGGTGCGCGGATCGGCCGCGACGAGCGCGGCGGCGCCGGCGCCGCATGCGGTCCGCACGATCGTCCCGAGGTTCCCCGGACGCTCGACCGCCTCGGCGACGACGATGAGCCCGCTCGTGGGAAGCGTCTCGAGCGGCGCCGGCCGACGTTCGACGAGGCCGAGCAGCCCGTCCGGCCGCGGCAGCCCGGAGAGCGAGCGGAACACATCGGCCGAGAGCAGCGTCACCGGAACGCCCGCGCGCTCGACGAGCGCCGCGTCGTCGTTCCCGAGGAAGAGCTCCGGCGCGGCGTAGAGCTCACGCAGAGGGCGCCTGCGTCGATCGCGCGCCGGAGCGCGCGGTAGCCGTGCACGACGAACACGCCCTCGCGCCGGCCGTTCCGCAGCACGCGCCGCAACCGCTTGACGCGGTCGTTGGCGGAGCTCGAGATGTGCAGGCGTCGTGTCACGTTCTGTCTCCGTTGCGCAGGCCAAGGCGACCGGCACAGCGGCCGGTCTCGACGGGGCGGGTGCGCTACAACGACACGACGGCTGTGATGATACGCGGCGTGGAGCTCACCGACTACCGCGATCGCTTCCCGATCCTCGAGTCGACGACGTACCTCATCAACCACTCGCTGGGGGCGATGCCGGCCGAGGCGGCACGACGCCTCGCGCGCTACGCCGACGAGTGGGCGACCCGCGGTGCGCGGGCGTGGGGGGAGGGGTGGTGGGAGACGCCGGTGACGGTCGGCGACCAGGTCGGACGCATCGTCGGCGCGCCGGCCGGCTCGACCGTCATGCACCAGAACGTCACCGTCGCCGAGGCGATCGTGCTCTCGTGCTTCGGCTTCGCGCCGCCGCGGAACCGGATCGTGTTCGAGGCCGGGCTCTTCCCGTCGGTGCGCTACGTGCAGCAGGCGATGGAGCGGCTCGGCGCCGAGGTGGTCGTCTGCGAGGACGCGGACGCCGTGGCCGACGCGATCGACGAGCGCACGCTGCTCGTTCCCGTCTCGCACGTGCTGTACAAGACCGGTGAGATCCAGCCCCTCGAGCGCGTGGTCGCGCGCGCGCGCGACGCGGGCGCGTACGTCTGCCTCGACGCGTACCAGTCGGCGGGCGCGGTGCCCCTCGACGTGACCGCGCTCGGGGTCGAGTTCGCGGTCGGCGGCTCCGTGAAGTGGCTGTGCGGCGGGCCGGGCGCCGGGTGGCTCTACGTGCGGCCCGACGTCGCCGAGCGTCTCGAGCCGGCGTACGCCGGGTGGCAGGCGCACGCGCGCCCGTTCGCGTTCGAGCCCGAGATGGAGTACGCGGAGGGCGCGGCGCGCTTCCTCACCGGCACGCCGAACGTCCCCGCGCTGTACGCCGCGACGGCCGGCTACGACCTGATCGAGGAGATCGGCGTCGAGCGCATTCGCGAGAACTCGGTGCGGCAGACGCAGCTGCTCATCGACCTGTTCGAGGAGGCTGGGTTCGAGGTCGGCAGCCCGCACGATCCGAGCCGGCGCGGCGGCACGGTCACCGTCCGTACGCCCGAGTTCGAGGCCGTGCACACGGAGCTCGCCGAACGGCAGATCCTGTGCGATTTCCGTCCGGACGCCGGCCTGCGCCTCGGGCCGCACTACTACAACACCGACGAAGAAGTGCGCTTCGCGGCCGAGCAGATCGCCGAGATCGTGACGTCCGGCGCGTACCAGCGCCATCTCGGCGCCGCCGCCCGCTTCTAACCCCGGGCGATCCCTCGAACGAGGGAGAGTGGCTTCTCTTTCACCGGGTACGTTGAGCGTATGAAGACCGCCGTCGTCTTCGCCGCAGTGCTTGCGCTGGCCGCAGTTC
>DASXTR010000168.1:0-9777 GCA_036505325.1 Gaiellaceae bacterium
GCGGCGAACTTGATCGTCGTCGTCGTCGCGACGGCCAGCGCGCCGCTGTAGGTCAGGCTGGGTGCCGAGCCGTCGGTCGAGTACAGGATCCGGTCGACACCCGAGCCGGAGTCGGTCGCCGCCAGCGAGACGCTCACCGGCGAGCTCGAATACCAGCCGGACGAGCAGGCGCCGCCGTTGCACGCCACCGTGCTCGCCGGAGCGCTGCCGTCGGCCGTGACGGTGAACCCGGTCGCGGCGGACGTGTTGCCCGCGACGTCGGTCGCCGTCACGTGCAGCGGCTCCGTCGGATCGGCCGCGCCGCTGTTGAAGGTGTACGCGCCGCTGCCGCTCCAGCCGCTGCCGAGGCTCGGGTACGCGTACGAGGCGACGCCGGAGCCGGAGTCGGTCGAGCTCCCGGCAACGGTGAAGCCGCCGCTCGCGCCGGTGCGGAAGTACAGCGTCGAGCCCGTCGCGCTCGCGTTCGTGAACGCGGAGAAGGCCAGCGAAGGCGCGGACGGCGCGACGGTGTCGATCTGGACCAGCTGCGAGTGCGTGCTCTCGACGTTGCCGACCTTGTCGACGGCGGCGAACTTGACCGTCGTCGTCGTCGCGATCGCGAGCGCACCGCTGTAGGTCAGGCTCGGAGCCGAGCCGTCGGTCGAGTACAGGATCCGGTCGACACCCGAGCCGGAGTCGGTCGCGGCGAGCGAGACGCTGACCGGCGAGCTGGAGTACCAGCCGCTCGAGCAGGCGCCGCCGTTGCACGCTGCGGTCGTCGCAGGCGCACTGCCGTCGGACGTGACGGTGAAGCCCGTCGTGGCGGAGGTGAGGCCCGCGTTGTTCGTCGCCGTGACGTTCAGGGGCTCGACCGGATCGACCGCAGCCGCGGAGAAGGTGTAGGCGCCGCCGCCGCTCCAGCCGCTGCCCAGGCTCGGGTACGCGTAGGAGGCGACGCCCGACTCGCCGTCGACCGAGCTGCCGGTGACGGTGAAGCCGCCCGCGGCGCCGGTCCGGAAGTAGACCGTCGAGCCGGTCGCGCTCGCGTTCGTGAGCGCGGAGAACGCCAGTGACGGCGCCGACGGGGCGCTGGTGTCGATCTGGACGAGCTGCGAGCGCGTCGCCTCGACGTTGCCGACCTTGTCCACGGCCGCGAAGCGCACGGTCGCCGTCGACGCGACGGAGATCGCGCCGCTGTAGGTGGTGCTCGGCGCCGAGCCGTCGGTCGAGTACAGGATCCGGTCGACGCCGGAGCCGAGGTCGGTCGCGGCGAGCGTCACGGAGACCGGGCTCGCGCCGTACCAGCCGCTCGAGCACGGGCCGCCGTTGCACGTCGCCGTCGAGGCCGGCGCACTGCCGTCGGCCGTGACGGTGAACCCGGTCGCGGCAGAGGTGTTGCCCGCGACGTCGGTCGCGGTCACGTCCAGCGGCTCGGCCGGATCGACGGCCGCCGTGGTGAAGCTGTAGGCGCCGCCGCTGCCGCTCCAGCCGCTACCCAGGCCCGGGAAGGCGTACGACGCGACGCCGGAGCCGCCGTCGGTAGAGCTCGCGCCGGCCGTGAAGCCGCCGGCCGCGCCGGTCCGGAAGTACACCGTCGAGCCGCTGACGCTCGCGTTCGTGAGCGCGGAGAAGCTCAGCGCCGGTGCCGACGGGGGGGTGGTGTCGATCTGGACGAGTTGCGAGCGCGTCGCCTCGACATTGCCGACCTTGTCGACGGCCGCGAAGCGGACCGTCGCGGTCGACGCGAGCGAGATCGCGCCGCTGTAGGTCAGGCTCGGAGCCGAGCCGTCGGTCGAGTACAGGATCCGGTCGAGACCGGACCCGGCGTCGGACGCGGTCAGCGTGACGCTCACGGGCGAGGTCGAGTACCAGCCGGCCGCGCACGGGCCGCCGTTGCAGACGACCGTGGAGGCCGGTGCGCTCGCGTCGGCGGTGACCGTGAAACCCGTCGCGCTCGAGGTCAGGCCGGCGCCGTTCGTCGCCGTCACGTTCAGCGGCTCGGCCGGGTCGGCTGCCGCCGCGGTGAAGCTGTATGCGCCGCCCGTAGCACTCCAGCCGCTGCCGAGGCCCGGGTAGGCGTACGACGCTACGCCGGACTCGGCATCGGTCGAGCTGCCGGCGGCGGTGAACCCACCCGCGGCGCCGGGCCGGAAGTAGACGGTCGAGCCGGTTGCACTCGCGTTCGAGAAGCCGGAGAACGCGAGGGCGGGCGCGGTCGGCGCCGTCGTGTCGACCTGTACCAGCTGTGTGTGAGTCGATTCGACGTTGCCGACCTTGTCGACCGCCGCAAACTTGATCGTCGTCGTCGTCGCGACCGCGATCGCGCCGCCGTAGGTGAGGCTCGGCGCGGAGCCGTCGGTCGAGTACAGGATGCGCTCGACGCCCGAGCCGGAGTCGGTCGCCGCGAGCGACACGCTCACGGGCGAGCTCGTGTACCAGCCGGCCGAGCACGCCTCGGCGCCGCACTGAACGGTGCTCGCCGGTGCGGTGCCGTCCTGCGTGACGGTGAACGGCGTCGCGACCGAGGTCAGGCCGGCGTTGTTGGTCGCCGTCACGTCGAGCGGCTCGACCGGGTCGACCGCGGCCGGCGTGAACGCGTAGACGCCGCCGGTGCCGCTCCAGCCGCTGCCGAGGCTCGGATAGCCGTACGAGGCTACGCCCGACTCGGCGTCGGTGGAGCTGCCGCTGACCGTGAAGCCGCCGCCGACGCCCGACCGGACGTAGACGGTCGAGCCGGTCGCGCTCGCGTTCGTGAAGCCCGTGAACGAGAGCGCAGGCGCGCTCGGAGCGCTCGTGTCGACGCGGATTAGCAGCGAGCCGACGGCCTCTTCGTTGCCAACGTTGTCGTAGGCGCGGAACTTGACCGTCGTCGTCGCGCCGACCGCGAAGGCACCGGCGTACGTCGTGCCGTTGACCGGGCTCGGATCGGAGCCGTTCGTCGTGTAGCGGATCTGCGCGACGCCCGAGCCCGCGTCGGTCGCCGCCAGCGAGACGCTCACCGGCGCGCTCGTGTACCAGCCCGCCGAGCAGGCGGCGCCGTTGCACTGCACGGAGCTGACGGGGGCGGTCGCGTCCGGCGTCACGGTGAACGGCGTCGCCGTCGAGGTGAGGCCGGCGCCGTTCGTCGCCGTCACGTTCAGCGGCTCGACCGGGTCGGCTGCCGCCGCGGTGAAGGTGTAGACGCCGCTGGTGCCGCTCCAGCCGCTGCCGAGGGTCGGGTAGCCGTAGGACGCGACGCCCGACTGCGCGTCGGTCGAGCTGCCCGCGACGGTGACGCCGCCTGCCGCGCCCGGCCGGAAGTAGACGGTCGAGCCGGTCGCGCTCGCGTTGGTGAACGCCGAGAAGGCGAGCGTGGGCGCGGTCGGCGCGGTCGTGTCGACCTGCACCAGCTGGGACTTCGTCGCCTCGACGTTGCCGACCTTGTCGACGGCCGCGAAGCGGACCGTCGCGGTCGACGTCACGGAGATCGCGCCGCTGTAGGTGAGGCTCGGCGCGGAGCCGTCCGTCGAGTACAGGATGTGATCGACGCCCGAGGCGGAGTCGCTCGCGGCGAGCGTGACGCTGACCGGGGAGGTCGTGTACCAGCCCGCGGAGCAGGCGGCGCCGTTGCACTGCACCGTGCTCGCGGGTGCGCCGGAGTCCGGCGTGACGGTGAACGAGGTCGCCGCAGAGGTCAGCCCGGCGCCGTTCGTCGCCGTCACGTTCAGCGGCTCGACCGGGTCGACCGCCGCCGCCGTGAAGCTGTAGACGCCGCCTGTGCCGCTCCAGCCGGTGCCGAGGCTCGCATAGCCGTACGAGGCGACCCCGGACTGCGCGTCGATCGAGCTCCCGGCGACGGTGAAGCCGCCGGCGCTGCCGGGCCGGAAGTACACGGTCGACGATGTCGCGCTCGCGTTCGTGAGCGCCGAGAAGGCGAGCGTGGGCGCCGTCGGCGCGGACGTGTCGACCTGCACCAGCTGGGACTTCGTCGCCTCGACGTTGCCGACGTGGTCGACCGCGGCGAAGCGGACGGTCGTCGTCGCGGTCACCGCGATCGGGCCGGTGTAGGTGAGGCTCGGCGCCGAGCCGTCCGTCGAGTAGAGGACGTGGTCGACGCCCGACGCGGAGTCGGTCGCCGCGAGCGTCACGTTCACGGGCGAGGTCGTGTACCAGCCGGCCGAGCACGCCGCGCTGTTGCAGGACGCGGTCGTGGACGGGGCGGTCAGGTCGATCGTCCACGAGTGCGTCTCCGGCGCGCTGGAGTTCCCGGCGGCGTCCGTGGCGACGATCGTGAACGTCTTCGCGCCCTCGGTGAGGCCGGTGTAGGTCTTGGGCGACGTGCACGGCCCGGTGCTGGCGCCGAGCGTGCAGGTGAACGTCGCGGGCTCGTTGGCGGAGAACACGAACGTCGCCGTGGTCGAGCTCGTGAAGCCCGTCGGGCCGGAGGTGACGAGCGGCGCGGGACCGCCGCCCTCGTCCGGCGGGGCGCCGTCGCCGCCCGGCGCGGACGTGTCGATCGTCCACGTGCGGGTGACCGCCGCGCCGGTGTTGCCGGCCGTGTCGGTCGCGCGGACGGAGAACGTGTGCGTGCCGTCCGCGAGCCCCGCCAGGTTGTCGGGCGACGAGCACGCGACGAACGCGAAGCCGTCGACGGCACATTCGAAGGTCGAGCCGCTCTCGTTCGCCGAGAACGCGAACGACGCCGCGGAGGTGCTGACCGTTCCGGTCGGGCCGCCGGTGATCGTCACCGTCGGCGCG
This sequence comes from Gaiellaceae bacterium, assembly GCA_036505325.1. Classification (GTDB taxonomy): domain Bacteria; phylum Actinomycetota; class Thermoleophilia; order Gaiellales; family Gaiellaceae; genus PALSA-600. Next base: position 4,717 of record DASXTR010000168.1, read on the forward strand.
GTGCCGTCGGCCGTCGTCGTGAACGACCAGGTGACGGGCGATGCGACCGCGGAGCCGTCGGCCGCCTTGACGGTCGTCGCGACGTTCGCCGTGTACGTGGTGGAGACGGCGAGCAGCGCGGTCGGCGTGAGCGTGACGGTGTTCGTCGCCGGGTTGTACGTCGCGGGCGCCGAGATCGCGCCGGACGGCCCGGAGAGCGTGATGCCGGAGAGCGTCGTGATGTCGATCGGCTTCGAGAAGGTCACCTGCACGGTCGCGTTGCGGGCGACTCCCGTCGCGCCGTCGGCCGGTGCCTTCGCCGTCACGGTCGGCGGCGACGCGACGGTGAACGTCCACGACACGGGCGCGGCCAGCGGAACGCCGTCGCGCGCCTTCGCAGCGGTGCTCACCCGTGCGGTGTACGCCTGGCCGATTGCGAGCGCCACCGTCGGCGTGAGGATGGCCGTGTTCGTCGCGTCGTCGTAGGTGACGACGCCGGAGACGTTGGTGCTGTCGCTCACCCTGGTGAGCGTGAAGGCGAGCGCGTCGAGCTTCGTCGGCAGCATCGGCCGCGAGAAGGTCGCGCGCACCGTGGACGTCGGCGGAGCCGCGGTCGCGCCCGCCAGGGGCACCGTGGCGTTGACCGTCGGCGCGGCAGGCGTCCCCTCGACCACGGTCTGCAGGTCGATGTAGTAGCTGCTCGTCCGGAACGTCTGGTTCGGGAACGTCCCGGCGGCGGAGCCGTAGACGGCGTTCGCGCCGTCCGGAACCGTGCGCAGCGGGCCGGCGATGATCGACGACTGCAGGGCGTCGAGCGTCTGCACGAAGTACTCGTTCGCGTTCACCGAGACGACGTACACCGCGCCCGGCAGGAGCTCGACCGGTGTCGTGAGCGCCTGCTGCTGCCATCCACTTGCGGTCTCGCTCGCGAAGGTCTGCTGTGCGAGCTGGACCCCGCCCGCCGTCCACAGGCGACCGACGTGGGTGCCGGTCTCGCCCGGGCTCTTGTAGAAGCGGAAGGCCGTCATCAGCATCGGCTCGTCGACCGCCACCTTCACGCCGAGCTCGAGCGTCACGCTCCCCTGCCCGTCGCCGTTGATCGTCGAGAGCCCGGAGTACGACGGGGTGTCGGAGTCGAAGTAGAACGCGCACGGGCAGGACGTGGTCGAGAACGACCACCCGTACGCCGCCGCCATCGGCGTTCCGTCCGCGGCCTTGACGGACGCGTCGAGGCGCGCGAAGTAGTCGGCGCTCGGCGCGAGGGGCGCCGACGGAACGAGCCGCGCGGTCCTCGTCGCCGAGTCGTAGCTGACCGTTCCGGTGACCGTCCCCGCGCCGTCCGTGCGGTTCGCGGTGAACGTCGTCCCACTGATCGAGGTGGGATCGAGCGAGATCGAGAACGTCGCCGAGAGCGACGAGGCCAAAGCGACAGAGGTCGCGCCGGTCGCGGGCGACGTCCCCGTCACGGTCGGGCCGCCGGGCGAGGTCGCCGCGACCGTGAACGTCCACGAGTATCCGCTCCCGTCGAGACGCGTCCCGTCGGTCGCCTCTATCGTGGCCGCCGCGTGGGCGGTGTAGGTCGCGCCCAGCGTCAGCGGCGCCTGCGGCACGAGCGTCGCGTTCTGCGAGGCGGCGTCGTAGGAGACGTTCGCCTGGACGGCGCCCGCAGGGCCGGTGAGCGTGAAGGCCGCCGCGTCGATCGAGAACGCGTCGAGCGGCTTCGAGAAGTGCGCGCGCGGATGGACGGACGCGCCGATGTCCGAGGCGCCGGCCGTCGGCAGCGTCGAGTCGACGGTGAGCGGCGCCGGCGCCGTGGCCGCCGTCGTGAACGAGAACGTGACGGGCGCGCTGAGCGGCGAGCCGGTCGTGGACTTGATCCCGGTCGTCAGGCGGACGGTGTAGGTCATCCCGAGCGCGAGTGGCGCCGACGGCAGCAGGCGCGCGGTCAGCGACGCGTCGTCGTAGGCGATCGTCCCGGGAACCGTCGTGGAGTCCGGCGCGGTGATGAAGAACGTCGAGGCCGTCAGGGTCGCCGGATCGACCGAGCGCGTGAAGGTCGCGCGGACGTGGACGTCGGGCGAGATCCCGTTCGCCGCCGCCGGCGCCGTCGAAGCAACCGCGATCGGCAGGAACTCGCCGTCCGGAACGACCTCGGCGTCGACGAAGTAGCTCGACGAGTTGAAGGACTGGGTCGGGAAGCTGCCTGCGGCGTCTCCGAAGACGCCGTTCTGGCCGTCCGCGACGGAGTGCAGGGGGCCCGAGTCGATCTGGGCGGCGAGCGCCCCGAACGTCTGGCCGAAGTTCGCGTTCGCGTTCACTGACACCGTGTAGACGACACCCGCGACCAGGAGCGGCGGCGCAGGGAACGTCTGCCGCTGCCAGCCCGACGCGGTCTCGCCGACGAACGACACCTGGGCGACCTGGACTCCCGCCGCATCCCACACCCGCGCGATATGGCTCCCCGTCTCGAGCGTGTCCTTGTAGAAGCGCACCGCGCTGAGGCGCGTCGGCTGGTCGACGCGGATCTTCACGCCGAGCTCGAGCGACCACGGCCCGCCGCTACGTCCGTTCGCCGTCGAGAGGTGCTGGAGATCCGGGGCGGGATCGGACGAGAAGAGCGCGCACGGGCACGCGTTCGTCCGGAACGACCACGTGTGCGGCGCCGGGAGCGGCGTGCCGTCCGTGGCCGTCACCGACGCGGCGACATGGGCGCTGTACAGCGCACCCGCGGCGAGCGGCGCATTCGGCCGCAGCTTCGCCGTGGTCGTCGCGGAGTCGTAGCTCAGCGCCGCCGGAATCGTGGCGCCCGACGAGTCGGTGAGCCAGAAGGACGAGGTCGTGAGCGTCGCCGTGGCGACCGCCGCGGAGAACGTCGCGGTGACGTCGGTGTCCTGCAGCGCGGACTGCGCGCCGTCGGCCGGCGTCGTGCTCGTGACGAAGAACGCCGCGGTGGTGAACGTCCACGAGGCCGCGCTCTGCAACGGCGTGCCGGTCACCGACGTGACGGTCGCGTCGATGCGCGCCGCGTAGGCCGTGCCGGAGACGAGCGCCGAGCTCGGCGTCAGCGTCGCCGTCAGCGTCCCGGCGTCATACGCGACGGTCGCGGGCACGGTGCTCCCGTCGGGCCGCTTGAGCGTGAAGCTCGTCGCGGTGATCGTCGCCGCGTTCATCGCGGCCGAGAACGTCGCCCTGACCGTGGTCGTCGTCGGCGCGGTCCCCCCGTCGCCCGGCGACGTCGAAACGACGTGCGGGGCGGTGGAGCTGTCGAGCGTGATGTCCGCGGCCGGCGTCGACGGTGTGGCGCCCATGTCGGCGAGCACGTTCGTCGTCGCCTGGCGGATCCGCACGTCCGGCTGCCCCTGGCCGGCGGCGGTCAGCGCGAGGCCGCGCCCCCAGTGATTCGTTCCGGTGTCGAAGACGAGCGCGCCGCTGGCGGCCACGTAGCGCGTCACGTGCGACGACGTCGTCCCGATGATGTAGCCGCCCGTCGGCGCGTTGAGGATGTTGCCGGTCACCGGCGAGGTTGCGAGCGTCTTCACGCCCGACGGCTCGAACCCGTTCGCGAACCGCTTGTCCCACTCCCAGCCGACGAGCTGCGTGCCGATCGACGTCGACGTCCCCGGCGCCTGTGCGTCCAGACCCGTGTAGCGCCAGATCCGGTCGGCACCCTCGGCCGCCGAGACGACGAGCGGGTAGAAGCTCGAGTCCTGGTCGCCCGTGTACATCTGCCCGATCAGCGCGTTCTCGGGTTGGTTCGCGCCGTTCGGGTCGCGCCAGAGCGTCGTCGGCGACACCGGATCGGCGGCGCCGCTCTCGGTCGTCTTGTAACAGACCTCGGTGCGGCCGCTGTTCTCGAAGCGGATCTTCCAGAAGACGGCGTTCGCGCCCGATACGAACAGGCTCGTGCCTGCGTCGCGCGCACCGACGAGCGAGCTGCGCATCGCGGCCGAGTAGTACTCGTCGTGCGCGCCGGAGATGAACGACTTGTGGTTCTTGACGAGCGCGCCGCCCGACTCGAGGTCGTCGCTGCCGCTGTAGGTCACGTCGTACCCGGAGCGCTCGAGCCAGGAGATCGTCGGATAGTCGGCGCGTGCGTACCAGTTCGGAATCGTCGCATCGCGGGGCTGCACGTACGGACGGTCGAACGACACCTTCACCGCGCGGGCCGAGTTCGCGACCGTGTCGGCGCCGGTCGAGTTGTAGCCGTAGAGCGACTTGCCGCCGTAGTTGTTGTAGGCCTGATAGGTCGTGAACGGCAGGCCGTAGAGAAGCGCCGAGTGGCTCGCGTCGTCACGCACGACGACCGGGAACTCGTAGTCGAGCCCGTTGTCGCCGCGCACCAGGCGCAGCAGGTAGACGCCGGACGGCCACGAGGACGACGTGGTGATCGTCGCCCCCGAGGTCCAGTTGGAGCAGTCGTAGAGACCGGTCGACGCAGTGCTCGTGCAGGCGGGCTGCGGGCCGACGGGGATTCCCCGGACGACCGAGATCAGCCGAGCGCCCCCTCCGCCGTACCAGCCGCCGCGGTAGATCTCGATCGACGCGGTCGTCGCAACAGCCGTCTGCAGCTTCACACCGAACGACGACCCGCGGTTGACGCTCGATGCCGTGGCGAAGCCTTCGATCCCGCCTCCGGCAAGCGACACGGACGTCCCGGTGTTCCAGGCCGTCGTCCCGCCGTAGCAGTTCTCCAGCACGACCGGGTTGCCGGCGCTGCACGATCGCGCGCTCGGCGTGGCCTGCACGGTGACCGAGTCCGCGGACTCGGCACCGGCGATCACGGCACGCGCGACGTAGTAGTACGTCGTCCCGTTGACGGCGCCGGTGTCCGCGAAGCCCGGGGTGACGACGCCGCCCGTGGGGGTCACCTGCGTCGTGACGGTCGACGGCGTCAGGCCGCGGTAGACGGTATACGCGCTCGCGCCGACGACGGGCTGCCAACTCAGGTCGGCCCGGCCGTCGAAGGCGATCGCGGTCACGCCGGCGGGTGGAGCTGCGCTCGCGAGCGCCGGGGCCGCAGCCGCAACGACGCCGACCGCGACCGCCAGCAGCACGACGCGCCTCAGCGTCATGCGTGCCTCC
>DASXTR010000169.1:0-30821 GCA_036505325.1 Gaiellaceae bacterium
GGACGAGATCTCGCAGAGCTCGGCTACTGGGTGGCGTTCGCGTACTGGAAGATCGCGATCATCGTCGAGGGCGTCTACCGCCGCTGGCTCAACGACCCGGGCAACGGAGCCGACGCGGGGACGCTGAAGCCGGCGGTGGCGCGGCTCGCTGCGCTCGCGCGGGACGCGGCCCGAGGCTGAACCGTGTGCAGCAGCCGCCGAACGTGGCACACTGAAGTCAATTCAAGTGGTATTTCGATCATGTCTTGCAGCGAATAGAGCAGAAGGGAGGACCGGGTGACCAAGCCGAACGCAGGGTCTCGCGCCGCAGCAAGACGCAGGGCGCCGCGGCTCAAGCCGGGCGTCAAGAAGGAGCAGATCCTCGAGGTGGCGGTCGACTACTTCGGCCGGTACGGCTACGAGGAGACGAAGTGGGCGGACATCGCCGCAGCCGTCCACATCGGGTCCACGGCGCTCTACCACTACTTCGAGTCGAAGCAGCACTGCCTGTTCGAGATCATGGCGAAGACCGTCGGCGACTACCGGCAGCGGTTCGACCGGATCGTCGCCGAGCACGGCGACTGGAACGACGCGCTCGTGACGCTGCTCGTCGACTCGTTCGACCTCACCGAGCAGCAGGTGCTCAGCCAGCGTCTCATGGTCGCGGAGTTCGGCCGGATCGGCGTCCAACGGTCCCTTCCGCGCGAGGAGGCGGCCCGCGCGAGCGCCCGGGCACAGACGCGCGACCTCGAGTTCGCGTGGGGCACGTTCCTCGCCCGCGGCATGCAGCAGGGGCTGCTGCCGGAGAGCGACCCGCGGCTCCTCACGCGCGCCGTGCTCGGCCTCTACAACAGCGTTTGGCACTGGTATCGCCCGGGCGGGACCCTCACGCTGGCCGACGTCGGCCCGTTCTACGTCAGCCGGCAGCTGGCGATCCTCGGCTGCTCGCCCGATCTCGCCGCCGCGAAGTTCGCCGCCGCCGCCTAGCCGGCACGCCGTGCGTCGCGCTCCTTGACAGAACCTCGTCCGGGACGAGGTTCCGTAAGGGCGCCGTAAGGGGCTTTGCGAGCCCCCGGCGGGCACTCCTGAAAATGAATTTGCTTCGGGTACTTGCGCTCTGGCCCGATATGCGCCAGAATCGTCGTCGCACACCTGAAGTCAGTTCAGAAACTTTGGTGGCCGCGGAACACCCGCACCATCTCGGGAAGGAGAGCTCGGTGGGAAGAAACGCCACACGCAGCCAGATCCGGCTACTGCTCCTGTCGATCCTCGTCGTGGCGCTTCTCGCCGCGTTCGGGAGTACCGCGTCGGCCAACCAGGCGGTCTCCGCCGGCAGCACCTCCGCCGCCGCGACGCCGAAGCCGGCGTCGAAGGCCGCGTGGAAGAAGCTCGTCGCGGCCGCGAAGAAGGAGGGGAGCGTCACCATCTACACGACGCAGAACCCCGTCCTCCTCGCCGACATGGCGGCGAAGTTCAAGGAGAAGTACGGCATCAGCGTCACGATCAACCGCAACATCGACTCCGTCCTCGCGACGCAGGTCACGGCCGAGGAGGGATCCGGCAAGGCGATCGCCGACATCTGGGTCTGCGCGAGCAAGCCGCTCGTCCTCGGTGCGCTCAAGAACGGCTGGGTCGTCGACGCCGTCGGCCCCGACCTGTTCTCGAAGGCGTTCGACCGGAAGATCTTCGCCAAGCCCGGCAAGGCGTTCGTCGTCGGGGAGGCGATCCTCGGCGTCGCCTGGAACACGTCGCAGTTCCCCGGCAGCGTGAGCGACCTGCCGGACGTGCTGAAGGCGCCCAGCGGCCGCATCGGCGTCATCTCGCCGTCGGCTCCGTCGATCGTCGACTGGTACCTGTGGGTCGAGGAGACGTACGGCAAGAGCTTCCTGCAGAAGCTCGCGGCGCTGAAGCCGAAGAAGTACCCGTCGTCGCTCCCGATGGGGGCCGCGGTCGTCTCCGGCGAGCTCGCCGTGGGGACGTTCGTGCCGCCGACGGTCCTCGACCAGAAGGCGCAGGGCGCGCCGGTGAACTTCAAGCTCCCGAAGGGCGCAAAGACCTGGAACGCGCCGTACTACGGGATGGTCCTGAAGCAGGCACCGCACTCCGCGGCCGCCCAGGTGCTCGCGAACTACATGATCACGAAGGAAGGCCAGTCGACCTCGCAGCGCGCGGCCGGCACGGTGCGCAAGGACGTGTCGAACGCCTACTACGTGACGCCGCGCCAGCAGAACCTCAAGGCGCTCACGCCGGCGAAGGTTTCCGCGTACCAGGCGTACTGGAACGATCTCTTCAAGTAGCCGCTCGCGGGGAGCGGGCGTCCGCGTCCCGCTCCCCGCACCGGCGCGTCCTGCAGACGAGGTGGAGGAGCAGTGGCCAACGTAAGCATTCGCAGCCTGTCCAAGCGGTTCGGTGGCAAGACGCCGACGACCGCGATCGACGACCTCGACCTAGAGATCGAGCCAGGGGAGTTCCTCGTCCTGCTCGGCCCGAGCGGCTGCGGCAAGACGACGACGCTCCGGTGCATCGCCGGCCTCGAGACCGGCGAGGAAGGGTCGATCGCGTTCGGCGACCGCACGGTCTTCGACGCTGCGAAGAAGATCAATGTCCCGCCGAACAAGCGCAACATCGGCATGGTCTTCCAGTCGTACGCGCTGTGGCCGCACATGACCGTGCGCAAGAACATCAGCTATCCGCTGCGCACGAAGCGCGTCAAGCGCGACCAGGCGAGCCAATGGGTCGAGGAAGTGGCGGCGCTCGTCGATACCACCCCGCTCCTCGAACGGTACCCGGCGCAGCTGAGCGGCGGCCAGCAGCAGCGGATCGCACTGGCACGAGGCCTCGTTGCGCGGCCCGACCTCGTGCTCTTCGACGAGCCACTCAGCAACCTGGACGCGCGACTGCGCGACCAGGTGCGCTCGGAGATCCACGAGCTGCACGGGCGGCTCGGGTTCACGGCCGTCTACGTGACGCACGACCAGGTGGAGGCGCTCGCGCTGGGCGACCGGCTCGCGATCATGAACGCCGGCCGGATCGAGCAGCTCGCGACGCCGGAGCAGGTGTTCGAGGAGCCCGCGTCCGAGTACGTCGCGGGGTTCATCGGCATGTCGAACCGCCTCGTCTTCGAGCGGCAGGACGGGACCTGGACGCTCGACGGGGAGCCGGTCGAGGGCGAGCTCGACTCGATCGCCGGCTCGTCCGCGACGATCATCGCCCGGACGCGCGCAGAAGACGTGCGCATCGCACCGGCCGACGACGGCGCGCCGCCCGGATCGCTCTCCTTCCCGGCGCTCCTCGTCGACTCGGAGTTCGGCGGCCGCCACCTCGACGTCATGGTGCTGGTCGGCAGCCTGACCCGCGTGCAGTGCCGCATCCCCGCCGGCGAGCGCGGCAGCTGGGCGCGCACGATCCAAACGGGCCAGCCCGTACTCGCGTACGTCAACCCGCGCGATCCCGCCTTCTACGACGACGCAGGCACCCTCGTCTCGTCGGTCGGCCGCGCCGTTCCGGTGGGGAGCTGAGATGACGACCGCAGCCGTCGGGCGTCTCGCCCGCCCGCGCGGGCTCCGGCTCGAGCGCCTACTGCCGAAGGTCGGAATCGTCGCGTTCATCGGTGTGCTCGGCTACCTGACGCTCCTGCCGCTGATCCGCCTCCAGTACCTCGCCTTGAAGGACGGCGCGCAGGCCTACAGCGACGCGTACACGAGGCCCGGCTGGTGGACCACCGTCAAGTGGACGATCGAGCTCGGCCTCGGCTCGCTCGCCGTTGCACTCGTCGTCGGGACGGCGCTCGCCTGGGCTGCGAACTCGCTGCCGCCGAGGCTGGGCTTCCTGAAGGTGATCCCGATCCTGCCGATCGTCGTGCCCGCAGTGGCAAGCGTGCTCGGATGGGCGTTCCTCCTGTCGCCGCACCCGGGCTATCTCAATCAGCTGCTCCGCCTGCTGCCGTGGTGGAGCGACAGGTTCGACGGCCCCGGCGACATCTACACGCTGCCGTGGATCATCATCATCACGGGCCTCGCGCTCGCCTCGTTCATCTACCTCTTCGTCAGCTCCGGGTTCGAGAACATCAACGGCGAGCTGGTCGAGGCCGCGCAGGTGAGCGGCTCGTCGCGCACCGGGGTCTTCTTCCGCGTAATCCTCCCGCTGCTCCGGCCGTCGCTCGTCTACGGCGCGGGCGTCGCGCTGCTGCTCGGACTCGGGCAGTTCACCGCGCCGCTCCTCCTCGGGCGCAGCCGGTCGATCTCCGTGCTGACGACCGACATGTACTTCGCCACGCAGCAGATACCGCCGCAGTACGGGACGGCCGCGGCGATCGGCTCGCCGCTGCTTGTCTTCGGAATCTTCGTCCTGTTCATGAACAGGGTGCTGCTCGGCGATCACACACGGTTCGTCACGCACGGCGGCAAGGGCGGCTTCAAGACGATCGCACCGGGCTCGAAGCTCGCCGCGTTCTGGATCGTGCTCTACGGGGCGCTGTCGACGTTCCTGCCGATGCTCGCGCTCGTCTTCGTGTCGCTGTCGAGGTTCTGGAGCGGCGACGTCCACCCGAGCAAGATGACGCTCGCCACTTGGCGGACGGTGACGACCGCCTCCGGAGTGATGCCGGCGGTCTGGAACAGCATCTATCTCTCGCTCGCGGCCGTCGCGATCGCGCTGCCGATCGGCTTCATCGCAGCCTCGCTCCTGCGCCGGCGAAGCGAGCACCGCATCGCGGGGCCGATCCTCGACTTCATCGTGGCGATGCCGCTCAGCATCCCGGCCGTGATCTTCGGCGTCGGCTTCCTGATGGTGTACACGAACGAGCCGCTCGTCCTCTACGGCACGCGCTGGGTGCTCATCCTCGTGTACGTGACGCTGATGATCCCGTTTTCGACGCGCATGCAGCTCGGCGCGATGGCCGCCCTCGGCGACGCGTACACCGAGGCGTCGCGCGCGGCGGGAGCCGGGCCGATCAGGACGAACCTGCAGATCGTCGTGCCGCTGCTGCGACCGGCCTTCGGCGGCGCCGCGGCGCTGATGTTCGTCCTGCTCACGCACGAGTTCGCCGCGTCACTCCTCGTACGCGCGCCGACGATCAACGTGATGGGGACGATCCTCTACGACTACTACGAGAACGGGGGCTACCCGCTCGTTGCCTGCATCTCGCTGATCATGGTTGGCGTCACCACGGCCGGCGTCGCCGCCGCCGTAATCCTCGGCGGCGGCTCGGACGCGTTCAAGAGGCTGTGAGCCGGTGAAGCTCGCACTCGGCGCCGAGGAGCGGCAGCTGCAGGACGACGTGCGTGCGTTCCTCGCGGAGCACTCGCCGGATCCAGACGACATCCCGCAGCTCCTCGACGACCGCATCGCGTATCTCCGTCGCTGGCAGGCACGCTGCTACGAGGCCGGCTACGTCGGACGCGCGTGGCCTGCCGAGTTCGGCGGCGGCGGGCGGCCGACCTCGGAGCAGATCGTCGTCGACCAGGAGTTCGCGGCCGCGGGCGCGCCCGAGCTCGTCTCGATCGTCGGCCTCGACGTGCTCGGGCCCGCGATCCTCACGTTCGGGAACGACGAGCAGCGCCGCCGCTACGTGCGGCCGATCCTGTCGGCGGAGGAGATCTGGTGCCAGGGCTTCTCGGAGCCGGAAGCGGGCTCGGACCTCGCGTCGCTGCGCACGCAGGCCGTCGAGACCGAGGACGGCTGGGTGCTGAACGGCCAGAAGACATGGATCTCGTGGGGCCAGTTCGCGCGCTGGTGCGGGGTCCTCGCGCGGACCGACGCGGACGTGCCGAAGCACAAGGGCATCTCGCTGTTCATCGTCGACATGGAGTCGAGGGGCGTGGACGTGCGGCCGATGGAGCAGATCACGGGCCACGCCGAGTTCTCGGAGCTGTTCCTCGACGGCGTCGTCGTCGCGAACGAGAACGTGCTCGGCGCGCCGGGCCAGGGCTGGGAGATCGCGATGCACGTCGTCGCGCACGAGCGCGGCACCGCTGCGCTCCCCCGACAGGTCACGCTGCGCACGTGGTTCGACCGGCTCGTCGCCGAGGCGGCCCATGCGAATCGCGACGGCGCGTCGCTGCTCGCCGACGAGGGCGCGCAGGCGACGCTTGCCCGCGCGCTGATCGAGATCGAGGTGTTGCGCCATCACGCCTCGCGCACGATGTCGCCGTTCCTGAACGGCGGCGCCGTGGGCCCGGAGAGCTCGGGCGTGAAGCTCCTGATGGCGCAGGCCGAGCAGACGCTCGGCACCGCTGCGCTCGACGTGCTCGGCGAGGCGGCCGGCGGCGAGTTCTGGCACGAGCGCTACCTCTACTCGCGCGCCGCCAGCGTGTACGGCGGCACCCAGCAGATCCAGCGCGGCATCATCGCCGACCGCATCCTCTCGCTGCCGAAGGAGTGACGCCGTGGACCTGCAGCTGACCGAGGAGCAGCGGTGGCTGAGCGAGTCGGTCGACGCGCTCATCGCGCGCGAGCCCGCCGACCGCGTCTGGCGCACGCTCGTCGAGTTCGGCGCGCTGGAAGTGCGTGGCGACGAGGCCATGGGCGTGGTCGAGCTGGCGCTCGTCGCACGAAGCGTGGGCGCACGGCTCGCGGCCGTGCCGTACGTCGACAGCGCCGCCGTTCACTACGTCGTCGAGATCGGCGACGTCTCCGCCGCTCCCTGCCTGAGCGAGCCCGGCCGAAGCTTTGCGCCGACCGATCCGTCGACGACCCTCGACGACGGCCGCCTCACCGGCGAGAAGGCGGGCGTTCTCTACGCAGGCGCCGTCGATCTGCTCGCCGTGCCGGCGTCGTCGACCGACGGCCTCGTGCTCGCGCTCGTGCCGGCCGCGGCCGCCGCGATCACCGCCGAGCCGACACTCGATCCCAGTGTCCGGCCTGCGCTCGTGTCGTTCGACGCGGCCGAGGCCGACCGCGTCGTCGCCGACCGTTCCGCGGTCGAGTCGCTGGCGGCCGTCGGCGGCGTCCTCGCCTCCGCAGAGGCGGTCGGCGCGGCCTCGACGGCGTTGGAGCTCGCGCGCGACTATGCGTCGCAGCGCCGCCAGTTCGGGCACACGATCGGAAGCTTCCAGGCGGTCCGGCATCTCCTCGCGGACATGTACGTCAAGGTCGAGAGCTCGTGGTCGAGCGTCCTGTACGCCGCCGCGGCGCTCGACGAGGAGGAGCCGGACGCGTTGCGCACCGCGTCGATCGCGAAGGCGTATACGGCACGCGCGACGCGCGACGTCGCCCACGGCGCGCTGCAGGTGTTCGGCGGCATCGCGTTCACCGCGGAGCATCCGGCGCATCGGTTCCTGCGCCGCATCGCAGTCCGCGCCGGTCAGTTCGGAACCGCACGCGAGCACGAGCGCAGCCTCGGCCGCAGCCTCGCCCACAAACTGGAGGTGCTGACATGAGCAACGAGGTCGACCTGCTGGTGCTGGGCGGCGGGATGGCCGGCCTGTCCGCGGCCGCATGGTCGGTGCGCGAGGGGCGCTCGGTCGTCCTCGTCGAGAAGGGGGAGCTCGGCGGGAGCGCCGCGCGCGCAGGATTCATCTGGACCGCGCCGACGTACGAGGCGCTCCGAGAGGCGATCCCCGACGGCGACCCGGAGCTCGCCGCGCGGCTGGTCGAGGGATTCGCGCCGGCGCTCGACTGGGTCCGGTCGCTCGGAGTCGAGGTGCAGCCCCCGGTGACCGTCCTGCGCTTCGGTCGCGGCCACCAGACCTCGGTCCTCAACTACCTCCGCGCGTGCGAGCTCACGCTGCGCGACGATCCGCGCTCCGAGATCCTGCTCGGCGCCGACGCGCAGCGCCTGCTCGTCGAGGACGGCGAGGTGCGCGGCGCCGATGTCCGGCTCGCCGACGGCGAGACACGCGAGATCCGCGCCAACGCGACGCTGCTCGCGACCGGCGGCTTCGGCGGCGACCCCGACCTGCGCGCCGAGCTGATCCACCCGCAGGCTCGGGACATCCCGCTGCGCGCGAACGCCTACAGCCGCGGCGACGGGCTCCGCCTTGCGCGCGCGGCCGGTGCGGCCTTCGGCCCCGAGGACGCCGGTTTCTACGGGCACCTGATGGCCGCCGGCGTCCAGCTGCGCGAGGAGGACGACTACCCGGCGCTCAGCCTCTTCCAGAGCGAGCACGCCGTGCTCTTCAACGTCAACGCGGAGCGGTTCGTCGACGAGAGCGTCGGCGACCACCTGACGACGATCGCCCTGCTGAAGCAGCCCGAGGCGCGCGGCCTGCTGGTCTCGGACGAGCGCACGAAGGAGCTGCTCGCCCAGCCGTACGTGGACGGCGTCCTGCCGACCGACTTCTTCGACAACGTCTACAAGCGCGGCGCGCGCGCGGCGATCGCGCACGACCTCGACGAGCTGGAGTACCTCCCGCCCGAGTGGGGCTACGACGGGAACGCGATCAAGGACGCGCTGATCGAGTTCAACCGGCGCTGCGCCGAGGGCACGGTCGACCCGCCGCGGCGCTACGACCCGACACCGATCGACCGCCCGCCGTTCTACGTCGTCGAGGCCGTGCCGGCGATCACCTTCACGTTCGGCGGGCTGCGGATCGATCCCGACGCGCGCGTGCTCGACGAGCAGGGGCGCCCCATCCCGGGCCTCCTCGCAGCAGGCGCGGACGCCGGCGGCCTCTACGTGCGCGCGTACGCCGGCGGGCTCGCGGCGGCGCTCGTCTTCGGCCTCCGCGCCGCGCGGACGGCACTCGATCGCGAGCGACAGGAGGTACCGACGTGAGCTCTGCCACCTTCCTCCCCGACTACTTCGAGCAGCTCGACGAGGGGCGGGACATCATGCCGATGCTCGCGCCCGACTTCACGTTCGCGCTGCTCTGGTCGACCCCCGAGGGCGCACGCGAGTTCGCCGGCGGCTTCGACGAGTGGGCCGGCTACATGGCACAACGCAACCCGGACGGCCAGCTCCACCACATCAGCCACTCGACGCGCAAGGGCAACACCGAGCTCGTGACCGGCTGGACGACGCGCCACGGCGAGCCGCTCGGGACCTTCATGTTCGCCACGGAGCTCGACGACGAAGGACGTGCGCGCAGGCTGTTCGCCGCGCGGACGGAGTCGTTCGGCGGCGTGCCGTTCTGATGGACGAGCTCGACGGCAAGGTCGCGGTCGTCACCGGCGCGGCGAGCGGGATCGGACTCGCGCTCTGCGAGCGGTTCGCGGCGGACGGGATGCGCGTCGTCATGTCCGACGTCGACCCCGGACGCCTGGACGAGGCCGCTGCGGGCATCGAGGGCGACGTGGAGGCGGTCGCCGCCGACGTGTCGCGGCGGGAGGACGTCGAGGCGCTCGCCGCCCGCGCGACAGAGCGGTTCGGCGCGGTGCACGTCCTCTGCAACAACGCCGGCGTGACGCGTCCGGGCCGCGCGTGGGAGTTCACGCGCGAGCAGTGGGACTGGGTGCTCGGCGTCAATCTGTGGGGCGTTGTCAACGGGATCAACGCGTTCGTCCCCTCGATGATCGAACGCGGCGAACCGGCCCACATCGTGAACACAGCGTCCGTGAGCGGGCTCGTCGCGTGGCCCGGGCTCTCGCTCTACGCCACCGGCAAGTACGCGGTTGTCGGCTATTCCGAATGCCTCGCCCTCGACCTGCGCGCGGCCGGCGCGCCGATCGGCGTGTCGGTGCTGTGTCCCGGGCCGACGAGGACGAACTTCCGCGCCTCGAGCCGCGCGCTCGAGCCGGGCGCGCCGAGTGATCCCGTTCCCGACGTGGAAGCCGAGGTCGAATGGCAGACGCCGGCGGACGTGGCCGGGAAGGTCGTCGACGCGATCCGTCGCGACCGGTTCTGGATCCTCAGCCACCCCGCGTACAACGAGGCGATCGAACGCCGCGTACACGAGGCCGTCACGACCGGCGACCTCGTCGAGACGCAGTTCGTCTAGTCGGCGAATGCTTCCAGGTCGGCAGGCGCCTCCGCCATCAGCGCGAAGTAGCGTGCGATGCGGCGCTCGGCGTCGAGCGTCGCGCTGACGAGGAAGACGTGCGTCGGCGGCTCGCCCTCGATCCCGGCGTCGCCTTCGACGAAGCAGCGCTCGCCTGCGACCGCGCACGACCGGACGCGGTGACGATACGGCTGCTTGCCACGTCGCTCGAAGAACTCGCGCAGCTCATCCCTGCCGCGGACGAACTCGAGACCGGTCCCGCCCAGGACGGGGCGGACGTAGACGGCGTCGTCCGTGAAGGAGGCCAGGGTCTTCTCGATGTCGCCGTCGTCGAGGGCGGTGTAGTACGCGTCGAGCGGTGAGGTGACGACGTCTTCGATCATGCCGTTCCCTTCGCCCGAAGGAGCGGGAGCACCTCGCGCCCGATGCGATCGGCGTTGCGCTCGGCGAGATCGACGCCGACGGCGCGCGTTCCGATGTAGATGCGCGAGATGCCGAGGTCGGCGATCTGCTGCAGGCGCTCCGCGCAATAGTCGGCGGAGCCGGCGATTGCAAACTGGTCGATCAGCTCGTCGGCTCCCGCCTCGCGCGGGTAGAAGTCGATCTCGCCCGGCGCGCCGCCGGCGATGCGCGTGACGCCTCCGCGGGGCGACCGGTACACCGCCTCCATCGTCTCCACCGCGTGGCGGTAGCGGCCGTGCTGCTCGGAGGCGACGCCGGCCGTGGCCTTCGCCTCGAAGCCGGAGAAGCGCGCGTGCGTGATGACCAGGCCGCGGATCGCTTCGCGCGCGCTCGTGTCGACGTCGTCCGTGAGCGCGACCTGCACGTAGCACCCGAGCTCGAGCTCGTCGAAGTCGCGGCCGGCCGCGCGGCACGCGTCTTTCGTGCGTTCGATCGAGTCGCGGAGACGGTCGACGTCCGCGCCGACGGAGAAGCTGACGCCGTCGGCCGCCTGCGCCGCGAGCGCCAGCGTCTTCGGGCCGGTCGCGGCGACGTCGACCGGCGGCTTCGCGATCGCCAGCGAGGGGTCGATGTCGTCCTGCCGCGTCATCGCCGAGGCGACGCCGTCGATCTCGACCTCCTGCCGCCGCAGGTAGCCCTGAAGACGACGCAGGTAGTCGTCGAAGCGCGCGACCGGCATCGGCTTCTGCTGCAGCACCTTCACCGCGCCGTCGCCGCGGCCGAGGCAGAAGCGCGCGCGGCCGTTCGAGATCGTCTGCACGCTCGCCATCGCGCTCGCCGCGAGCAGCGGGTGCCGCAACGGGACCGCCACGGCCGTGCCGACCTTCAGCGTCGTCGTCGCGGCAGCCGCCACGCCGAGCAGGACGTAGGGGTCCGGCAGCAGCCCGTGCGCCTCGCCCACCGCCAGCCCGTCCCAGCCGCTCTCCTCGAACTCGCGGGCGAACCGCGCCATCTCCGACGACGGAACGGGCGTCGCGCCCATCCGCCAGAACTCCACCTGCTGCGACATGCGTCCTCCTTCGATCAGCTGAGCGCGGTCGCGACCGGTCCGATCCGGCCCTCCGCGAAGCGCCGGAGCGCGAGGTTCGCCTCGAGTACCGCGTGGTTCATTCGCCTCGGCGCGGCGCAGTCGCCGATCGCGACCAGCGCCGGCACCTTGCCGTCCAGGCCGCGCACGAGTCCGTCCTCCACCCCGAGCCGCGACTTGACAACGACGACGTCCGCACTCGTCTGCGACGGCTCGCCGGTGAGCGAGTCCGCGAGCGCGACGGTCGTCCCGGTGACACCCGTGACGGCGGTGAACGGGCGGAAGCGCACGCCGCGCGAGCGGAGGCGCGAGTGGACGTGCGCGATGCTCTCGTGCGGGATCGCGAGCCCGACCGCGCGCGCCGGCGTGACGAGCTCGACCGCCGTCCCGCGCTCGGCGAGGAACTCGGCCGCGCTGACGCCGTGCCAGAACCCGACCGCGTCGTCGAGAACGAGGGCGCGTGACGGAAGCTCGCCGTTTCGTCCGCCGAGCAGGTCCCACACCGTCATGACGCGTGCGTCGCCGTCGACCGGGAAGTCGGGCGAGAGCGGGCGCGCGCCCGCGGCGACGACGACGAGGTCGGGGGAGTCCGCGAGCACCGCCTCCGGCGTCGCGTTCGCGCCGAGGCGTACCTCGACACCGAGCCGGTCGAGCTCGCGCTCGAGATACGTGACGAAGTCGATCAGCTCCCCGCGCGTCGGGCCCGCCGCCGCGACGCGTACCTGGCCGCCGACCACGTCCGAGCGCTCGTAGAGGACGACGTCGTGGCCGGCCTCCGCGGCGACGCGCGCGGCCTCCAGTCCGCCCGGACCTCCGCCGGCGACGACCACGCGGCGCGCCTCCGGTGCGCGCTGCTGCGGTCCCCATGCCGACTCGCGGCCTGCGCGCGCGTTGACCGCGCAGGCGACGATCCCGTGTGCCGCCCGGCAGTCCTGGACGATCCCGACGCACGGACGGATCTCGTCGGCACGGCCGTCCCGCGCCTTGGCCACCCAGTCGGGATCGGCGATCACTCCGCGCCCGACGGCGACGAAATCGGCCTGACCCGTCGCGACCGCGTGCTCCGCGAGCTCGGGCCGCCGGATCCGCCCGACCGCGATCACCGGCACGTCGACGTCCGCCTTCACGGCCGCCGCCAGCGGAAGCGCGAACCCTTCGGCGTAGGACGTGTCCTTGACGTATGCGCTCCGCATCCCGGCGGTGATCGAGACGTAGTCGACGGGCGCGCTCGCCTGCACCGACTCGACGATCCGCCGCGTCTCGTCGACCGTGAGCCCGTCCGGCGTCTCCTCGTCGGCACTCAGGCGAACGCCCAGCGGATAGTCGTGCCCGCACCGGTTGCGGATCTCCTCCACCAGTTCGCGCAGCAGCCGTGTCCGCCCCTCGAGCGTGTCGCCGCGGTACGCGTCGGAGCGCCGGTTGGACGCCTGCGACAGGAACTGGGCGACGAGGTAGCCGTGCGCACCGTGGATCTCGACCCCGTCGTAGCCCGCCGCCTTGAAGTTCTCCGCAGACTTGCCGAACGCGTCGACGATCATGCTGATGTCCGAGGCGGTCATCTCGTGGGGCACGCCCGGGTCGCGCGGCGACGGGATCGGCGACGGCGCGAGCGGAATCGCGTCGGTCTGGCCGCCGGGCGACTCACGGCCGAGATGGGCGATCTGGCCGACGATGCGCGCGCCGTGGCGCTGCACCGCCTCGACGCGGCGCCGCACCGTCTCGATCGCGTCCTCGTCGTAAGCCTCGACCATGATCCTGACCGGGAACAGCGTGGTCTCGTGCACCGCGGCCGCACCGGTGATCACGAGCCCGGCGCCGCCGCGCGCCCGCTCCTCCAGGAACGCGACCTCACGCGGCGTCACCCGCCCGCCCTCGATCATGCCGGTGCCCATCGGCGGCTGCACGATCCGGTTCTTGATCGAGAGGCCCGCGATCTGACCCGGCTGGAACAGGTGCGGGAAAGCCGTCACAGCGCCGTCGCGCCTCCGTCTGCGACGAGCATCGCGGCGGTGAAGAAGCTCGACTCGTCCGAGAGGAGGAAGCAGGCGGCAGCGGCGATCTCCTCCGGCTCGCCGAGCCGCGGTTGGATCGCATGCGGCACGGCGCCCTCGCCGTAGACGCCGTCGATCAGCGGCGTGCGCACGCTCCCCGGCGCGAGCACGTTGACGCGCACGTTGTCGGCGGCCGCGTCGAGCGCGAGCTGGCGCGAGAACGAGATGATGCCGCCCTTCGCCGCGGCGTAGGCGGCGAGGTTGGGCCGCGCGAGGAGCGCGGACGTGGACGCGACGTTCACGATCGACCCGCCGCCCGCGGCGCGCAGGACGGGGAGCGTCGCCTTGCAGACGAGGAACGTGCCCGTCAGGTGCACGGCGATCAGCCGGTTCCATTCCTCGAGCGCGAGCTCCTCGATCGGGGTGAAGCGGACGTAGCCGGCCGAGTTCATGACGCAGTCGATCCGGCCGAGGCGCTCGGCGGCCATCCGTACCGCTTCCTGTACCGCACGCTCGTCGGCGACGTCGCACGCGAGCCCGATCGAGTCGTCGAGCTCCGACGCGACGGCCTCTGCGCGCTCGCGGTCCAGGTCGACGGCAGCCACGCGCCCGCCCTCGGCGGCGAAGCGGCGCGCGGTCGCCGCAGCGATGCCCGAGCCCGCGCCGGTCGCGAAGAGCACCTTCCCGTCGAAGCGGCCGACCATACTGAACTGAATTAATATCAGTCAGGTTGAACCGAGTCAAACAAACGGATTGGCGACTTGAATCAAGATTGATCAGAGCGTGATACCTCGACCCGAGCCTGCCCGGACGGGGGTTACACGCCGTCCTGGCCGGCTGCTTCAATCCATCCGTGAGCGCACTCGCGACGGAGCGAGTCGTTCGGTCCCGCGGGATCGACCTGTTCGTGCGCGAGCGCGGCGACGCTTTCCCGCTGCTCATGCTCAACGGCCTCGGCAGCAACGTCGACACCTGGGGTCACGCGGAGGAGCGGCTCTCCGGCGTCTCCCGAACGATCGCGTTCGACTCACCGGGTTCCGGTCGCTCGAGCACGCCGCTGTGGCCGCTCTCGATCGCAATGCTCGCGCGTACGGCCGCCGACGTGCTGGACGAGCTCGGGTGCGAGCGCGTCGATGTGCTCGGCTTCTCGCTAGGTGGGCTGGTCGCGCAGCAACTCGTCCGCGAGGAGCCCGTCCGCGTCCGGCGTCTGGCGTTGGTGGGAACGGCGTGCGGCTGGGGGAGCATGCCCGGGGAGCCGGCGGCGCTGACCCTGCTCTCGATGCCGCTCCGTTACCACTCACGCACCCTCTACGACCGGACGAGTTGCCTGCTCAGCCCGGCGGACCGTGAGCTGCTCGGACGAGTGGACGGTGTGAGCAAGTCGCGTCTCGACCACCCACCGTCACTCCTCGGTTACGCGGCGCAGTTGTGGGCCGGTGCGACGTGGTCGAGCCTGTCGTGGCTGCACTCGGTCCACGTGCCCGCGCTCGTCGTCCACGGCGACGGCGACCACCTCGTCCCCGCCGCGAACGCCGTCCAGCTCGCGCGCCTGCTGCCCGAAAGTCGCCTGCACATCCTGCCCGGCGAAGGCCACCTCCTCGTCGTCGACCCGGACGGCGCCGCGATTCCCCTGCTCGAGGAGTTCTTCACGGCGCCGAACGTGGAGACGTCGCGCGCGTGGTCCACCGGTCGCATCGTCGACGACGACGGAACCGTCGAGACGGCGTTCGAGCTCGCGCGTGGCGCACAGCCCTACCGCGCGATGAGCAACGCGTACCGCTGGTTCGTCCGTCACGCGTCGTCGTTCGCCGCGGCTACCTGACCATCGCACTGCTCCGCGAACTGCTTCCGCCTGCCGCGGCCGAGCGTCGGCCACCTGATGTCACCAGACGAACGTGCCGCGGGCAACGGCGACGGCGCGCCCGCCGAGCGTCGAGACGGTCGCGTCCGCCCAGGCGATGCGTTTGCCCGCACGCAGCGGCGTACCGCGGACGAGGAACTCCTCGTCGAGCGCAGGCCGCAGGTAGTCGCAACGGAGGTCGAGCGTCGAGCAGTCGACGCCGGCGGCGGCGATCGCCGCGAAGCAGGCCGTCGTGTCGAGCGCCGTCGCGAGGATGCCTCCGTGGACGGCGCCGCTCGCCGGGTCGCGCGTCCAGGCCTCGGGCCGGAAGCTGAGCGCGACCCCGTCCGCGCCCCATTCGACGAACGCAAGCCCGATCCGCGCGTGCACTTCCGAGCTCGCCAGCATCCGCTCCGCGTCGGCCATGGTCAGCACCTGGGGCGTCGAGGCGCTCACCTGGCGCCCGCGTGGCGGTCGGCGAGGCCGTCGGGGAGCTCGCGGTTCGTCATCTCTTGGAGCGCGCCGCGGTCGAGCTTGTTCGTTCCCGAGATGGGCAGCGTGTCGATGAAGAAGACGCGGCGTGGGTGTGCGTAGGCAGGCCCGTTGGCGAGGAAGTGCTGCTTGATCTCGTCCTCGCTCGCCTGGACGCCCGGTTTCAGCACGACCCACGCCACCGGCGCCTCGCCCTTGACCGGATGCAGCGCCGGCACGACACCGACGTCGGCGACGGCGGCGTGGCCGAGGATGACCGTCTCGACCTCCTTCGGATAGACGTTCTCGCCGCCCACGCTGATCATGTCGTCGGTGCGGCCGCAGAAGTAGCAGTAGCCCTGCTCGTCGCGCCGGAAGAGGTCGCCCGTTCGCAGCCAGCCGTCGGCGACGAACTTGTCGGCCGTCCGCTCGGGGTCGTTGAGGTAGCCGAGCGCGTTCGCGGGCGAGCGCGTCCACAGCTCGCCGATCTCGCCCACCTCGCAATCGCGCGCCGGATCGGCGGGATCGACGACGCGGATCTCGACGTCGGGCACCGGCAGGCCCGTGCTGCCGAGCTTCTTGATTCCCCAGCGCGGCGTCAGCACGTTGGCGCCGCCCTCGGTGAGGCCGTAGGTCTCGACGATCTCGCAGCCGGGGAAGCGCGCGAGGATGCGTGTCAGCAGCTCCTCGGGGACCGGCGCGGACCCGCACTGGAGGAGCTCGATCGACGAGACGTCGTAGTCGCCACGCTCGGCTTCCGCGAGCAGAAGCGAGTACATCGAGGGCGTGCCGGACATGTAGGTGATCCCGTACCGGTCGACCGCTTCGAGCACGCGAGGCGGGTCGAAGTCCGGGAGGACGACGAAGCTGCCGCCGACGTAGAGCATCGGCAGCAGGATCGCCCAGAGCGCGTTCGCGTGGTAGAGCGGCCCCATCACGAGGCCGCGGTCGGCCCAGTCCATCAGCATCGTGCGCGCGTCGGAGCGGGCCTGCCACCACGTGTTGCTGTGGCTCAGCATGACGCCCTTCGGGAGGCCGGTCGAGCCGGAGGTGTACATGAGGAGCGCGAGCTCGTCCGGGTCGACGGCGGCCGTCGGCGCAGGGTCCTGTCGCGCGAGCTCGGTCTCGTAGACGTCTGCGGCGCCGCCCATCGCCAGCGAACGGCAGCCGGCGGGGGCGCCGTCGAGGAGCGCGCGCTGCACGCGCTCGAGCTGCTCGTGCCCGAGCACGAGCCGGACACCGCTGTGGCCCGCGATGTAGGTGAGCGTCTCCGGGCCGAGCTTCGTGTTCACGAGCAGCGCGACCGACCCTGCGCGCAGGACGCCGAGCAGGCATTCGACGAAGCGCGGGTCGTTCCCCATCGCGAGCGCGACGGTCTCCCCCGGCGCGATCCCGGCGTCACGAACGAGCGCGGCGAGACTGCCGGCGCGCCGGTCGAGCCCGCCGTAGTCGAGCTCGAAGGCTTCGGCGATCATCACCGTCCGCTGCGGGTAGAGCGTCGCGGCCTCGGCGATCGCGTCGCCGAAGTTCGGCGCGCGCAGCCACGGACGCTGAACGACACGAGTCACAGCGGCACCTCCAACGTTTGATCGCTCGTCGTCAGAACGTCACAGCCGTGCTCGGTGATCAGGACGTCGTCCTCGAGCTTCATGTTCCCGATGCCGGCCGCGTAGACGCCCGGCTCGATGCAGATCGTCACGCCGGGCTCGAGCGGCGCCGCCTCCGTGTCGAGGCTCGGCCACTCGAACGAGGTGGCGAGGCCGATGCCGTGTCCGACGCGGTGCGCAACTGCGAATCCGGCGTCCTCGATGATCTCGCTCGCGGCGCGGTGCAACTCCCGGCACGGGACCCCCGGCCGTGCAAGCGCAAGGGTCGCCTCGTAGGCGCGGCGCACGACGTCCCACGCCTCGAGCTGGCGGCGGGTCGGCGGCCCGAGCACGAACGTGCGCGTGGCGTCTGCCTGGTAGCCCTGTACAGCCGCGCCGAGGTCGACCATGACGGTGTCGCCTTCCTGGATCGCGCGGTCGGTCGGTCGGCGGATCGGGATCGCCTCGTCGACCCCGGCGATCACCGTCGGCTCGAAGGCGTTCTCGCCGCCCGCGGAGAGCACGAGCGCAGTCAGGCGGGCGACGAGCTCGTGCTCGCTCAGCCCGGGCCGCACCTCCGCGCGCGCCGCGTCGAGCATCCGATCGGTGAGGGCGGCCGCCGCCCGCAGCATCGCCGTCTCGAGCGGGCTCTTCCGCCGCCGCAGCCGTGCGACGTCCTCCCCGACGTCGACCAGCTCGACGCCGGGCAGCCCGTCGCGGAGCGCCCGGTACGCCGGCACCGGCATCCGCTCGAGGCCGGCCACGGCAACGCGCGTCGCTCCCGTCTCGCGCGCGGCGTCGAGCACGAGCGGGACGGGATCGAACCGTCCCTGCCAGCGCTCGATCCCCGAGAGCTGCCGGGCCTCCTCGATCTGCCACTGGAAGGTGAGGAAACACTGCGGCGCGTCCGCGAGCAGGAGCCACATGTCGCCGAGCATGGGCTCGAAGTTCGTGAGGTAGCGGAACGCCTGCCCGTGCCGGTCGGCACCGAAGACGAGCGTGGCGTCGCAGCCGGCCTCCGCGGCGATCGCGCGTGCGCGCGCACGGCGCTCGTCGAGCTCGGCCCGCCAGTCGGCGCTCGAGGGGAGTGCCGTCACTGCGCCTCCGCCTTCGTGCGGCGGCCGAGGTAGAGCTCGACGACCGTCTCGTTCTTGAGCAGCTCCTCGCCCGGCCCTTCGAACCGGTTGTGCCCCAGCTCGAGCACATAGCCGCGGTCGGAGAGGGCGAGCGAGCGGCGTGCGTTCTGCTCGACCACGAGGACCGTGACGCCGGCGTCACGGATCTCGACGATCTTGTCGAAGACGAGCGCGACGTACTCCGGCGCGAGCCCGGCCGACGGCTCGTCGAGCAGGAGCACCCGTGGACGCGGCATCAGCGCGCGCGCCATCGCGAGCATCTGCCGCTGCCCGCCCGACAGAAGTCCCGCCTGCCGTCTGCGCGCCGGGACGAGCGGCGGAAACAGCTCGTAGACGTCGTCGCGACGGCTGCGAAGCTCCTCTTTGTCGGCGCCGACGACCGCGAGATCGAGGTTCTCCTCGACCGTCAGCGACGGAAAGACGTTGTCGAGCTGCGGCACGTAGCTCATCCCGCGCCGCGCGATCCGGTGCGGCGGCAGCGAGGAGATCTCATCGCCGCGGAAACGGATCGAGCCCGTCCGGATCCTGAGGAGGCCGAAG
Source organism: Gaiellaceae bacterium (assembly GCA_036505325.1). Classification (GTDB taxonomy): domain Bacteria; phylum Actinomycetota; class Thermoleophilia; order Gaiellales; family Gaiellaceae; genus PALSA-600. Next base: position 18,911 of record DASXTR010000169.1, read on the forward strand.
ATCGCCTTGATCAGCGTCGACTTCCCGGCGCCGTTCGGGCCGACGACGCTGACGATCTCGCCCTCGTCGACGAAGAGGTGCAGGTCGTGCAGGATGTCGACGTCGCGGACGTAGCCGACGGTGACGCCGCTCGCCTCGAGCAGGTGCGCGGCCTGCGTCATGCGGCATCCTCCGCTTCGGTCCCCAGGTAGGCGTCGATCACGGCACGATTGCGCCGCACCTCGGCGGGGGCGCCGGCCGCGATCACCTGTCCCTGCGCCATCACGATCACGCGATCGGCGTTCTCCATCACGACCTCCATGTCGTGCTCGATGAAGAGAAATGTCATCCCCCGCTCCGCACGCAGGTCGTGGATGTGGGCGAGGAGCTCGCCGCCCAATACGCGATGAACGCCGGCCAGCGGCTCGTCGAGGAGGACGAGACGCGGCTCGGCCATCAGCAGCCGCGCCAGCTCGAGCAGCTTCCGCTGCCCTCCCGAAAGCGTCGCGGCATACGCGTGCGCGTGGGTCGAGAGCCGGAACCGCTCGAGCAGCTCGAGCGCACGCGACTGCACGTCGCGTTCGCGCCGACGCCAGCCGAGCGGGTGCCGCGCCAGCCCGAGCAGGCGCTCGCCCGGCTGGTCCGGCGCACCCAGCAGCATGTTCTCGAGCACCGTCATCGCCGCGAGCGCCTTCGTCATCTGAAAGGTCCGCATCATCCCGCGGGCGGCGACCCGATACGGAGGCTTGCGGTAGATCGATTCGTCGTCGTAGGCAACCGCTCCGCGGTCCGGTGCGAGAAAGCCGGTGACGAGGTTGAAGAGCGTCGTCTTCCCGGCGCCGTTCGGCCCGATCAGCGCCGTGATCGACCCCCGCTCGACGTCGAGGCTCGCGCCGTCGACGGCGCGAAGGCCGCCGAAGCGCTTCGCGAGGTCGCGGACGCGGAGAATCGCGTCCGCTCCCGGGCCCAGCTCGGCGACCGGCGGCCGCTCAGCCACGGATCACCATCTCCTCGCGCTTGCCCAGGATCCCCTGCGGCCGGAACACCATCACCGCGATCAGCACGAGCCCGACCAGCAGCAGGCGGAGGGCGGCAATCTTGTCCGCGGCAAGTGGAAGATCGACGAAGCGCATCCCTTCGAGCACGAACCAGAGCAGGATCGCACCGAGCGCGACCCCGACGTAGCTCGCGAGGCCGCCGAGGACGAGGATCGCGAACCCGATGAACGTGAAATCCGCCGAGAACGACTGCGGGTAGATCAGCGTGACGTTGAGCGCCAGCAGGTAGCCGGCAACCGCGCCGAGGGCTGCTGCCGCCATGAGCGACTGGAGCTTGTACGCGTACACGTTCTTCCCGAGCGCCGCGGCGGCGTCCTCATCCTCGCGGATCGCGCGCAGCACGCGCCCCCAGGGCGTGTGCTGGAGCGCGCGCAGGACGACGAGGAGGACGAGGAACGAGAGCCAGGTGACGAGGAAGAGCGGCAGCTCGTACTGCTGGCCGAGGCCGACGGCGGAGAGCTTTCCGAGCAACCAGGTCTGGATCCGCTGCCACTCGGCGTCGAACCCGATCAGCCCCTCGTTCCCGCCCGTGAACCCGGTTGCGTTCTGCGCAGTGATCTGCACGATCTGCGCGGCGCCGATCGTGGCCATCGCGAGATAGTGCGGCGGCAGACGCAGGGCCGGGATCCCGACGAGCAGTCCGGACGCCATCGCGATCAGCGTCGCAACCGGGAGCGCCGCCCACGGCGACCAGTGAGCCTTGAGGATCAGCAGCGCCATCGAGTAGGCCCCGATCGCCATGAAGCCGGCCTGGCCGAAGTTGAGGATCCCGGTGAAGCCGACGTTCACCTGGAGGCCGAGCGTGAAGATGCTGTAGATCCCGGCGACGATGCCGACGCCGATCCAGAAGTCGGCGTGTGCGAACGACTGGAAGCTGAACGCGAGCGGGATCACGTGACCTCGGGGCGGCCGAGCAGGCCCGTCGGACGCACGAGCAGCGTCAGGATCAGGACGCTGAAGCCGACGGCGAACTTCCAGCGCGAGTCGACGAACATCGTCGACCACTCCTCGACGAGGCCGAGCAGAAGCCCTCCGACGAGCGCGCCGTAGGCGCTCTTGAGGCCGCCGACAACCGCGGCGGCGAACAGGCTGAGCAGCAGCAGCCAGCCGAAGTTCGGTGTCATCACTCCGATCGCGGCGGCGGAGACGACACCCGCGAGGCCTGCGAGGGCGCCGGCGACGCCCCAGGTGACGAGGATCACGCGCTGCGTGTCGATTCCCGACACCTCTGCGAGACTGAGGTTGTCGGCGAGCGCGCGCATCTCCTTGCCGATGCGCGTGGCGCGTAGAAGTACGGCGACGAGCAGGAGCGCGATCAGGCCGACCACGACGGCGATCGACTGCGTGCGCCCGATCCGGACGTGGCCGACGAGATTGAATGCGGTCGTGACGTCGACGTCGAGCGTGCGCGGGATCGAGCCCGCGAAGAGCTGGATCCCGTTCCTGATCACGAACGCGAGGCCGATCGTGATCAGGAGCAGCTGGAAGCCGCCGGCGCGCCGGGTGCGCATCGGGCGCCAGAGGACGAGCTCGGAGACGACGGCGAGCGCGGCGGTCGCGAGCGTTCCGACCACCATCGCCGCCACGATCGGGAGGCCGAGCGTCATGCTGAAGAGCAGGGCCATGTACGCCGCGAACGTGAGCATGTCGCCGTGCGCGAAGTTGACGAGCCGCAGGACCCCGAAGACGAGCGCGAGCCCGACGGCGCCGAGCGCGAAGTAGGTGCCGGTGACGATGCCGTTGACCGTCGTCTGAGCAGCGTCGTGCGGCCCCTTCGCCGCGACGAGCACGGCGAGGAGAAGAAGCGCCCCGCCACAGACGCGCGCCCACACCGGCGCAGCCGCCGCACGCCGCAGGAGCGCCGGCATTTGCGGCCGCCGCGCCGGCCCCGGCCGGGCCGGCGCGGCGGTCGTGTTCTCTCGTCCCAGCTGCGACAGACGTCCAGCCGCCTACTTGACGTTCAACTGCTTCTTCAGGACGAGCTTGCCGTTCGTCCACTGCGAGAGGTCGTAGAGCGCGGCGGTCGTGTCGCCGCGCGCATTGAAGTTGATCGGCCCGGAGACGCCGATGTAGTGGATGTGCTTCCCGGCCGCGACCGCCTTCATCGCCGCGGCGAGCTGAAGGTACGTATACGGCTTGCCCGTCGGTCCCGAGATCTTCGGGATCTGCTTGACGATCTTCGCGGGGTTGTTCGAGCGGGCGGCAACGGCCGCAAGGCCGCAGAGGATCGCCGAATCGAAGCTGTTCGGCAGCAGCGCGCCCGTCTTCGGGCCCGATGCGCTCTTGTAGAGCTTGTTGAAGGCCTTCGCCTGCGGCGTCCCGCTCGGGCTCCCCGCGGCCGTCACGTACGACCCGTTGAGCGCCTCCGCCGGGATCGTGTTCGGGATCGACGACAGGGCGAGGGTGTCCGAGAAGAACGCCTTCGAGGCGCTGTACTTGCCGGTCCGAAGGAGCGCCGCTCCGACCTTTCCGAACGTGTCCGGGTAGTCGGCGAAGACGAACGCCGCCGGGTTCGCGGCCACTAGCTTCTGCGCCTCCGAGTCGTAGCTCGCCTGCTCCTCGGAGTACCCGACCGCCACGATCTTGCCGCCGAGCGCCTCCCAGCCCTTCGAGAAGACCTGGTAGATGCCGACGCCGTACGGCAGGTTCAGGTAACCGAGCGCAACCGTCTTGCCGTTGGCGCCGCCGACGACCTGGGCGACAGCCGTTACGAGCGCGCGCGCCTGCAGATCGTCGGGAGGGGCCGTCCTGAAGATCGTGTGAGCATCATCGGTCTCGCGCAACTTCGTGCTCGTCGCGGTCGGGAACATCGGGATGCGGCGCACCTTCGTGACCCCGTTGAGGACCGCGACCGACTCGGGCGTGCTGAGGGGGCCCGTCAAACACGTCGCGCCCTTGCCGACGACCTGCCGCGCCGCCGAGAGCGCGTTTTGCGGGTCGGTCTGCGTGTCGGCCGTGACGAGCGAGAACGAGTTGCCGTTGCGGGCCTTCTTCGCCGCGGCGTTCAACTGCTGGACGCCGAGCTTCACCGCCTTGTCCGCCGGCGCGCCGAGCGAGCCGAGGTCGCCGGTGTATGCCTCGATGTCGCCGATCGTGAGCTTGAAGCCCGTGCTGCGGTCGGGGGCGCCCAGGCCGGCAGTGGCGCCGACAACGAGCGCAAGGAGCAGGACGGTAGCGGCCACCGCCGCGTGTCCTGCGCGAATGCGACGCATGCTTTCCTCCTTCGTTCTTGGGCTGGCGTTTTTCATCCGTCGACAAGCTGGTCGTAGAGGGCGTCGGGCACGACGAGCACCTTCCCGAACGCGCGCCGCTCCTCGAGCTCGGCGAGCGCATCCCGCGCGCGCGAGAGCGGGTAGACGGCGTGGATCACCGGTCGCAGCTCCCCGTCCGCGACAAGCCTCCGCAGAACGAGGAGGTCGTCGCGTGTCCAGCCGTCCGAGCCGCGGATGTCGAGCTCGCGCACCCACACATACCGGAGGTCGGTCACTGCGTCGTAGCCGGTCGTCGCGCCGCACGTGACGAGGCGCCCGCCCTTGCGGACGGAGCGGATCGACTGCGGCCACGTCTCCTTCCCGGAGTAGTCGACGACGACGTCGGCGCCGTTGCGGCCGGTGTGAGCCCACACCTCGCCGCCGAATTGCCCGTCGGGCGCGACGACGGTCTCGTCGGCGCCGAGGTCTGCGAGTCGCGCCGCCTTCTCGTCGCTGCTCGTGCAGGCGATGACGCGGGCGCCGATGCGCGCCGCCAGCTGGACGCACGCGACGCCGACGCCGCCGCTCGCTCCGACGATGACGACCGTTTCGCCCGCCGCGAGCCGTGCGCGCGTCAGCAGCATCCGGTGGGCGGTTCCGTAGGCGATCGGGAGCGCGGCGAAGTCGACCAATCTCCGGTCGTCGTCGAGCGGGATCAGGTTCTGCGCCGGCACCGCCACGTACTCCGCCAGGCCGCCGGGCTTGTTCTCGCCGAGCGCTCCCTCCGGGACCGCCGGATCGACAAGCACGGGCGTCCCCGGTTCGAACCCATCGGCACCGGGACCCACGGTGTCGATCCAGCCCGCGATGTCGCCGCCCGTCGTATGCGGCAACGGAACCGTCACACCCGGCATCCCCCGCCGCACGAAGATGTCGAGGTGGTTCACGGAACACGCGCCGACACGGACGACGACCTCGCCCGCAGCAGGCTCCGGCCGCGCGACCTCGTCCAGCACGAGCTGCTCGGGCCCGCCGTGCGCGCGGATGAGCGTCGCCTGCATGCTCTCCGTGATCCTCCCCGCCTCCCGCTTCGCGTCGTGCTGCTGGAATGTCCCGCGAACCGTGACGATACTAGTGACATGACCAGTACCGGTCAAAGCGCCGGAGCGATGAACCCGCTCGTCCGCGACGGGACGACGAGCCTCGCCCAGCAGCTCTACGACTCCGTGAAGCGTGAGATCGTCGAGCACCGCCTGCGACCGGAGACGATCCTCGCCGAAGCGACGCTGGCCGAGCAGTACGGCGTCAGCCGCGCGCCGGCGCGCGAGGCACTGAAGCGGCTCGCCACCTTCGGCTTCGTCCGCGTCGTACCTCGCGTCGGCTACATCGTCAGCAGTGTCAGCGTCCGTGACTTCGACGAGATCTTCGCGCTCCGGCTCGTCCTCGAGCCGCTGGCCGTCGAGCTCGCCATGCCGCGGCTCGGCGACCACGACGTGGTGCGGCTCGAGCAGCTCGCCCGCCGCGTCTGGGAAATCCCGGCCCGGCCGCTCACGGAGCGCGGCGCACTGCTCGCGCAGGTGAACGCGGACTTCCATCGCGAGATCAGCCGGATCGCCGGTAACTCGCGCCTCGAGCAGACGATCGGCGGGTTGATCGACGAGCTCGAGCGTTTCATGCACATGCTCGCGTACAGCGACACCGTCTCGTCGCTCATGGACGAGCACATGGTCCTGCTCGAGACGATGAAGAGCGGCGACGCGCACGCCGCCGCGGCGCTGATGCGCGAGCAACTCGCGAACGACCACGCGACGATGCGCCAGCTGATCCTGCCCGAGGTCTCCCTCGTATCACCCGAGCCACTGCGACGACCCGCGTAACGACAACCCGCGCCGCGACGCGTCCTCGAGTGGCGGTTGAATCAGAGCCTTCGGCCGGCGGCTACTCAACTTGGTACTGAACTTCGTACCGAGCTCAGCGGACGGGCAGGTCAGCCGCTCCACTCGACGACGCTGAGGACGTTCGAGTAGTCGTCGGTCCACACGCGTCCGGCGGAGACCTTCGGGATGCGCCAGCCGGATCGCTCGAGCAGCGGCTGGAGCCGTTCCGGCGAGCGCGCGATCACGAGCCACCGGGACGGTGTGCGAGTCCCGCGTGCTCCCTCGGCGCGATCGTAGCGCTCGACAGCCGCGAGCCCGAGCGCGCGGGCAGCGCGGGCAACGACGGGCGCGAGCTCGAGGTGCCGGTTCGTGACGTGGAACGCGATCAGCCCGCCCGGGCGGAGCTTACGGACGTAGAGCTCTAACGCCTCGCGCGTGAGCAGGTGCACCGGGACGGCGTCGGAGCTGAACGCGTCGACGATCACGAGGTCCGAGGTGCCGTCCGGAACGTGGGCAATCGTCCGGCGCCCGTCGCCGAGGACGATCTCCACGTCCGCCCGCGAGTCCCGCAGGTACGTAAAGAAGCGCGGGTCGGCGGCGACGCGTGCGATCGCCGGGTCGAGCTCGTAGAAGGTCAGCCGCTCCCCCGGTCGCCCGTACGCGGCCAGCGTGCCGACTCCGAGCCCGATCGCGTCGACACGATCGAAACGCGGATAGGCGGCGAACACGTCCCCGAGCGGCCCGCGGCGCGCGTAGTACGTCATCGGCTCGCCGGCGAGCGGGCCCGCGAACCGCTCGACGCCGTGGAGCGTCGTCCCGTGGAAGAGCTGGTGTTCACCGTCTTGCTCGGTCACGCGCAGAACCCCGAAGAACGTCCGCTCGGTGTGCAGGCCCGCCGAGCCCGCCGCAACCAGCAGCGTCAGGCAGGCGAACGAGAGCGTGAGGCGAAGGGGGCGCCGGACGCCGATCGCGAGGGAGGCCACCACGGCGCCCGCGAAAACGGTACGCGCTGCCGAGGCGCTTTGCACGACCGCAAGGCCGGCCAAGCATCCGCTGAAGACCGCCAGGACCGGAACGAGGTCGACGATCCGGCCGCGGCCGCCACGCCGTAGCGCCAGCGCGAGCACGAGCGCCAACGGATACTCGAGGACAGAGTCGAATACGAGCGGCGCGACGAGCGCGTTCAGCGCACCGCCGAGCACTCCACCAAGGGAGAGCAGGAAGTAGAACTCAGTCAGCCGTTCGGGCGCGGGTCGTTCCTCCGCCAGGCGCCCGTGCGCGAGCGCGCCTGCGAAGAAGAGCACGAGCAGCTGCGCGAGCAGCGTGACCGGCAGCGGTAGCGAGACCGCACCGAGCATTTCGGCGAAGACGAGCGCCGTCGGCACAGGCAGGATTCGCGCCGCTGCGCTCGGCGTCACGAGCGGCCGCCGCGCGAAGGCGACGACGAACGTCAGGAGATAGACCGCCAGCGGCAGCACCCACAGCAACGGGAATGAGGCGACGTCCGTGGAGACATACGTCGTGACGCCGAGCATCAGGCTCGACGGCACGAGTGCCGTCGCAACCCACCGTGCTCGTGTCCTCCAGGCGAGGGACGGCACCCTCGCGCGGGCGGAAGCCGACTGCGCCAGAGCGCCGCCGCGCCGTGCGACGATCAGGCAGCCGAGACAGAGCAGCGCGAACAGCACGTAGCCGATCGACCAGAGTCGTGCCTGCTGATCGAGCGTCAGCAGCGGCTCGACGACGAACGGATACGCGAGCAGCGCGATCAGGCTGCCCACGTTTCCGGCGGCGTACAGGAAGTACGGATCGCGTCCGGCGGCGTGCCCGCTCGTCGCCAGCCAGCGCTGGAGCAGGGGGCTCGCCGTCGTCACGACGAAGAAGGGCGCACCGACTGCGACCGCGAGCACGCCGAGCAGCCACAGCGAGGGCGACGCGTCCGCGGGAGGCGGCGCGAGCCCGCGGCCGATCGGCAGTGCGGCGACCGCCAGTACGAGCACGACCGCGTGAACGATCGGCTGGCGCGAGGGACCGAGCAGACGCGTCGACGCGTGCGCATAGCCGTAACCGGCGAGCAGAACCGCCTGGAAGAAGAGCATCGACGTCGTCCAGACGGCCTGCGAGCCGCCGAAGAGCGGCAGGACCATCCGAGCAACCATCGGCTGCACGAGGAAGACGAGCGTCGCGCCGGTGAAGATCGCGGTCGCGAAGAGCCCGAGCGTGGCCCGCTGGGCCAAGCGGGCATGCAGCGGCGCGGCGGCGACCTTGGCGGCGGACAGGTCCACAAGGGCACCATCGGCCGGCCGGGCCGTGGGCTGAACCCCGGCTAGGGGGATCGACACCACGAACGGCCTTCCGCGCCTCACGATCGGGACGGAAGGGCTTGATCGAAGACAACGATTGGGAGCCGGGACGCTAGGATCCGTGTGCTCGCCGCGCATTGATCTGGGCAGGAGGTGGACGCGCGCCGCCTGAGCCCGCCACCGCAGCCGGAGGCCCGTCGCTCCCGCTCTTCACACCTCGCTCTTGCGGCGCTTTTGCGCCTGCAGCTGCGATCTCTTCCGCGCCTTCGGAGCCAGTTCGCGCTCGACCTCGTCGACGAGTTCGAGGTGGAGCTCGAGAAGCCGGCGCAGGAAGGCGCTGACGAGGAGGAGGTACTTGCGCCGGTGCGGCAGCGTCTGGGCGCTCGCCTCGGACTGCTCGAGACGGTCGAGCAGATCGGCGATGTCCTCGCGGAGGGCGCCGATCCCCTGGCGCGTCGCCGCCTCGCCGACCAGGTCCGCGATCAGCAGGCGTAAGAGCAGCTCGCTCTTGACCGGTGTGAAGTGCACCGGCGTCTGCGCCCGTGCGCGGAGCGCGGCGAGGCCTTTCTCGGTGAGCGTGTAGACGGTGCGCTCGCGCGTCTTGCCCGGCTCCTTCCGGGCGTCGAGATAGCCGAGGCGGGCAAGCCGTTTCGGTTCGACGTAGTACTGGCTCTCGCCGGCCCAGGCGAGGATCCGGCCGTGCTGCGCCATGCGCAGCAGGTCATGCGCGCCGGCGCCGCCCCGGCCGACGAGGCCGAGGATCTCGTAGGAGAAGAGGGTGAGCTCGTCCTTGACTAAGCTACGGGTCATAGTCTATAACTACGATTCGTAGTCTACCGGAAGGAGCGGCGATGAGCAGCCATACGACCGTGAGCCCCGGCAGCGCGAGCCGTTGGGGGCCGCTCTGGGGCGCCCGCCCCGACGATTGGGCGCTCAGCGAGGACCAGCAGCTGCCGACCTACGAGGCGGCGTTGGAGCGGACTGGGCTCGAGCCGGGGTGGCGCGTGCTCGACGTCGGTTGCGGCGCCGGCGCCTTCCTTCGCCTGGTCGGCGAGCGCGGCTGCGTGCCGCACGGGATCGACGCCTCCGAGGCGCTGATCGCGTTCGCGCGCACGCGCCTGCCGAACGCCGACGTCCGCGCCGGCGAGATGGAGGACCTGCCGTGGGGAGACGACAGCTTCGACTTGGTGACCGGCTTCAACTCCTTCTTCTTTGCCAACGACATGGTCGCCGCGCTGCGTGAGGCCGGACGCGTCGCCAAGCCCGCCGCGCCGGTCGTGATCCAGGTCTGGGGCGCGCACGAGCGCTGCGACCTCGAGGCGATGAAGCAGGTCGCGCGGCCGTTCCTGCCGCCGCGACCTCCCGACGCGCCGCCCGACCCCGACCTCTCGGAGCCCGGAGCGCTCCAAGCCCTCGCAACCCGGGCGGGCCTCACCCCAGAGAGCGAGTTCGACGCTGGCTGGGCCTTCGAATACCCCGACGCGGAGACGCTCGGACGCGCCCTCCTCGCCGTCGCCGGTCTCGCCACCCTCGCCGGACCCGAGCGCGAGCACGAGCTGAAGAACGCAATCGTCGACGGTCTCGCTCCCTACCGCCGTCCCGACGGCAGCTACCGGCTCGAGAACGAGTACCACTACCTGATCGCCCGCGCGTGAGTCTCTTCGCCGTCATCCGCGAAGCGGGACCCGCCTGGCAAGCCGGCGGCATCTTTCAGCAGCCGTCAGTACCCGAGCAGGCAGCCTTCATGAACACGCTCGCAGGCCATCGCTTCGTTCTCTTTGGCGGTCCGCTCGCCGGAACCGAGCAAGGGCACGTTCGCGTGCTGCTAATCGTCGATGCAGACAGCGAAGCGGCGATCCACCGCCGCCTCGCCGACGACCCCTGGGCGGCTACAGGTCAACTCCGCACCGTGAGCATCGAGCCGTGGAAGATCCTCGTCGGCGCAGAACGGCTGTCCTCCCCACACGACGCGCAACCCACGGTCGAGGCTCTCTCATCGGGCTCAGGCGTCTGAATCCGCCGGCGCCAGGATCGCGTGGAGCCGCTCGAGACTGGCGGCCGGCCACAGGGCCTTCGTGTCGTAGTACACCTCGAACGCCGGCACCGAGTCCGGGAGCGTGATCCAGCCCAGCTTCGACTTGGTGAAGATATGAACGTCGGGCATGACCCCGGAGGGCTGATCGAGCGTACCGCCGCGAACGAACCGCACCTCGGGGCGTCCGTACTCGCTGAAGACCGCCACCTGGCAGGTCGGACAGCGGAAGATCCGCTGTTTGCTCCCGTCGTCGCGAGGCACGTCGACCGGCTGCGGGACGCCCGCGAGCAGCTCCACGCGGTCGGCCTCGATCAGCAGGTTGATCACGAAGGCGCTTCCGGTCTGCCGCTGGCAGTTCAGGCAATGACAGCAATGCGTGAAGAGCGGATCGGACGTAAGCCGGTAGCGAACCGATCCGCAGGCGCAACCACCTTCACGCGGGACGCTCATCATCTCCTCCTCGAGGACAAGGCGACGGAGCCTGGACAGTACCCTCGCTTCTGCGCCTGCAGCCACGTTCGGCGTCCGTGGCAGCGCGTCAGGCGTCCGTGTGAACCCGCTGGTCGTGCCGGACGATCACGCCCGGTCCGGCGTCGCGTGCCTCCGCCCCCACGTGCTGCGCTAAGCGGCGGCGGCGCGCACCCGGATCCGCGGGCGCGCGTTGTTCGCGTAGCCCTTCGGGTTCCATAGCGCCGCCTCCTCCTCCGGCTGCGTGGCCGCCGAGGAGTCCCAGGCGCGCACGACGATCTCGTGCGTTCCGGGCGCGAGGTCGACCGTGATCCGCCAGTGCCGCCACGCCCACCGCCCGAGGTCGTCGAGCAGCTCTGCCTGCGACCACTTCACGCCGCCGTCGAGCGAGACGTCGACCCGCGCGACGTGCCGCTCCCCGCCCGCGAACGCGTAGCCGCGCACCTCGACCGGGCCGACCGCGACCATCTCGCCGTCGGCCGGAGACAGCACGTCGGCGTTGAGCGCGACCAGGCCGAGCGGCATCCCTGCGCCCGGGCCCGGCGTCCCGTCCTCCGGCAACAGCCGGTAGGCGACGTGCTGGAAGTACCCCTGCCAGGGCGTCGAGCGGACCTCGATCCGCTCGAGCCACTTGACGCTGCGCGCGCCGATGTAGCCGGGCACGACCGCGCGCAGCGGCGCGCCGTGGACGGGCGGGAGCGGCTCGCCGTTCATCGCCCAGGCGAGCAGGACCTCAGGGCGGCACGCCTTGTCGAGCGGGATCGAGCCGCCGAAGCGCTGGGCGGGCTTCGCCGCCGGGCAGAGGTCGGCGCCCTCAAAGCCGACGTGCGCGGCCTCGCGCAGCGGGCCGGCGAGCGCGAGCACGTCGGCGAGCGCGACGCCGGTCCACGTCGCGGTCCCGGTTGCGCCGGGACCCCACGGTGCCTCGCCCGGGATGTCGCGGATGGCGATCAGGCCCGCGCGCCGATTGCCGGCACATTGCAGCGTCGCAGTCACCTGG
>DASXTR010000170.1:0-4554 GCA_036505325.1 Gaiellaceae bacterium
AGCCGAACAGGAGGATCAGGAGCGGCGTCATCAGCGAGCCGCCGCCCATCCCGGTCATGCCGACGAGGAGCCCGACGAGCAGGCCCGCGAGTGAGAGCTCCCAGGTCACGCCCGCGGAGGGATCGGGCACGAGACGAACGGGCGCCCGGTCAGGCGGCGGCCGAGCTTGTACGCCTCGCAGCCGGTGCAGAAGCCGGTAATCGCCGCCAGGAGCGCCAGAACGGCGACGAGCAGCGTGAGCGCGGCGCCGCCGGCAGGGAAGTCGAGCGCGTAATACGCCAGCGTCGCCGCACCGAGGACGACGGCACCGACGACGTTCGCCGCCCGCGGCGGGCGGGAATCCTCGAGCGGACCCTCGCCAAGAAGGGGCTGGACGAGCTCGAAGTACGCGACGCACGGCAGGCAGAAGCGGCGGCCGAGGACGAGGCCGACGACGAGCTGCAGCGCGAGCACCCCGACGAGCCAGTGCCAGCCCATGAGCGAGATCACCGACACGAGGCCGATCGTCGCCTGGTTGAAGCGCGGCGCGCGCGAGTCGATCACCTGCGTGTCGCGGTACGGATGCGCCGCCGTCACGCCGTGGCCTGCTCCACCATGCCGGCCGCGACCGTGTCGTTCGTCGCCTCGTCGATGACGATGAAGGCGCCGGTCGCGCGGTTGCGCGCGTACGGGTCGACGATGATCGGGTCGCCGAGGCGGAGTCGGACGCGCGCGAGGTCGTTCAGCTCCAGCCGCGCCGGGGACGGGACGTCCTCGAGGGTGTGGATGTCGACCCTCGAGACGAGCTCCGACGCGAGCGCCGGCACCGTGCGCGTCGTGTGCTTCACGAGCAGGCGCGTGCGCGCCGCGAGCGGGCGCTCGCTCATCCAGCACACGCGCGCGAGCACCTCGCGCGCGGCGACCGGCGGGCGCTCGGGGTCCGCGAGCAGGTCGCCGCGGGAGACGTCGAGGTCGTCCTCGAGCCGGATCGTCACGGACATCCCGGCGACGGCGACGTCGGCGCCGTCGATCGCGGCGACGCGCGAGCGCTGGCCCGAGGGCAGGACGACGACGTCGTCCCCGGCCCGCCAGACGCCGCTCGCGACCTGGCCGGCGTAGCCGCGGTAGTCGTAGTTCGGCCGGATCACCCACTGGACGGGGAAGCGGCGGTCCTCGAGGTTGCGGTCGACGGTTAGATCGACGTCCTCGAGGTGCTCGAGCAGCGTCGGCCCCGCGTACCACGGCATCGCATCGGTCGCGTCGACGACGTTGTCGCCGCGGAGCGCCGAGATCGGGATCGGCCGCGGGTCGTGCAGGCCGAGCTTCGACGCGAGCTCCGCGAGGTCGCGCACGATCTCGTCGAAGCGCTCCTCCGAATAGTCGACGAGGTCCATCTTGTTCACCGCGAACGTGACGTGCGGGAGCTCGAGCATCGAGGCGATGTACGAGTGGCGGCGCGTCTGCTCGACCACTCCCTTGCGCGCGTCGACGAGGATCACCGCGAGGTCGGCGGTCGACGCGCCCGTGACCATGTTGCGCGTGTACTGCACGTGGCCGGGCGCGTCGGCGAGCTGGAAGCGGCGCCGCGGCGTGACGAACCCGCGGTACGCGACATCGATCGTGATCCCCTGCTCGCGCTCGGCGCGCAGGCCGTCAGTCAGGAGCGCGAGGTCGACGTAGTCGTGCCCGCGGCGGCGTGACGCATCCTCGATGTGCTCCATCTGGTCGACGAGGATCTGCTTCGAGTCGAAGAGCAGGCGGCCGATCAGCGTCGACTTGCCGTCGTCGACCGAGCCCGCGGTGACGAGGCGCAGGAGCTCGGCCTGCATCAGCTCAGAAGTAGCCAACGCGCTTCCTGTCCTCCATCGCGGCCTCGCTGACGCGGTCGTCGGCGCGCGTCTCGCCGCGCTCGGTGACGCGGGTCGCGGCGATCTCGACGACGACCTCCTCGAGCGTCGCCGCATCCGACACCACGCCGCCGGTGCAGCTCATGTCGCCGACGGTCCGGAACCGAACGGTGGCGGTGAACGGCTCCTCGTCGGGGTAGCGCTCGACATGCTCGCTGGCGGCGTAGAGCATCCCGTCGCGGCGGAACACCTCGCGCTCGTGCGCGAAGTAGATCCCCGGCAGCTCGAGGCTCTCGCGCGCGATGTACTGCCACACGTCGAGCTCCGTCCAGTTCGAGATCGGGAACACGCGGATGTGCTCGCCCTTGCGGATGCGCGCGTTGTAGAGGCTCCACAGCTCCGGCCGCTGCGCGCGCGGGTTCCACTGGCCGAAGTCGTCGCGGAAGCTGAAGATGCGCTCCTTCGCCCGGGCGCGCTCCTCGTCGCGCCGCGCGCCGCCCATCGCGGCGTCGAAGCCGTGCTCCTCGATCGCGTCGAGCAGCGTCGTCGTCTGCAGCTGGTTACGCGAGGCGCGCGGCCCGGTCTGCTCGACGACGCGGCCCCCGTCGATCGACTCCTGGACGCGAGCGACGATCAGTCGCTCGCCGAGCTCGGCGACACGGCGGTCGCGGAACTCGATCACCTCCGGGAAGTTGTGCCCGGTGTCGACGTGCATCACGGGGAACGGGAACTTGCCCGGGCGGAACGCCTTCTCGGCGAGCCGCAGCAGGACGATCGAGTCCTTGCCGCCGGAGAAGAGCAGCACCGGCCGCTCCCGCTCGGCGGCGACCTCGCGCATGATGTGAACCGCCTCGGCCTCGAGCTCGTCGAGGTGCGACAGCGTCACTTGCAGGTCCTGCACGCTCATGCGCGCACCGCCAGAAAGTCGAGGACCTCGCGCGCGCAGTCGGCGGGTGTATGGCCCTCGGTGTCCACGCGCAACTCCGGATCCTCCGGGACCTCGTACGGGTCCGAGACGCCGGTGAACTCCGGCAGCTCCCCGGCGAACGCCTTCGCGTACAGGCCCTTGATGTCGCGGCGCGCGCATTCCTCGACCGACGTCGCGACGTGCACCTCGACGAACGGCGCGAACTCCTCGACCATCGCACGGGCCTTGCGCCGCGTCTCCTCGTACGGCGAGATCGCCGAGACGATCACCGTGCCGCCCGCGCGCGCGATCCGCGACGCGACCCAGCCGATCCGCTCGATGTTCGTGTCGCGGTCCTCCTTGGAGAACCCGAGCCCCTTCGACAGGTGCTCGCGTACGACGTCACCGTCGAGGTAGTCGACCACGCGCCCGTCGGCCTCCAGCTCGCGCCCGACGAGCTCGGCGATCGTCGACTTGCCCGCTCCGCTGAGCCCCGTGAACCAGATGACGCTCACCGCGCGTGGATCCCGCACTCGATCTTTTCCGACTCGGCCCAGCGCCCCGCGCGCTCGCCCTCGCCGGCGGCGACGGGCCGCGTGCACGGGATGCAGCCGATCGATGGGTAGCCGGCGTCGTGCAGCGGGTTGTACGGGATCTCGTTCACGACGATGTAAGCCTGCACGCGCTTCGCGTCCCAATCGACGAGCGGCTGGATCTTCCAGACGCCGTAACGCTCAGACCACTCCACCTTCTGCGCATTAGCGCGCGTCAGCGCCTGCTCGCGGCGGATGCCGGTGATCCACGCGTCGTAGCCGCGCAGCGCGCGGTCGAGCGGCTCGACCTTGCGGATCCCGCAGCAGCGGTCGGCGTCGGTCTCCCAAAGGCGGTCCGGCGCGTCGACCGGCCGGAACGACTTGAGCTGGAGGCCGTAGCGCTCCACCAGGCGGTCGCGCGTCTCGTACGTCTCCGGGAAGAGCACCTGCGTGTCGAGCTCGACCACGTCGACGTCGAGCCCGAGCTCCGAGACCATGTGCACGAGCGCGGACGACTGCCGCTGCCACGAGCACGTGAGGCACATCCGGTCGCCGAACCGCTCGTAGGCCCAGCGCAGGACGTCCTCTGCGCTCATCGCCTCGAAGTCGAGGTCAGGTAGGCGCGGGCTCGCGAGAGCCAAGCAGCACCTCCTTCAGCGTATCGCCGCGCAGCCCGAGGCGGAGCGTCGCGAGCGGGATCACCTCGTCGGGCAGGATGTTGCCGAGGTTGACCGAGGAGCCGAACTCCTTGATGAACCACACCTGAGCAGACTTCGTCGGCGCCTCGAAGATCACGTTGTACGGCCCGACCTCCATCGCGATCTCGCCGATCAGGTCGGTGCGCATGCCGCCCGACGAGTCGAAGATGCCCGCGGTCCCGCCCTCACGGGCCTCGGTGATCACCTTCCAGGCGCCGGCCGAGAGCTCCTCGTTCAGCCACTGCGTCCACTCGTCGGCGGTGAACTCGACGGACGAATCCTTCGAGCCGACCTCCGAGAGAACCGTGAAGTCGCGCGCGAAGTCGGCGATCAGCTCCAGCTTGCGCTCGCGCGGGATCTCGATCGTGCCGTCGGAGATCTCCACGTGCGTGAGGCCGAGCTCGCCGAGCCAGCGCTTGTACGCGTCGAGCTCGTCCTTCGCGTAGACAACCTCGAAGAAGGTTCCACCGATCACTACCGGCTTCTCGCGCAGCACGTCGAGCTTCCGCTCCAGGTTCTGCGTGACGGCGGCCGTGCCCCAGCCGAGCTTGACGATCGAGATGTGGTCGCCGGCCGTCTCGAGGACGTCC
>DASXTR010000171.1:0-2383 GCA_036505325.1 Gaiellaceae bacterium
CGTCAACGCACCCACCAAATCCAACGCCGACCGATCCGCAACCGTCACATAACTCGAGCTGCCGCTGAACGCCAACGCCCCACCAGTCTTCCCCGCCGCCCAACTCGCGTTCGTCACCGAACCCACATTCCCGCCCCCCGACGCATCAGCCACCGACGAACCCGAACCCTCATCAAACGCATACGCCGCCACGAGACCGTCCGTCGCTGCGGAGCTCGCGACGCTGAAAGATGCAGCGCTCGGCGCCAGGAGCGTCAGCGGCGCGGCGAGGAACAGGAGTGCGAAATTGACCCGAGTGCGGGCAGTACGAAGCAGACCCATTGCAGGCGTCCCCCTTTTGACTTTCAGGGCGTCCGTGCCGCAGGAGGCGCCTCGGGCGCGCGGCCACCACGTTGTGGACGTTCAGAAAAGGACCCGGCGTCGGTCGTTCGACCCCGGGCGCTTCACGAGTTTGCGAGAGCTACTGCGTTCGCCAAACTCGCGCCAAGCGCGCGGCGTGACTCACATGCGTTGGAACTATGCCTCCCCCGTTGTGGATTGGAACCGGCAAGGAGGCTATCCACAACGCACAATCCTGAAACCTCGAGCGCCGCACTGGTCGCGTCGTCAGTCGCCGAAGAGGAAGCGCGTCAGCATTCGGTCGCGAAGGCGATCGGGCACACGCTGGAGGTGCGCACGCCGCTTCGCGTCGTGCCCGACGAGGTAGCGTGTCCTGGGCCGGGTCGACGTCAGCGCGTGCTCCACGGCCTTCGCCACCTCGTCCGCGGACACGCCCTTCGCCGAGCGCGCCGCCGCCGCTGCGCGGAACTTCTCGATCCGCGGCCCGTACCGCGCGACCTGCTCCGGGGTGAGACCCTCGGCGTTCTGCTGCGGCTTCGTCCAGATCGGCGTCGCGATCGTGCCGGGCTCGACAATCGCGACGTGCATCCCTTCCGGCGCCAGCTCGATCCGCAGCGCGTCCGCCATCGCCTCGAGCGCGAACTTCGACATCGCGTACGCGCCGAGGAACGGGAGCGCCGAGCGGCCGGCGATCGACCCCATCAGGACGACGCGCCCGCGGCGGCGCCGCAGCGCCGGCAGGAACGCCTGCACGCACCGGAGCTGGCCGACGACGTTGACGTCCAGCTGGCGCGCCAGCTCGTCGGGGGGGAGCGTTTCGAGCGGTGCCGCCACTGCGATCCCGGCGTTGGCGACGAGCGCGTCCAGCTCGCCCACCTGCGTCGCGGCGTGGCCGATCCCGACGGGGTCGGTGACGTCGAAGACGAGCTCCCGCGTGCCCTCGGGCGCCTCGCCCGCTCGGCGCACGCTCGCCCACACGTCCCACCCGCGCGCCAGCAGCCACCGCGCGGTCGCCTCGCCGATGCCGGTGGACGCCCCCGTTACGAGGACAGCAGGGATGCGGCAACCTCCGCGCGGTGCTCGCGGCCGTAGCCGAGCGCGGACTCGATCCAGAGCGCGCGCTTGTAGTACCGGTGCAGCACGTGCTCGAGCGTGAAGCCGATGCCGCCGTGCACCTGGATCGACCGCTCGCACCCCGCGACCGCCGCCTCGGCCGCCTGCGACTTCGCCGCCGCACACGCCATCGCCGCCTGCTCGTCGCCCTCGGCGACGCACCACGCGGCCCAGTACGCGAGCGAGCGGGCGAGCTCGACCCCGACGTAGCCGTCGACAATCGAGTGCGAGACGGCCTGGTACGTCCCGATCTTCTTGCCGAACTGCTCGCGCTCGTTCGCGTAATCACGCGCAAGCTCAACCGCCTTCGAGCCGATGCCGACCGCCTCGAGCGCGAGCGCCGCGAGGAGCCGCAGCCGCACCTGCTCCCACTCGCCCTGCGCCGGCTCGACGCCGTTCGGCGAGAGCACGCCGAGGCGGAGCGACTCGTCCACCGTCTCGACCGTCGATCCCTCCGCCGCCGTCGCGGTCATGTCCGGCCGCAGCACGCGGTCGACCCGGTCGAGGTACGGCACGAAGCCGTCGATCTCGATCGACCACGTCTGCTCGCCCGGCTGCCCCGCCACCTCGTTGAGCACGTACGGCCCCTCGTAGAGCACCCGGCCGAGCTCCTCGAACAGCACCGCCGCATCGAGGAAGCCGAAGTCCTCCGACTGCAGCACGCCGACCCAGCCCAGCTCGCGCAGCTGGTCCATCGTCGGCGAGGGGTTCGACTCGAGGAACGACCGCGCCTCGCGACGCAGGTCGTCTTGCTCCGGGCTGAAGGAGAAGTCCACGCCTACCTCGACTTCGGGAGGCCGAGCACGCGCTCGGCGACGATGTTGCGGAGGATCTCGCTGGTGCCGGCCTCGATCGTGTTCCCGCGCGACCGCAGCTGCTGGTACTGCCAGTAGCCGTCCGCATAGCCCCCGCCGTCGGTGAGCTGCGCGTG
>DASXTR010000172.1:0-1681 GCA_036505325.1 Gaiellaceae bacterium
CCCCGTCGCCGGGTTGTAGACGGGGCCGGTGCGGCCGCTCTGTCCCGCGTACGGCTTTCCGCCGATCCAGTGGTTGATGGGCTTGACGGCTGCCGGTGCCTCGATCACGTCGGTCATCTCGCGCTCCTCCTTGCGTAGTGGGTGGAGCGTATCGCCTCGGTACCCTCGACGGCATGGCGCCGACGCTGCTCGAGCTCGCCGACGACGGCTGGGTGCACCTACCGCCGCGCCCGGGCGACGATCGCGTCGACGCAGACCGCTACGTCTTCTTCGGCGGGCGCCACGAGTCGAGCGTCCAGCGCATCCGGCTGGCGGACACGGCAGACCTGGAGGAGGCGGTCGACGCGACGCGCGCGCTCGCGCGCGAGCGCGGCTCGGCGCTTGTGCGGTGGTGGGTCGGCGACCTCGCGACACCCGCCGGCGCCCGCGACGAGCTCCTGCGGCTCGGCCTCGCGCCGGACGTCGACGAGGCGGTGCTGACGTCGATGGCGCTGGTCGGGCCGCCCGAGTCCAGGGCTCGCGACGAGATCGACGTGCGCCGCGTCGAGTCGGTCGACGACTACGTGCGCGCGATAGAGATCGACGCCCGCTCGTGGGACACGACCGAGGAGGCGGTCGCGCACCGCCTTGCGCGCGCACGCGAGCAATGGCCGGCAATGCACGCCGAGGGTCGCACCTACGTCTACCTCGCGCACGTCGACGGCGAGCCGGTCGGCTTCGCACGCGCCGTCGTCGTCGGCGACGCGGCGCTGATGAACGGCGGGACCGTCGTCCGTCACGCGCGCGGGCGGGGCGTCTACCGGGCGCTGGTCGACGCACGCCGCCGCGACCTCGCCGAGCACGGCGTCGCCTCCCTCGTCACACAGGCGGGCAGCATGTCGCGCCCGATCCTCGAGCGGCTCGGGTTCGAGCCGCTCGGAGAGATCAGGCTGCTCGTCGACCGTCTCTAACGGCCACGTCCACTCGAGCCGTGTCCCGTCGTCAGACGACGAGCGCGAAAGGTGCGCGAACGTGAGACGAAAGCGTCACACGAACGCCGCCGGGAGCGAGAATCCCCTGCAAATCGCCCGCGGCCGTTCGGACATGTCCCGACGTCAGACGACGGGCGCGAAACGTGCGCGGAAGTGAGACGTGAGTGTGACGCGCGGGGGTCCGCGACCGCCGCGGGCCGGGCCGGCCTCGGCCCGCTCGGCCCGCGTCGACGCCTTCACGCGTTGTCGCAGTTCACGCTCGGGTTCCACATTGCGAACATGCCGTGGTGGTTGTGCTTCCAGATCCACGCGTGTAGCGAGTAGAACGCGGGCAGCCCGTAGCGGTTCGGCGCGGGCGTGAAGTTGAAGGCCTCGCCGAACAGCGACGGCGGCGAGCTGTGCGTCGCATCCCAGGCCGACTGGAACGTCACGTACTCGAGCGCGACGAGGCGCAGCCGTCCGTTCGCCTCCGGCTCGTACACGAGCGCCTCCGGCGTCGCGGCGTCGACCGCCGGATCGCCGACCAGGTCACCCTTCACATAGTGGACACCCATCGCGCCCATCCCCGGCATCTCGATGCAGGCGATGCCCTGCGCATCGGTGAAGAGCCCGTATCCGGCGTCCTTCGCGACAGCGATGCGATGGAATTGCGCCGTCGCGCTGCGCGCCTGCTCCAGCGCGGGCGGATCACCGGCCAGCGCCGCCGCGGC
>DASXTR010000173.1:0-7714 GCA_036505325.1 Gaiellaceae bacterium
CGTCGACCGCGAGGGCCGCATCGGCAGGACCGGCACCGTCTTCTTCAACACGCTCCTCGACGAGAACGCTGCGTCGCACGTTGCACTCGGCAACGCCTACGCGGTGGGCGTCGGCGAGGAGGACGTGCCGCGCATCAACACCAGCGCGATCCACATCGACTTCATGATCGGCGGCGACGACGTCGACGTGACGGGCCTCACGCGCGGCGGCGAGGAGATCCCGGTCCTCCGCGGCGGTGCGTGGCAGGTCTAGGCCCCGTGCGACGGACGTGTGACGCGAGTGCGACGGCCGCGGCGGCGGTTGCCGCGGTCCAGACGAGAGCGACGCCCGTCGCGCGCGATGTGCCCGCGAGCGACCACACCGTCTGTGGGAGGCCGTCGTGGAAGTCGAGCGCGTTGCGGATCGCCCACGTGAGGGCGTCGAACGTGCACGCCGCGATCGACCAGGCGGCCGCGAGGGACGTGGCGAGCGGCCACCGGCGGAAGGCGAACGGCAGCCCGAGAGCCAGGAACGGGAGCATCGGCGCGAGGAAGCGCGGGCCCGGCGATGTGCCGCCGTACGGGTCGAAGTAGCCGGCGTCGTAGAGGACGAACGCGATCGCGAGCGCGCCGCATGCGAGTGCGAGGCGCGTGTGCCAGAGCCAGAGCCCGGCGGCAGCGAGCACGAGCACCGGCGAGAGGAGCAGCAGGCCGCGTGGCCACACGAGGACGTGCCAGAGGCCGTCCGCGGTCGGCGCGCCGATCCCGAAGAAGCCCTCGTGCTGCCGCTCGGCGAACTCGTTGGCGACGTACCGGTACGAGAGCCGCCATGGCGCGCCGAACGCGATCCAGTCGTAGGC
This sequence comes from Gaiellaceae bacterium, assembly GCA_036505325.1. Lineage (GTDB taxonomy): Bacteria > Actinomycetota > Thermoleophilia > Gaiellales > Gaiellaceae > PALSA-600. Next base: position 840 of record DASXTR010000173.1, read on the forward strand.
GGCGAGCAGCGCGAGCGGCGGGACGAGGCCGAGCAGAAAGCGCGGGCGGCGCGAGAGCGCTAGCAGCGCGAGAACGATCAGGGCGGCCTGGTACTCGAACAGGATCGCCGTCCCGGCGAGCAGGCCGCCGACGAGCGGCCGCCGCAGGAACACGAGTGCGCCGAGGCCGAGCGCCGCCGCGGCGAGGCTGCCGAACGTGGTGGGGCCAATCGGCCCGGCAATGGTCCCGAGCCCGTACGCGGCCGCGGTCGCGGCGCCCGCGCCGGCGGCGAGCCCCTCTCCGAGGCGGCCGACGAGCCAGACCGACGCGGCGAACGCGAGCCCGCCCGTGAGCAGCCGGTACAGCCAGAGATGGCCAAGGCGGCGCCACGGCCGAGGGTCGTTCACCGCGCGCAGGCGGTCGACGGCCGCAACGGCGACCACGACGGGGATCGCCGCGAACGAGATCCCCGGAGCCTTGTCGGAGTAGAGATGGCCCCCGTGCGCCGCGCGGTCGAGGTTGCGAGGCGCGAACCGCTCGGTGTGCAGAGTCGCGTCGCGGACGACCGCCTCTGTGAGGGCGAGCCGCGATACGTCGGCCGTGTTCAGCGGGTTGACGGGCGCGAGCGCCGCGGCCGCGACGAGCGCGAGGACGAGTCGCTCGCGCCGGTACGCGCGGAGCGTCACGCGTCCGCGCGCACGAGCAGCCAGCGGTGGACCGAGGCGATCTCGTCGGGCAGCTCGGCTTCCGCGCGCGCGAGGCCGTCCTCGTACTCCTCACGCGGAATCAGCGCGAAGGTCGAGAAGGCCATGCCGCGGATCGCCTCGAGGACCCGCTCGCGCCGCAGCGTGTTGTGGATTGCGAGCCGCTCGATTCGCACAGACGCGAAGCCGGCGCCGGTCAGGTCCCGCTCGAGCTCGTCCGCGTTCGGGAAGCGCGCCGCGTCGACTGCGGCGGCCGACGGGAAGAACGGGTCGATCCAGCCGGCGCCGAACTGGGCCGGATCGGTGGTCGCGACGATCGCGGCGCCCCCGGGCGCGAGCACGCGGCGCACCTCGGCGAATGCGCGCGGCCGGTCGAAGAGGTGCACCGACATCCGCGAGACGGCGCGGTCGAACCAGCCGCGCTTGAACGGAAGCGACTCCGCGGTCGCGACGCGCGCGTTGACGCCGAGGGCCTTCGCATGCTTGACCATCTCGGGCGACGCGTCGACGGCCCAGACGCGCGCGTGGGCGCGCTCGGCGAGCGCCGCCGCGAGGCGTGCCGTGCCGGCGCCGATCTCGACGATGCGGTGTCCGCGCAGGTCGCCGAGCTCCACGATCGCGTCGAAGACGCGCCACCAGCTCTCGTCGACCGGGCGCAGCTCGTCGTACCGCGGCGCGAGTGCGTCGAAGTGGCCGCCGGTGCTACGGCTCGCCGAGGAGCTCATCCGGCTCCGTGAGCGCCTCGAGCGCCTCCTGCGCCGGCACGAGCTCCGTCTCGGGGACCCACACGGTCAGCGGATCGTCTTCGGCCGCCTGCAGCTCCGACTCGATGCCCGCCGAGCGGAGGATCGCCTGCATCTCCTCGGCCTCGGCGACGTCGCCGGCCACCGCGACCTGAACCATCTGCGTCATGTCGCGGGAACCTTATCGGCGGTCGTGTCCGGCAGGGCGCCGCCCTTGACCAGCTGCGGATCGCCGCGCTCGGGAAACGGGATCTCGACGACGTCGAAGTCGCGCGGAACGACCGTGTTCGGGAAGATCTCGCGCGCTTCACGTGCAATCTCCGGGCCGAAGTACCGCGGCGAGAGGTGCGTCAGCGCGAGCAGCTTGACGTCGGCGTCGCGTGCGAGCTCGGCCGCCTGCCGGGCGGTCGAATGCGACGTCTCCTCGGCCCGGTCCCGCTCTTCCTCGGCAAACGACGCCTCGTGCACGAGCAGATCGGCGCCTTCCGCGAGCACGCGAACGGTCTCGATCGGCGCCGTGTCCCCCGGCACGAGGATGCGACGGCCGGAGCGTGCCTCGCCGAGCACCTGATCCGGGGTGATGACGCGCCCGTCCGCGAGCGTCACCGACTCGCCGCGCTGGAGCGCGCCCCGTTCCGGGCCTGCCGGAACGCCGAGGGCATCCGCGGTCTCGACGTCGAACCGGCCGGGACGCGGCTCTTCGACGATTGCGTAACCCAGCGAGGCAACACCGTGCGCGACCGGGTACGCGAGTACCTTGTAGCCGTCGCGCTCCAGTGCCTCGCCCGGGCGCAGCTCGACGAGCCGGACCGGGTACGTGAGCTTGCCGAATACGCGCCTCAGCGCGTCATAGAGCTCGCGCAGGCCGGGCGGGCCGTACAGGGTCAAGGGCACATCGCGTTGCCGTAGCGCGAACGTCTTCAGCATTCCGGGAAGGCCGAGGTAGTGGTCCGCGTGGAAGTGCGTGACGAAGATCTCAGTTAGGTCGACAAGGCCGATCGACGAACGCAGGAGCTGCCGTTGCGTGCCCTCGCCGCAGTCGAACAGGAGCCGCTCGCCGCCGCGCCGAACAAGGAGCGCCGAGGGAGCCCGCCGCGCCGTCGGCGCGCTGCCGGACGTGCCGAGGAACACGACGTCGAGGTCCACGAGGCGCGATCGTACCGCCGTCCGCGCCCGGTCCCGGCGCCGCGTTACGGCAAGACGAGCCTCTCTCCAGGGTGAACCGTCGAGTCGCGTAGGTGGTTGGCGCGCTCGATGCGGTAGACGGCGTCGCGCACGTCGCCTCCGTAGTGCGACGAGGCGATCGTCCAGAGTGTGTCGTAGGCCTGCACGCGATAGACGACGCGGTCCCCGTGGGCTTCGGACGGGCGCGCGACCACGCTCCACACGAGGACGGCGGTGCCGACGATGAGTGCGATCTTGACGAACATGTGTTCGCTACTGTAGCGAACACATGTTCGATAGTCAAGGCCCAAGTGCGACCAGCTCTGGAACGAGAGTGTGACGATCGATCCACAGCTCGAGCATCGTCCGCGCCGGCGCGCGCCTGCGCTCGGTCGGTGAGCCCGGGTTCAACACCCAGACGTCCCCGACGTGCTCCACCTGCGGCATGTGAGTGTGCCCGTAGACGATCGCGTCGCACCCGGCAAACCGGCGCGCCAGCCGGTCTTCCCGGCCGGTGCGCGGCCCCGCGTCGTGCACCATCCCGATCCGCGCGGCGCCGGCCTCCACCACCCGCGTCTCCGGCAGAGCCGCCCGTAGCGCCGGCTCGTCGACGTTCCCGTGCACCGCGAGGACGGGCGGCCCGAGGGCCTCCAGCTCCGCGAGGAAGGACGCCGAGGCCACGTCGCCGGCGTGCAGCACGAGGTCGGCCGCCCGCAGGCGCTCGATGCAGGCGTCCGGAAGCCGGCGCGCACCGCGCGGCAGATGGGTATCCGAGATCACGACGACCCGCATACGAATGAGGGGCCCCGTCTCCGGGGCCCCTCGGATGCTGCCAGGTCGGGCCGGGCTACTTCTTCTTGCCCTTGGCAGGCTTGACAGGCTTGGCCGGCTTCTTCTTCGCCGGCTTCGTCGCCTTCTTCGCCGGCTTCTTGGCCTTCTTCGCGGGCTTCGCCTTCGCCTTCGGCTTCGCGCCCGGCGCGGTCGTCGAGCCCACCGAGGAGCCCGGCTTCCAGACGAGCTGCCGGCCGGGGCAGCGCCCGCCGAGCTTCGCGATCTCGTCGCGCACCGCCGCCGCGGAGGCCTTCGGCGCGTAGCCACGGTAGAAGAGGCCGCTCTGCCAGACGCCGAGGTCGGCCTCGTCGAGCAGGTGGAAGATGTTGACCGACGCGATGTTCGGGTCGCACTGGACGTAGTCGATCATCCTCACGTACCAGGCGGCCTGGTAGGCCTCCGACCCGGTCGCCGAGTCGACGCCGTAGCCGCCCGGCTCGGAGCCCGTGTAGCCGGTCTTGCCGTCGGAGGTCGTCTGGATCCCGACCTCGTTGATCTGCACCTTCGTCCCGCCGGAGCCGATCGTCGGCTGCGCCGTCCCCTTGAACGCGTCGTAGAACGCCTGGTAGACGCGCGGCAGGTTGCTGATGCTGTAGTTGTTCGGCGCCGCGTAGCCCTGCTCGAACGGCAGCGACTGCGGGAGCGGGTACGGGTGCACGTCGAGGCCGTCCATGATCGGCGCCGTGCGGCCGCTCTGGCGGTACCACTTGCCGAGAGCGCCGAGGAACTTGATCGGCGAGGTCGAGATGTTCGACGGCGCCTGCGGCAGATCGTTGCCGCGCGGCGAGAGGCCGATCCCCCACACGAAGATCGACGGGTCGACCGCCTTCAGCGCGTCGTACGCGAGCGCGAGCGCGGTGCCGCACACGGCGGCGGACACGTTCGCCGCGTCGGCGGTCGTGCCGCCGAACTGCGGGTTGATGAAGAGCGGCTGGTTGCACTCGTTCATCACCACGTATTGCCGCACCCGCGGGAAGGTGCGCGCGAGCTGCGCGACCCACGCCGCGAATTGCGAGGCCGCGTTCGGGTCGCGCCCGAGCGCCTGCGAATGAAGCGGGTAGACGTCCAGCTGGACGGAGACGCCGGCCGCCGCGGCAGCGGCGAGCGAGCTCGTCAGGAACCCGAGATCGGGGATCGTCGTCGGCTTCGTCTCGTCCCAGCGGACGGTCATCGCGTTCTGCGTCATGCCGACGCTCGTCAGAACGCCGAAGAACGGCCCCTTGCCATCCTCGTACTTGCCGGCGTCGTCGTTGACGCCGAAGACCACGTTGTCTGCCTGTGCGCGCGCGGCGCCGAAGCTCAGCGCCGCGATCAGCACGGCCAGTGCCGCAAGTGCCCTCGTCAAGAAACTCTCTCCTCTGCGTTACGAACCGGTCGATTTGCCCGGGCGAGCCTCGCAGATGCCGCAGGTGGAGGCATCGGCCACTCGACCCAGATTCGCCATCGGCAAGGCCTAACCTGGGCTTGAGCCCAATCGAGCTAGGACCGCGTCGACGAGCTTCGCGGGCCCGAACCGGACGGGGTCGTCGGCCGGCAGCCCCGTCTCCCGCTCGGCCTCCTCGACGGCGCGGCGGGCGCCGTCCTCGTCCAGCAGCCTGGTGTTGAGCGCCACCGCGGCCACGGGCGCGGGCCGGGCGAGCAGCGAGATCCGCTCGTGGAGTTGCACGAGCTCGGACAGCGGCGGAATCGAAAAGCGCTCGTCCTCGTCGACGTAGCGCTCGCCCGCCATGTGGCAGAGGACGTAGGCGTGCGGCGCGGAGCCGTGCAGCAGGCCGAGCGTGACGCCCGAGTAGCCCGGATGGAGGAGCGAGCCCTGGCCTTCGATCCAGAGGAGCTCGCCGCCGCGCGCGACGCCCTCGAGCACGAGCCGCTCGGTCGCACCGGCGATGAAGTCCGAGACCACGGCGTCGACGGAGATCCCCCAGCCGGCGATCGCGATCCCGGTCTGGCCCGTCGGGACGAACTCGCTCGCGATCCCGCGCCGGCGCGCTTCCGCGTCGAGCTCGAGCGCGACGGTCATCTTTCCGATCGCGCAGTCGGAGCCGACGGTGAGGACGACCTTCGCGCCGTGCGTCAGGTTCTCGCCGGTCGGCACGTTCAGGTCGGGCGGCGGCTTGCGCAGGTCGCGCAGCTCCACCCCGTGACGCCGTGCGAGCTCGACCAGCTCGGGGTCGTCGGAGATGAACTGGTGCAGGCCGTTCTCGAGGTCGAGCCCTTTCGCGATGCACTGCTTCAGGAGCTCGCGCCAGGCGGGCGGGAACCGGCCGCCCTGCGTCGCGACGCCAACGAGCGCCGTCGTGGGGCCGAAGCAGAGCGCGTCGTCGACCGCACCGACGATCGGCTTGCCGTCCTGGGTCTCCCCCGCGCGCGTCGAGTCGAGCAGCGCGACCACGTCGTCGGGGCGATAGCGCAACACGCCGCGCGCGGTCTTGCCGGAGTGCGGGTCGGCGCTACGCCCTTCCGCGAGCAGCAGCAGCCGACGCGGCTTGGACGCCGAGCCCGGGGCGGTCTGCAGGACGCTGGACGCCATCGGCCGCGAATTCAACACCCGGCCACGGGTCGTGTGCGAGAAGGAGGTTGCCGTCGAGGTCGACGTGGTCCATGAGACTTGCGATCGCTGCGCCGGCGGCGATGCCGAGGCCGGACTCGACCATGCAGCCGAGCATCACGCCGAGCCCGAGCGCGCGGGCGGCGGCGACCATGCGCACGGCCTCGCGGATCCCGCCCGACTTCGCGAGCTTGACGGTGATCCCGTCGGCGCGCTCGGCGCACGCAGCGACGTCGGCGAGCGTGTGGCAGTCCTCGTCGACGTAGATCGGGACCGGCGAGCGGCGCTTCAGCTCGGCGCCGTTCGGGTCGCCCGCCGGCAGCGGCTGCTCGCAGTACTGCAGGTCCATCTGCGGCAGGAGCTCGAGCGCCTCGTCGAGCGACCAGTACTCGTTGACGTCGACCTGAAGCGGGAGCGTCGTCGCCGCCCGCACCGCTCGCACGCGCTCGAGGTCGAGGCCGTCGCGTGCGCCGAGCTTCAGCTTCAGGCGTTTGAACCCGCGCGCCTCCGCCCCCTCTGCCCGACGGGCCATGTCGTCCGGGTCGCCGAGCCAGATGGTCCACGAGGTCGGCGGGCCGTTGCGGCGCAGGCCGAGCAGCTTCCAGACGGGTACGCCCGCGAGCTTGCCCTGCAGGTCGTAGAGCGCCGCGTCGAGCGCCGCCCGCGCGGCCTGCTGGCCGGACGGGAGGGCGGCGTGGATCTCGTCGAGCGCCCACGGATCGTTGCCGAGCTCGACGCCTTCGAGCCAGGTGAGCGCCGACTGCGCCGACTCGTCGTAGCGCTCGATCGGAGCCGCCTCGCCGAACCCGGAGACGCCCTCGTGCCGGAGCTCGACGTGCACGAGCTCGGCCTCGTCCTGCGACTCGCGCGAGATCACGAACGTCTCCGCGAGCGGGATCGTCACG
>DASXTR010000174.1:0-10924 GCA_036505325.1 Gaiellaceae bacterium
GCGCGGCGACCCGTCCGCGGCGCTGCTCGAGGTACTCGACCCGGCGCAGAACCACTCGTTCCGCGACCACTACCTCGACGTCGAGCTCGATCTCTCGGAGGTCGTCTTCATCGCGACGGCGAACGTCGCCGAGACGATCCCTGGACCGCTGCTCGACCGCATGGAGGTCATCCGCTTCGACGGCTACACCGTCGACGAGAAGGTCGCGATCGCGCGCGGCTACCTCTGGCCGCGTCAGCGCGACCGGAACGGGCTGCGTGAGGAGGAGGTCACGATCGGCGACGCGCTGGTCGAGACCATCGTCAGCGAGTACACGCGCGAGGCAGGCGTCCGACAGCTCGAGCGCGAGCTCGGGAAGCTGCTGCGCAAGACGGCGACGAAGATCGTCGCCGGCGAGCGCGAGGCGCCGGTCGCGGTCGACCTCGAGCTCGTGCGCGAGGCGCTCGGGCGGCAGCGGTTCTACCAGGAGTCTGCCGAGCGGACCGCCGTGCCCGGCGTCGCGACGGGCCTGGCCGTGACCGGCACCGGCGGTGACGTCCTGTTCATCGAAGCGACGGCGATGAAGGGCACCGACGGGCTCGTCCTCACCGGCCAGCTCGGCGACGTGATGAAGGAGTCCGCGCGCATCGCGCTCTCGTACGTCCGCTCGCACGCCGACGAGCTCGGCATCGACGGCGACGAGTTCGAGGAGCGGTCGTTCCACGTACACGTTCCCGCGGGCGCCATCCCGAAGGACGGGCCCAGCGCCGGCATCACGATGACGACGGCGCTCGCGTCGCTGCTCTCCGGCCGTCCGGTGAAGCACACCGTCGGGATGACCGGCGAGATCACCCTGCAGGGTCGCGTGCTGCCGATCGGCGGACTCAAGCAGAAGGCGCTCGCGGCTCACGCGGCAGGGCTGACGGACGTGATCATCCCCGAGCGGAACCGGGCCGACCTCGACGACGTTCCGCAGGAGGTGCGCGACGCGATGTCGTTCCACCCGGTGATGACGCTCGACGAGGTGCTGGCGCTGGCGCTCGAGCCGGCCCCGGCTCAGGCGCATGCGCTGTCGTAGGTGCGCTCCGGTTCCCGAGGAGGTCCGCCGCGCGGCGGACCTCCTCGAGCGGCGCTGGACCGTCTCGATCCTGTGGGCCTCGCACGAGGGCGCGGTGCGGTTCAACGAGTTCCTCCAGGCGCTCGGGTCGGTGTCGCCCGCGACGCTGACCACTCGTCTTGCCGAGCTTGAGCGCGCCGGGATCCTGGCGCGGTCGGTGATCGATGCTCGGCCGCCCCGGGTCGAGTACCGGCTCACGGAGCGCGGCCGTGAGCTACGTGAGCTCGTCGACGCGCTGCGTCGGTTCGCGCGGGCCTAACGGTCCGCCCGCCGGGCGCGCTGCGCCATCTTCACGAAGCTGCGGATCCGCGAGACGAGGACGTACGCGCCGACAAGCGTCTTCAGCGTGTCGGCGGAGAGCCGCGTGCGGCGCGCGACCGCCTCGGCGAGCCGAGCCACCCAGTGGTCATGTCCCTGCGGGTGGCCTGGGCCATGGCCCGGGTCATGTCCCGTTCCGTACGTCTGATCGAGGGCATGGCGCACGAGCCGGGCCATGGTGTGGCCCGTTCGTGCCCTGGCACGGCGGAGGTACGCGTACTGTTCCTGCGTGACGTGGACGTGCATGGCGCGGTACATGGCCTAGGTGTAGCCGGGCCATGGCCCAGCGCGTGTACCAACTCTGTGCCAATGAAGGAAAAAGCCGTCCACAGGGACGGCTTCTATGCGCTGGAGAGGACTTGAACCTCCACGGCCTATGCGGCCACTAGGCCCTCAACCTAGCGCGTCTACCAATTCCGCCACCAGCGCGAGAGCGGGCGTAGTGTAGCCGCGATCATCCGATCGGCGTGAGCTCGCGCTCGAGCGTGGGCCGCTCCTCCTCGAGCCACGGCGGCAGCGACAAGCCCTGGCCGAGCGTCTCCGCCGGCTCGTCGACGAGGAATCCGGGGCCGTCGGTCGCAATCTCGATCAGGATCCCGTCCGGCATCCGGAAGTAGACGGAGCGGAAGTACTTCCGATCCTGGACGTCGGTGGGGCGCAAGCCGAGCTCGGTCAGCCGCTCGTGCCACGCCGCCAGCGCCTCGTCGCTCGTCGCACGCCACGTGATGTGGTGCGTCGTGCCCGCGCCGATCAGCGCCGGCTCCTCGATCGGGTCCGCGAAGTGGAGCGGCGCGTCCTCGGCGAAGAGCCCCGCATAGAGATCCGGATTGCCATACGCGGCGACGTCGCGGAGCGCCGGCTTCTCGTCCGGGTAGAGGTGGAGGCGCAGCCCGTCCGGATCCTCCGTCAGCGTCTCCGCCGTGACCGATGGAGTGGCGAGACCGATCGATTCCAGCGTGCCGCGCCCGTGCCGGCCGTGCTCCGCGCGCGGCCACTCGAAGAACGTGATCAGCGTGCCAGGCGCGCCGGTCTCGTCGCCGAAGTACAGGTGATAGCTGTGGGGGTCGTCGAAGTTGACGGTCTTCTTGACGAGCGCGAAGGCGAGCTCGTCGCGATAGAAGTCGACGGTGCGCTGCGCGTCGGAGCAGACGCACGTCACTTGGTGCAGGGCGGCGAGCAGCACGCGCGTACTCTACGACGCGATGCGCGAGCTTTGCGACGCTGCAGTGGACGCCGCGGTCGCGGCGGGAGCGACGTATGCCGATGCGCGAGTCGTCGTGCGCCGCGACCAGCGCGTCTCGACCCGCAACCGGAAGGCCGACGACGTTACCGACGTCGAGAGCGCGGGCATCGGCGTACGCGTGCTCGTCGGAGGCGCGTGGGGCTTCGCCTCGACGCGCGACCTGACCTCAGCCGGCGACACGGCGCTGCGAGCGGTCCGGTTCGCGACCGCGTCGCCCGGTCGGCACGAACGCGCGCTCGCACCGATCGCGCCCGCACGCGGTACGTGGCGCATAGAAGTCGAGATCGATCCGTTCTCCGTCACGGTCGACGACAAGATCAGCCTGCTCCTCCGCGCCGAGGAGGCGATGCAACATGCCGATGTCAAGGTGACCGAGGCGTTCGCGAGCGCGCGGCGCGAGACGAAGTGGTTCGCGTCGTCGGAAGGCGCCGCGACCGAACAGGAGCGTGTGGAATGCGGCGCGGGGATCGACGCGACTGGCGTCGACGACGACGGCTACCAAGTTCGTTCGTATCCGTCGCAGCACGGCGGCACAACCGCGCTCGGGGGCTGGGAGGTCGTGCTGGCGCTCGAGCTCGAGCGTGAGGCGCCGCGCGTCGCCGACCAGGTAGCCGCGCTCCTGCGCGCCGACGTCTGCCCGCCGACCGTGACGACGGTAGTGATCGACAGCGACCAGATGCAGCTGCAGGTGCACGAATCGGTCGGCCATCCAACCGAGCTGGACCGGGTGCTCGGGGCCGAAGCGGCGTACGCAGGAACATCGTTTCTCCGCGCGGGCGACGCCGGGTCCCTCCGCTACGGGTCACCGCTCATGAACATCACCGCCGACGCAACGACGCCGCTCGGCCTCGGGACGTTCGGCTGGGACGACGAGGGCGTCAGTGCAGCGCGCAGCGACATCGTGCGCGAGGGCGTGCTCGTCGGCTGGATGGACTCGCGCGAGCTCGGCGGGGGCGGCTTCATGCGCGCCGACGGCTGGGCGCGTATGCCGCTCGTGCGGATGACGAACCTGCATCTCGAGCCCGGCGACGGTTCGTTCGACGAACTGCTCGACGGCGTCGACGAGGGCATCTACCTCGAGACGAACAAGAGCTGGTCGATCGACGACAAGCGGCTCAACTTCCAGTTCGGCACGCAGATCGCGTGGGAGATCCGGAACGGCAAGCTCGGCCGCATGCTGCGCGACGCGACCTACACCGGCGTCACGCCGCAGTTCTGGGCCTCGCTCGACGCCGTCGCCGGGCCGGAGGAGTGGAAGCTCGGTGGGCTCACGAACTGCGGCAAGGGACAACCCGGGCAGGGCGCGCGCGTGTCGCATGGCGCAGCACCGTCCCGGTTCCGCGAGGTGCGCGTGGGCGTGAGGGCGTGACGGCGCTCGAGATCGCGCACCGGGCGCTCGAGCTCGCCGGCGGCGACGCCGAGGCGCTCGTGCACGTCGAGCGCAGCGGGATGGCGCGCTTCGCCGCATCCGAGGTGCACCAGCCGACGCTGATCGAGAACATGATCGTCCAGCTACGCGTTGCCGCGAACGGCAACGTCGGCAGCGCGCAGACGAACTCGGTCGACGACGACGCGCTCCGGACGCTGGCCGAGCGTGCGCGCGCAGCAGCCGCTCCCGATCCCGACTTTCCGGGCTTCGCCGAGGCGGCGAAGCCCGCGGACGTCGAAGGCTGGGACGAGGAGACCGCCGCCCTCTCGCCGGACGAGCAGGCGTCGCGCGCGGCCTCGGCGTTCGACGTTCCGCTGCCGGTGTACGGGTTCTTCACGAGCGGGGCGACGGACCTGGCGCTCGCGACGACGAACGGATTCGCCGCACAGCAGCGTTTGACGGATGCGAGCGTGCGTGTGCTGGCCGCGACCGAGGGCGCGTCGGGCTGGGCAGAGCGGACGTCGTGGCGCGTCGCCGACGTCGACCCGCCCGGAGCTGCGCAGGAGGCGGCCGACAAGGCCGGCCGCACGCGCGAGGCCGTGACGGTCGAGCCGCAGCGGTTCCGTGCGGTGCTCGAGCCGTACGCGATCGCGGAGCTCCTGCAGTGGTTCGCGTTCAGCGCGTGGAACGGGCTCGCGTTCCTCGAGGAGCGCAGCTTCTTCGCCGACCGGCTGGGCAAGCGCGTGCTCGATCCGAAGATCTCGGTCGTCGACGACCGGACCTGGGACTTGCCGCGCCCGTTCGACTTCGAGGGCACGCCGACCGCCCCGCTCGCGCTCGTCGAGGAGGGCGTGGGCCGTGCGGTCTGCTGGGACCGCCGCACTGCGGCCCGCGCCGGCACGCAGTCGACGGGGCATGCCGGCCCGCCTGCGGAACGCGCCTGGGGCCCGTATCCGACCGCTCTCCGGCTCGCTCCCGGCGACGCGGAGTCGCTCGAGGAGCTGGCGGAGCTCGTCGGCGACGGGATCTACGTCACCCGCGTGCACTACCTCGGGATCGTCCAGCCGCGCGAGGGGGTGCTCACCGGGATGACGCGCGACGGCACGTTTCGCATCCGCGGTGGGAAGATCGCCGAGCCGCTCGTGAACCTGCGCTTCACCGTCGCCATGCCGGACCTGCTCGGCGAGGTCCCCGGTCTCACCCGCTACACACAGCTCTGCGGTCAGAGCGACTTCTACGACGAGCGCTACGCGATTGCCGCGCGCGTGCCCGCGCTCGCGACGGCCAGCTTCAACGTCACCGGCGTCGGCTCGGAGCCGGGGCTCTAGCCCGCGGGCGAGGGCCTACTCAGTCCAGCAGCCTGAACAGCGCGATCGTGTTCAGGAAGAACACGACCGCGACGGCGATGGTGAGGCGCGTCAGGTTGCGCTCGACGATGTGCGTTCCCCCCTGCGACGCCGGCGTGAAGCCCATGCCGCCGAGCCCGCTGTCGCGGCCGGAGTGCATGAGGATGAGCCCGATCAGCGCGGACGAGATGAGCACGTGGAAGACGGCGAGGACCTGGAGCATCGCGCGCGTAGGGTAGCTAACGACCGGCGACGTCGAGGATCGCGCGCACGAGATCGTCCGCGATCAGGTCCTTGGTCACGTAGCCCGCGGCGCCCGCCGTGCGCGCCCGGTCGACGTCCGCCGGAGCGGCCGAGCCGGTCAGGACGAGCACGCGGGTGCCGTTCAGCCGGCCGGCGATCTGGCGGGTGGCCTCGATCCCGTCGAGCACGGGCATGCTCAGGTCCATCAGTACGACGTCGGGCCGGTACTCGCGCGCGAGCCGGACCGCGTCCGCGCCGTTGGCGGCGCGGCCGACGACCTCGATCCTGTCGTCGGAGGACAGCATGGCCGCGAGCGCCTCCGCGAAGAGGCGATGGTCGTCCGCAATCAGGACGGTGACCCCCGGCACGTCGTGTTTAAGTTATGCACATGGAAGAGGCCGAGGCTAGGGCCCGGATTCAGCGGCTGCTCCTCACGGGCGACAACCGGCTGAAGCAGGGCGCCTCGACCGAGAAGGCGCGCGAGAGCTTCCTGCAGGCTCTCGAGGTGGCGCGGGAGGCCGGCCTGGAGGAGCAGGTGCGCCCGCTCGTGGAGATCAGGCTGGCCGATCTCGGGCGGCTCGCGCGAGAATCGCCTCCACCCGCTCCGCCTGAAGCCTGACGTCGTGCGCTTCCGCGGCGGCGCGGGCGACGGTGTTCGGGCGCGGCAGCGCCGCCGCCGTCGCAAGTGCGCGCGCGAGCCCGTCGACGTCGAGCGGGTCGACGAGAACGCCCGCGTCGGGCGGCACGAACTCGGGCGGCCCGCCGATCCGGGTCGCGACCACGCTGCGCCCGCACGCCAGCGCCTCGAGGATCGACTGGCCGAACGGCTCGATCAGGCTCGGCGCGCAGACGACATCCGCCCCGGCGAGCCACGCCGGAACCTCCTCGTGCGACACGCGGCCGACGACCTGGACGCCCTCGCGCCCTTCGAGCGCGCTCCGCAACGGACCGTCCCCGACGAAGGTGAGGCTCCCGCGCCCGAAACGGGCGAAGGCGTCGGCCAGGCGCACGACGTTCTTCCGCTCCGTCAGGCTCCCGACCGCCACGAACCGTGGACCGCTCATGCCCTGGAGCCGACCGTCGCCCGGGAGGTCCGGTCGGAAGCGGCCGAGGTCGACGCCGCTGTCCACGACCTCCGTCTTCCCGCGCGCCTCCGGAACCTTCGCCTCGAGCTCGCGGCGCAGGTACTCGGACACCGCGATCACGGCGGACGCCCGCCGGACGACGTGGCGCGTGAGGCTCGCGATGCCCGGGATCGCCCCGACGTTGCGGACGTCGCGCCCGTGCGCCGTGACGACGAGCGGCGCGTCCGCGCGCGACGCGATCAGTCCGGAAGGGACGAGGAAGTGCGCCCAGACGACGTCCGCGGGACCCGCGGCGGCGACCCGCGCGCGCAGCTGAAGGTAGCGCCGCTTCCCACCGCCGCGACGGTCGAGCACGGCGAGCTCGACCTCGTGGCCGCGCGCGCGCAGTGCGTTTTCCATTTGGGCAACAAATGAGCCGAGGTCCGGGTCGGACGGCCCGGGATACATCTGCGAGACGAGCAGGATGCGCACATCGGGACGCTACCTCCGCGCCACACCGGGGACGAATCGGCACGCAATCGGCACAGCCCGACACACACACGTCACAGAGTTTTCGCTTCACTTGACAGCGGCGGGATCGGGGTGGAAACCCCAGGGTGGTGGGGCATGGACCACCACGGCGGTGGTCCAGACGAGGGTAGCTCGGTGAGCGGCAGCGCTCAGGCCGCGCGCCCGAGCGCGCCCCGCAGGACGCCGACGCGGCCGCCGCGGGAGATGCGTGGATCGAGCGCGAGCAACGCGAGATCCGCGAGCAGGTTCAGGACGATGATCGCCGTCGCGGCGACGAGCGTGACGCCGAGGATCACCGGCAGGTCGAGCCCGCTCTGGTTCGCGAGCGCGGCGATCGTCGTCCGCCCGAGGCCCGGCAGTGCGAATACCGTCTCGACGTACATCGCGATCCCGATCGCCATCTCCACGTCCATGCCGATCATCGTCACCACCGGCGGGATCGCGTTGCGTGAAGCTCGCGGGTTTCCGTAACGGCCACAGGGGCCCCTAGACTATTACCGTGCTCGGCGAGCCCACGCTGGAGCTGTTGCAGTCTAGGCGCCCCGATGGGACGGACATGATCGAGGACCTCGATTGGTTGCGGGGCGCACTCGACCGCTGGGGGCTGCCGGGCGAGGTCGACCCCGAGGAGCTGAAGGGGCTGCGCGAGCTGATGCGGGCGGTCGTCGAGATCCTCGACAGCGGCCGCCTGGCGACCGATGCGGAGCTCGAGCCGTTCAACCGCTTCATCGCCCGTGTGCCCGTGCTCGCCCGGATCGAGCGGCACGGCGACGGCTACATCCTCGACATGGAGCCCCAGGCGACCGGCGGCGAGCGCGCGCTCCGCGAGCTGGCCGGCTGGTTCGGCTCGCTGCTCCGCGCCGACCCGTGGCGGCTGAAGCTGTGCGCGAACCCGGAGTGCCGCCTCCCGTTCTACGACGCGTCGAAGTCGCGTACCCGCATCTGGCACGACAACGCGACGTGCGGGAACCGCGAGCGGGTGCGCCGCTTCCGCGAGCGGCACGCCGTTTCTTGACCGAACCTCGTTCGGGCCGAGGTTCCGTTAAGAGCGCGGCCCGATGGCGACCATCAGGAGCGGCGACTCGTCCGTCTCGAGGAGGTGTGAGACCTCGTCGTCGAAGAATGTCGACGCCGCGGCGCCCCATCCCTCCATGAACGCGCCGATCTGGAGCCGGCCCGCCCGGATGCCCGCCTCGAGCTGCGCCCAGCGGTAGCCGCGCTCGCCGAGGCGGTCGACGACCTCCTCGATGTTCGCCAGCTGGAAGACATTGGCCGCCGCCAGCCGAGGATGGTCCTGGTCCATGGCCGCGTAGCCGACACGCTCGCGGAGCTCGGCCTCGCCGAGCTCGCGCACGAGGCCGAGCCTCGCGTCGTAGATGCCGGGCGCGAGCCCCTCGACCGCGGCGACGGTGACGAGCTGGCGGACGACGGGCGGCGCGTCGGCCGGGATCGCGGCCTCCGCCCAGGCGAGCACGTCGGCGAACGCCTCGCGTGGGAGCGGGCCGGACGCGTACTCGCGCACCGAGCCCCGTCTGCGGATCGCGCGCACGAGGTCGTCACGCGACCGCTTCGGCTCGGCGCCCTGCGGCGCGTGGCGCCACGCGCGCACGGCCGCCCCGTCGGCCAGCGCGGACGCCTCGTGCAGCCGTTCGGCGAGCGCGTAGCGCGCGCCGGCCTCCGCCGGCAGGAGGGTGTCATCCGGAAAGTCGCGCGGCGGGAGCTCCTCGACGT
Source organism: Gaiellaceae bacterium (assembly GCA_036505325.1). Classification (GTDB taxonomy): domain Bacteria; phylum Actinomycetota; class Thermoleophilia; order Gaiellales; family Gaiellaceae; genus PALSA-600. Next base: position 8,942 of record DASXTR010000174.1, read on the forward strand.
TCGGGCCGAGCGCCAGGAGCGCGAGCGCCGTCTCCCGCGTCCCGTCGACGCCGAGCGCGTCGTTCACGGCAGCGTCGACGAACGCGACGTAGAGCCTCGGGGCGAGGTCGTCCGCTGCCGCGAGCGAGAGAAGGTTCGCGAGCATCGTCCCCGCGTCCCACCAGACGTGGCGGTAGCCGCGCTCCATGTACTTCCAGCCCGTGCGCGCGTGGATGCCCGTCAGGACGACGATTGCACCGGCGCGGGCCGGCTCTTCCGCGGCGGCGGCGGCGGCGAGCGCGGGTCGCAGGTCGCCCGCCCGGACCGGGACGAGCGAGTGGTCGAGCGCGTCGAACGAGTACAAACCTTCGGGCGCGACGACGTATGCCTCGACCGGATAGAGCGCGCCGGCGCTCGAGTAGCCGCGGAAGTGGTAACCGCCGCGCGAGCGGATGACACCCGCACCGTCGTCGAGCACGCGACCCGCGACCGACGTCTCGAGGGGCGCGCGTGCCGCGTTCCCGTACTCCTTGAACGGCCTCGGACGCGTCTCGAGCGTGCGCTCCTCGTCCTCGTCTGTCCCTTCGGCAGGGACGTTCGTCGTGCGGTGGTAGTCGAGCGCCGCGCTCACGCGGGCGCGCGCTGCCGGTCGTACATCCCCCACTCCTCGCGCAGCAGCTCGCAGATCTCGCCGACCGTGCAGAGAGCACGCAGCGCGTCGCGCATCGGGTGGAGCATGTTCTCCGTCCCGCGCGCGGCTTCGCGCACGCGCGCGAGCGTGCGCTCGGCCTCCTCGGCGTTGCGCTCCGCGCGGACGCGCCGCGTGCGCTCGACCTGGCGCCGCTCCGACTCGGGGTCGACGCGCAGCAGCTCGATCTGCTCCTCCTCGGGCTCGGCGTACCTGTTGACGCCGACGATCGTCCGCTCGCCGGCCTCGACCGCGCGCTGATGCGTGTAGGCGGCGTCCTCGATCTCCGACTGGACGAAGCCGCGCTCGATCGCCTCCACCGCGCCGCCGGCCTCGTCGACGCGCTGGATCAGCTCCCACGCACGAGCCTCGAGCTCGTCCGTGAGCGCCTCGATGTAGTACGAGCCGCCGAGCGGATCGGCCGTCGCGGTCGCACCTCCCTCGGCGGCGATGATCTGCTGCGTGCGGAGTGCGATCTTCGCGCTGCGCTCGGTCGGGAGAGCGAGCGCCTCGTCGTACCCGTTCGTGTGCAGCGACTGCGTCCCCCCGCAGACCGCGGCGAGCGCCTGGATCGCGACGCGCACGATGTTGTTCTCCGGCTGCTGCGCGGTGAGCGTCGAGCCGCCGGTCTGTGCATGGAAGCGGAGCGCGAGCGCCTTCGGATTCGTCGCGCCGAACCGCTCCCGCATGATCCGCGCCCACAGCCGGCGCGCCGCGCGGAACTTCGCCACCTCCTGGAAGAAGTCGTTGTGCGCGTTGAAGAAGAACGAGAGCCTCGCGCCGAACTCGTCGGGCGAGAGGCCCGCGTCGACCGCGGCCGCGCAGTACGCGATCCCGTTCGAGAGCGTGAACGCGAGCTCCTGGACCGCCGTCGAGCCGGCCTCGCGGATGTGGTAGCCGGAGATCGAGATCGTGTTCCACTTCGGCACGCGCTCCGCGCAGTACGCGAACAGATCGGTGGTGAGGCGCATCGACGGGCGCGGCGGGAAGATGTAGTTCCCGCGCGCGCAGTACTCCTTGAGGATGTCGTTCTGCACCGTCCCGCGCAGCTCGGTCGACGGGACGGCCTGCTCGTCGGCGACGAGCTCGTAGAGCAGGAGCAGGAGCGATGCCGGCGCGTTGATCGTCATCGACGTCGAGACCTCGCCGAGCGGGATCCCGTCCATGAGGACGCGCATGTCGGCGAGCGAGTCGATCGCGACACCCGTGCGCCCGACCTCGCCGGCGGCGCGCGAGTCGTCCGAGTCGTACCCGAGCTGCGTCGGCAAGTCGAACGCGATCGAGAGCCCTGTCTGGCCGCGCTCGAGCAGGAACCG
>DASXTR010000175.1:0-14840 GCA_036505325.1 Gaiellaceae bacterium
TGGTCGTCGTCACCTACGACGAGTTCGGCGGCGAGTGGGACCACGTGCCGCCGCCCGGGCAGACAGGCGGGCCCGCCGGCCCGCACGACGTCTGGGGCCCCGGTTCGCGGATTCCGGCGCTGTTGTTCGCGCCGGGTCTCAAGGGGAACTTCGTCCTCGACCACACTCCGCACGACACGACGTCGATCCTGGCGACGATCGAGCACCGCTGGAAGCTCGATCCGCTCTCGGATCGCGACAAGGCGGTCGCGGACCTGTCGAGTCTCTGGAAGGCGAAGCAGGTCTCGAGCAAGTAGGACGCCGAGCCGGCGAGAGCCGCCCTGCTGTGTGCGGGCGGCTCCCGCCGGTGGCGTCTAGATCGTCGTCGGCGTGGGCGCCGGCACGTGGCGCCGGTTGCGCTCGATGAACTCCTCGACGAGCTCGGCCGCGTCGTCGTCGGCGATCTGCTCCGGCGGCGACTTCATCAGGTACGAGCTCGGGCCGACCAGCGAGCCGGCGATGCCGTTGTTCAGCGCGAGCTTCGTGAGGCGCACGGCGTCGATCACGATCCCGGCCGAGTTCGGCGAGTCCCACACCTCGAGCTTGAGCTCGACGTTGAGCGGCACGTCGCCGAAGCTCGAGCCCTCGAGGCGGATGTAGGCCCACTTGCGGTCGGTCAGCCAGGGCACATAGTCGGACGGGCCGACGTGGACGTTCTTCGCGCCGAGGTCGTAGTCGAGCATCGACGTGACGGCGTTCGTCTTGGAGACCTTCTTCGACTCGAGGCGCTCGCGCTCGAGCATGTTGAGGAAGTCCGAGTTGCCGCCGACGTTCAACTGCATGGTCTTGTCGAGGTGGACGCCGCGCTCGCGGAAGAGAGTCGTCAGCACGCGGTGCGTGATCGTGGCGCCGACCTGCGATTTGATGTCGTCGCCGATGATCGGGACGCCCCGCTCCTCGAAGCGCTTGTTCCAGTAGTCCTCGCGCGCGATGAAGACCGGCATGCAGTTGACCATCGCGCAGCCCGCCTCGAGGATCTGCTCGGCGTACCACTTGGTCGCCATCTCCGAGCCGACCGGCAGGTAGTTGACGACCACGTCGACCTCGCGCTCGCGGAGGATCCCGACGATGTCGGCGGTCGAGCCCTCGGCCTTCTCCACGACCTGCGAGAGGTACTTGCCGATGCCGTCGTGCGTCATGCCGCGCGAGACCTTGACGCCGGTCTTCGGCACCTCCGCGAACTTGATCGTGTCGTTCGGGTGCGCCCACATCGCGTCGGCGAGATCCTCGCCGACCTTTCCCTTCACGACGTCGAACGCGGCCACGACCTCTATGTCACGGATGTGGTAGCCCCCGAGGTCGACGTGCATCAGACCGGGGACGAACTGGTCCGCGTCCGCCTCCTTGTAGTACTCGAGACCCTGCAGGAACGAGTTGGCGCAGTTGCCGACGCCGATGATCGCGACGCGCACCTTCTCCTGCTGGCGCGTGCTGCCGTTGCCGTTGAATTCCACTGCTAGCCCTCCATCAGTTGCTTGCGGACGTGCAGGACGCGCTGGACGACCGTCATCCACGCCGTAGCGGCGAGGAGCACGAGCGCCCAGGGGAGCACGCCCCAGGGTGCGAGTACGAGACCTGCGGTGATGACGGCCACGCGTTCGGCGCGCGAGCCGATGCCCACGTCGCCGCGCAGACCGATGGCCTCCGCCCTGGCGCGGGTGTACGAGACGAGGAACGAGCCGGCGACGGCGCTCACGGCGACGGCGACGAACACCGGGTGGTGGTGCCGCGCGAGCACGAACGCGATCGCCGTCAGCATGAACCCTTCGCTGACCCGGTCGGTCGTCGAGTCCAGGAATGCGCCGAACGGCGTCGTCTTCCCGCCAGCGCGCGCGAGGGCGCCGTCGAGGACGTCGAGCAGGGAGCCCATGACGAAGACGGTCGCCGCGAGCCAGTAGAACGTGATCTCGTGCCGGTTCTCGAACAGGACGAGGATCGATGCGACTCCGCAGAGGAGCACTCCGCTCGTCGTCAGTGCGTTCGGCGTGACGCGCGTGCGCGCGAGGCCGGTGATCGAGCGCGACGCGAGCAAGCGGGCACCGGTGGTGTAGCCGTGCTTGATCGCGGCTGCTCTGCTCACGCGGCGGACCGTACCAGCGTCCCCCGCGGCCGAAGGCTCCGCATCGGCGGGCGGCCGGTTACCGTCGGCGAGCGGCAATCGCGGCCCGCACCGGGCGGCCGTAGATCGCGCTCATCGCCACGAGCGCGACGACCATCCCCGCCACGCAGTCGAGCCAGAAGTGGTTGCCGGTCGCCATCACCGCAAACCAGACCCACGCGGGCCACAGGCCCCAGAATGCCTTCGACCACCAGTTCCGGCAGATGACCGCTAGCACGATGCCGAGAATCAGCGCGTCGGCCGCGTGGAGGCTCGGCATGGCCGCGTACGGGTTGGCAGCGATCGTGAGGAGCCCATCGCGGTGCTGGTTCACGAACCCGACGCCGAGGAGGCGCGGCGGCGCCATCGGCACGAGGACGTAGCCGACGAGGCCAAGCACGTTCGCGAGCAGGATCGCGTTCCGGAAGCGGGTGAAGGCGTCATGGCGCCGCAGGTAGATCCACAGCAGCGCGAGGCCGAGGACGGTGAACTCGGAGTTCCAGTAAGTCCACGAGACGATCGGCGCGAGCCATTCCTTCGTCGAGACGAACTGCTGGAGCGAGAGCTCCCAGAGCTGCTGCGAGAAGCTCGTCTCGAAGCTGACGACCCTGAGGCCGTTCGCGAACGCCTCGGCGGGGCTGCGGTCGGCCATCCCGCGCACGACCTGGTAGGCCGCCAGGAAGCCGAACCAGATCCCGAACTGGAGCGCGAGGTCGCGCCAGCCGCGAGGCAGATAGCGCTGACCAACTACGGCGACCGCGGACACGACCGCCGATTGTAGATGCGGCTTCGGCGCCCCCGCGTCCCCCGAAACGGTGGGCTGCGGGGGTGTGCGTCAGGCGGCTGCGGCGCGGCGCCGTTGCAGCTCGGAGAGCACGAACTCCGCGTAGGCCGTGGCGCCCTCCCGCGGGGTCGTCGCGCCGCAGAGGCGGTGGAGCCCGTGGACGTCGTGAAACGGCGCCGGCAGCTCGATGCCGACGGCGGCGCGGTACCCGCCCCAGACGTATTCGCCGGGGTGCTCGCACATCCCGGCTTCGCAGGGATTCAGGTCCGTGTACCGGCAGGCGTTCAGGAGATGCGCGTCCGTCTCGAAGCACTCCGACCAGAAGCGCTTGCCGAACCAGTGGTCGCAGCGGCCGAGCCTCTTGTTCATCTCACGCGCAAACGGACCGTTGAGGTCGCGCATCCCGTTCGACAGCCCGCGGTCGCCGATCTGCAGCACGAGGTGATAGTGGTTCGTCATCAGACACCACGCGAAGACGACCCAGCCGTAGGCGCGCGTGATTCGCGTGACGTGCTTCACCCACAGGTTCCGGTGCACGTCGGTCCGCACGATCGCGTGCTTGTTGTTGCCACGCGTGGCAACGTGATACATCCCGCCGGGAACCTCGATGCGATGCGGACGACCGATCCCTCGACGGTAGCCGCCGATTCCGCGCACCGCACCCCACGTCACACATTCGGCGCACACTTGTCACGGTTCCACAACGGTGCCTGGCACCCGGGACATGGCTCGCAGAGGCATGTCTCCAACGGGCGGACAGTCGCGGTTTCAGGGTGGTTCCGACGATTCTCGTCCGGCTGCGCGGCGCGGCGCACCGCCGGTGCCTGGCACCGGGGGTCAGCCGCCGATGTAGCTCATCTCGACCTTCGGGAGGTCGGCCGTCTGCGCGCTTCGGAGCTCCGAATAGCGGTCGGTTCGTCGCGACCAGTGAGCGCGGAGGTCGCGCGCCAGCTCCTCGTCGGTGGCGCCGGCGCGCAGCGTCGCGCGGACGTCGTGGCCGCGGACGGCGAAGAGGCACGTGTAGAGACGGCCCTCGGCCGAGAGCCGGGCGCGCGTGCAGTCGCCGCAGAACGGCTGCGTGACCGACGCGATCACGCCGATCTCGCCGCCGCCGTCGCGGAAGCGCCAGCGGCGTGCAACCTCGCCGCGGTACGCGGGCTCGACGGGCTCGAGCGGCAGCTCGGCGTCGATCGCGCGGACGATCTCCGACGCGGGCACGACGTCGTCGAGCCGCCAGCCGTTCGTGTTCCCGACGTCCATGTACTCGATGAAGCGGAGGGTGACGCCAGTGCCGTGGAACCACCGCGCCATCTCGACGACGTCGCCGTCGTTCACGCCGCGCTTCACCACGCAGTTCACCTTCACCGGGAGCCCGGCTGCGCGCGCGGCGTCGATTCCGTCGAGCACGCGCGCGACGGGGAAGTCGGCGTCGTTCATCGCGCGGAACGTGACCTCGTCGAGCGAGTCGAGCGAGACCGTGATGCGTCGCAGCCCCGCCTGCGCCAGTGCTGTTGCCTTTGCAGGCAACAGAGAGCCGTTCGTCGTCAGCGTGAGGTCGACGTCGAGCTCCGCGAGCATCGCCACGAGACGCTCCAGGTCGCGACGGACGAGCGGCTCGCCGCCGGTGATGCGGAGCTTCGACACGCCGAGCGACACGAACACGCGCGCGACGCGCGCGATCTCCTCGAAGGTCAGCAGCTCGCGCCGCTCGAGGAACCTGTAGTCGCGCCCGTAGACCTCACGCGGCATGCAGTAGACGCACCGGAAATTGCATCTGTCGGTGACCGAGATCCGCAGGTCGCGGAGCGGCCGTCCAAAGGTGTCGAGCGCGTCCATCAGGGCAAAGGTAGCCGGACCCACCCAGGAGGCAAAGGTGAGCGACACCGATTGGCAGACCGGCGAGGACTCGAGCGACGAGGACGAGGCCGAGGACGAGCTCGGAACGATCGAGCCGGAGGAGCAGGAGGACGAGCCGTGGGCGACGTGAGCGAGGTCATCCCGGAGGACGAGGACCGCGGCGGCGGCGAGTCGCTCGGCACGACGGACGAGCCGGAGACGGCGCTGGACGACGAGGGCGGCACCGACGCCGACGACGGAGGCCCCGGCTCGCAGAACATGTAGCGCTGGTTGAATCGCCGCCGTGGCGGCGATCGACGAGGTGCTTCCGGCCTACGACGTGCACGAGGTGCACGCGATCGAGCTCGCGCTCGATCCCGAGCGGGCCATCGCCGTTGCGCTCGCGACACCCGTCGCGGCCGATCCCCTGGTCCGCGCGCTCTTCCGCCTCCGCGGGCTGCGCGGCCGCGGGACGGTCGCCGATGCCTTCGCGCGAATGCGCTTCGAGGAGCTGGCGCGGCGCGAGGGCGAAGTCGTCTTCGGTGCGTCGGGCACGCCGTGGCGGCCGCGGGGCGGGATCAGCAGCTTCCATGACGCCCCGCCGGGCACCGTGCGTATGGCCGCCGACTTCCGCGCCGACGGCAAGACGTTGACGACGGAGACGCGCGTCGCGGCGACCGACGATGCGGCGCGACGCGCGTTCCTGCGCTACTGGCGCGTCGTCGGCCCGTTCTCTGCGCTCATCCGCCGCCGTTGGCTCGCCCGCATCGCGCGCGAGGCGCGATGAGGGCGCTGCTCGCGCTCGTCGCGGTCACGGCGGTCTGGGGTGTGACGTTCGTCCAGGTGAAGGACGCGGTCGCGATCTACCCACTGTTCGCGTTCCTCGCGCTGCGGTTCGCGATCGCCTCGGCGACGCTCGCCGTCCCGGGCGCGCGCCGCGTGCGGACGCTCGGCCGCGCCGGCACCTGGGCGGCGATCTTCGCCGGGCTGCTGCTCGCGGCCGGCTACGTGCTCCAGACCGCCGGCCTCCAGCGGACGAGCGTGTCGCGCGCGGGCTTCGTGACCGGGATGTACGTCGTCCTGACGCCGCTGATCGCGCTCGCGCTCTTCCGGATCCGCGTCGGCCTCGCTGCGTGGGCCGGCGTCGCGCTCGCCACGGCGGGGCTCGCGCTGCTCTCGGGCGTCCACGGCGGTGATCTGGCCGGCGATCTCCTCGTCCTCGCAGGCGCGGCGGTCTACTCGCTGCAGATCGTCCTGATGGAGCGCTACGCCCCGCGCTACGACGCGATCGCGTTCACGCTCGTCGAGATGCTCGCGGCGTTCGCCGGCCTCGGCCTCGTCGCGATCCCGCAGCTGGAGACGCCGCACGGCTGGACGGTCTGGGGCGCGCTGATCGTCACCGGCGTCTTCGCGAGCGCGCTCGCGTTCCTCGCCCAGACGTGGGCGCAACGGCGCACCTCCGCGACGCGCACCGCGCTCGTGTTCACGCTCGAGCCCGTGTGGGCCGCGCTCTTCGGCTACACGCTCGCCGGCGACCGCCTCGGCGCGGCGGGCTGGGCCGGGTGCGCGGTGATCATGGCCGGAATCGTGCTCGCGGAGCCCGCGGCGGCCGCCGTCCTCGTCCGGCTCGTGCGGCGCGCATGACGGTCGTCGTCCTCGCGCTGCTCTCGGCGGCCCTCTTCGGCGCGATGACGGTTGCGGTCCGCATGGGGATCAAGGGGATGCGCGCGGAAACCGCCGCCGTCGCGACCATGCTGCCCGCGCTCGCGATCGCGCTGGCCGCGGCTCTGCCCCGCGGCGGCTGGGCCGATGCCTGGCCGTTCTTCCTCGCGGGTCTCGTCGCCCCCGGAGCCTCGCAGATCCTGTTCGCGCTCTCGATCCGCGAGGCCGGTCCCGCGCGGAGCTCCGTCGCGGTCGGCACGGCTCCCCTCGTCGCCGTCGTCCTTGCGGTCCTGCTGCTCGACGAGCCGCTGAAGCCCCCGCTCGTCGCCGGCGCGGTGCTCGTCGTCGGCGGCGGGATCGCGCTCGTCTGGGAGCGCGACCGACCCGAGCACGTCCGGGCCGTCGCGCTGCTGTACGCCGTGGGCGCGACGGTGCTCTTCGCGAGCCGCGACGCGCTCGTCCGCGCGCTCCACGCGCACGCCAACCCCGAGACGGCAGCCGCCGCGACACTCGTCGCCGGGACGATCGTTGCCCTCGCCGCGGCGGGGCCGCCGCGCCGGGACGAGGTCCGCCGGCTCGCGCCCGCCGGAATCCTCTTCGGCGTCTCCTACCTGTGCCTGTTCGAGGCCTACTTCCGCGGGCGGGTGACCGTCGTCTCGCCGCTCGTCGCGACAGAGTCGCTCTGGGGCGTGGGCCTCTCGGCCCTGGTCCTCCGCCGCACCGAGGGCGTGGGGAGGAGGCTCGCGCTCGGCGCCGTACTGGTCGTCGCCGGCGGCGCCCTCATCGGCGCGACGCGATAGCGAAGACGATCGCGAGCGCGGCGGCAATAGCCGCGACACCCCACGCGTGGCCGAAGATGCCCGCGAACAGGACCAGCGGAACGCAGGACCCGATGGTCGCCGGGTTGAGCGGAGAGGACATGGGGCCCCGCGGCCGCTGCCGGCGGATGCGCTCGTCGACCCGGCGGTCGATCTCCTTGTCGATCCGCTCCAGGAAGCCCTCGATCAGCTCCTTGTCGTGGGAGGGCCCGAGCTCGCGCCGGGCCGCCACCGTCGCCTCCAGGTCGCGCCGCACGTCCTCGTCGTCCACGGCCCGAGTATCCCACGGCGGAGGGCGATAGATCTGCTATAAAGGCGCTTAGATTTTCTCAGTACCACCCCAAAGGAGACGCATCAGTGGCAAAGACGATCGGCATCGACCTGGGCACGACGAACTCGGCGATGGCCGTCCTCGAGGGCGGCGAGCCGACCGTGATCGCGAACGCGGAGGGCGGTCGCACGACCCCGTCGGTCGTCGCGTTCACGAAGGACGGCCACCGCCTGATCGGCGCCCCGGCCCGTCGGCAGCAGGTCACCAACCCGCAGAACACGATCTTCTCGATCAAGCGCTTCATGGGCCGCAAGTACGACGAGGTCACCGAGGAGATGACCATCGTGCCGTACGAGGTCGTGAAGGGCCCCAACGAGGACGTGCGCGTGAAGGCCGGCGGCAAGGAGTACGCGCCGCCGGAGATCAGCGCGATGATCCTCCAGAAGCTGAAGGCGGACGCCGAGGCGTACCTCGGCGAGGAGGTCGTGGACGCGGTCGTCACCGTGCCCGCGTACTTCAACAACGCCCAGCGCGAGGCGACGAAGGACGCCGGCAAGATCGCCGGCCTCAACGTCGTCCGCATCATCAACGAGCCGACCGCGGCCGCGCTTGCGTACGGGCTCGACAAGGAATCCGACCAGACGATCCTCGTCTTCGACCTCGGCGGCGGCACGTTCGACGTGTCGGTGCTCGAGCTCTCCGAGGGTGTCTTCGAGGTCAAGTCGACCGCCGGTGACAACCACCTCGGCGGCGACAACTTCGACAAGGCGGTCGTCGACTGGATGATCGCGGAGTTCAAGCGCGACCAGGGCGTCGATCTCGGCGCCGACCCGATGGCGCTCCAGCGCCTGTACGAGGCGGCGGAGAAGGCCAAGATCGAGCTCTCGTCCACGATGACGACGCAGATCAACCTGCCGTTCATCACCGCGACGTCCGAGGGGCCGAAGCACCTCGACCTACAGCTCACGCGCGCCAACCTCGAGGAGCTCGCGCACGCGCTGCTCGAGCGGACCGTGCAGCCGACGAAGCAGGCCCTCGCGGACGCGGGCCTCGAGGCGTCGGGCATCGATCACGTCGTCCTCGTCGGCGGCATGACCCGCATGCCCGCCGTGCAGGCGAAGGTCAAGGAGCTCGTCGGCAAGGACCCGCACAAGGGCGTCAACCCGGACGAGGTCGTCGCCGTCGGCGCGGCCATCCAGGGCGGCGTGCTCAAGGGCGAGGTCAAGGACGTGCTGCTCCTCGACGTCACCCCGCTCTCGCTCGGCATCGAGACCAAGGGCGGCGTGATGACGAAGTTGATCGAGCGCAACACGACCATCCCAACACGCAAGGCGGAGACGTTCACGACCGCCGACGACAACCAGCCGTCGGTGCAGGTGCACGTCCTCCAGGGCGAGTCGGAGATGGCGATGTACAACAAGACGCTCGGCAAGTTCGACCTGGTGGGGATCCCGCCCGCGCCGCGCGGCATGCCTCAGATCGAGGTCGCCTTCGACATCGACGCGAACGGGATCATCCACGTGTCGGCGAAGGACCTCGGCACCGGCAACGAGCAGAAGATCCAGATCACCGGCGGCTCGGGCCTCAAGGAGGACGAGGTCGAGCGCATGATCCGCGAGGCCGAGGACCACGCGGGCGAGGCACACAAGCTGCGCGAGCTCGCGGACGCCCGCAACCACGCGGAGTCGCTGGCCTACCAGACAGAGAAGTCGCTCAAGGAGCACCGCGACAAGATCGACTCGTCGCTCGCCGGCACCGTCGAGGGCCGGATCATGGAGCTCCGCCAGGTCCTCGAGTCGGCCGACGTGAGCGAGATCAAGGCCAAGACCGACGCGCTCCAGGAGGCGTGGACGCAGGCCGCGCAGCAGATGTACGCGCAGGCCTCGTCCCAGACGCCGCCGCCCTCGGGTGACGGTGGCTCGACCCCGGACGACGAGGTGATCGAGGACGCCGACTACGAGGTCGTCGACGAGGAGGCCAAGACCTCGTAATGGACGAGCACGTCGATGAGGCGAAGCCGAATGTCCGCGATAGCGGACCAGTGGAGGGGGTTCGGGGGAACCGGGAGGTTCCCCCGATGAATCCGGGTGCGCAGGTCGACGAGCTGGCGGAGGTGACGCGGCAGCGCGACGAGTATCTCGACGCGCTGCAGCGCTCGCAGGCCGACTTCGCGAACTACAAGAAGCGGGTGGCGCGCGACCAGGGCGACCTGGTCGCGCGCGCCGCGGAGCGGCTCGTCAAGGAGCTGCTCCCCGTGCTCGACGACCTCGAGCGCGCGCTCGTCGCGGCGAACGCGCACGAGGAGGCAACGCTCGAGGAGGGCGTGCGCCTCGTCCACCGCTCGCTGGCGGACGCGCTCGCGCGCGAGGGCCTCGTCGAGGTCGAGACCGACGGCACGTTCGATCCGCACACACAGGAGGCGCTCCTCTCGCAGCCGTCCGAGGCCGAGGAGGGCGCCGTCATCCAGGTGCTGCAGAAGGGATACAAGCTCGGAGACCGTGTCCTGCGCCCCGCGCGGGTCGTCGTGTCCTCCGGACAGACCGATGGCTAAGTCGCTCTACGAATCGCTGGGCGTCTCGAAGAACGCGTCGCAGGACGAGATCAAGAAGGCGTACCGCAAGCTCGTCCGCCAGTACCACCCGGACAAGAACCCGGGTGATGCGGAGGCCGAGGCGCGGTTCAAGGAGGTGCAGGCCGCCTACGACGTCCTGGCCGATCCCGGCAAGCGCAAGCGCTACGACGTGATGGGCTCGACGAACGGCCGTCCCGGTCCTGGGCCGACGTCGTACGACTTCGGCGACTTCGATCTCGGCGACATCTTCGGCGGCCTCTTCAACCGCGGCGGCCGGCAGGCCGCGCCGGAGCGCGGCCAGCGCGGCAACGACGTCGAGGTCGAGGTGCGCGTGTCGTTCGAGGATTCGCTGCGCGGTGCGCAGGTCCAGGTTCCGGTACAGCTCGAGCTGGCGTGCCACACGTGCCACGGCACGGGCGCGGCACCCGGGACGGCGCCGAAGCGCTGTCCCGAGTGCGACGGGACCGGCGTCGTCGCGACGTCGCAGGGCCTCTTCGCGCTGCAGCAGCCGTGTCCGCGCTGCCGCGGCAACGGCACGATCGTCGAGACGCCGTGCCCGACCTGCCACGGCTCCGGCCGCGAGCGGCGTACGAAGCGCTACACGGTGAAGATCCCGGCCGGCGTCCGCGACGGCACGCGCATCAAGCTGAAGGGCAAGGGCGAGGCCGGCTACGGCGGCGCGCCGGCGGGCGACCTGTACGTCGTCACGCGCGTCGAGCCGTCGAAGCTCTACGAGCGCCGCGGCGACGACCTCGTGCTCGAGGTCCCGGTCACGTTCAGCGAGGCCGCGCTCGGCGCGAAGGTCGAGATCCCGACGCCGGACGGCCCGGTGTCCCTGAAGATCCCGTCGGGCGCGCAGGACGGGAAGCTCCTGCGCGTGAAGGGCCGCGGCGCGCCGAAGCTGAAGGGCGACGGCCGCGGCGACCTGCTCGCGCGCGTACGCGTCGAGGTCCCGTCGAAGCTGACGAAGAAGGAGCGCGAAGCCGTCGAGCAGCTGCAGCAGGCGTCGAACAAGAACCCGCGCGAGAGGTTGTTCTCGTGAGCTCGAACGTCGACACCCAGGAGCTCGGCCGCAGGCTCGCAGGCGCGGGCGGGACGCTGATCGGCGTCCTCGCCGCGGACGCGCTCGGCTTCGCGCTGATCGCGCGCGGCCGCACCGGCGCCGGACTCGCCGTGATCGCCGCGCCGCTCGGGATTCCCGTCGCGCGCCGCGTCGTGAAGAAGGTGCGCCCGTGATGGACGACCGTCCGCGCTACATGATCAGCGTCGCGGCCGATCTCGTCGGGATGCATCCGCAGACGCTGCGCATCTACGAGCAGAAGGGCCTCGTGCGGCCGAAGCGCACGGCCGGGAACACGCGGCTCTACTCCGAAGCCGACATCGCCCGGCTGCGCCTCATCCAGCGGCTGACGACCGAGCTCGGCCTCAACCTCGCCGGCGTCGAACGTGTGCTGCACCTCGAGGACGAGCTGCGGCGCATGCGCCGGCGCCTCGAGCGCATGGAGTCCGAGATGCGCGAAGCATTGAACGAGGTGCACCGGCAGTACCGGCGTGAGCTCGTTCTGTACCGACCACCCGAGCCACCGGTTCCGACCAGAGAGAGGTAAATGGACTTCAACAGGCTGACGATCAAGAGCCAGGAGGCCGTCGCCGCCGCACAGGAGCTGGCGCGCCGCCGTGGCAACCCCGAGCTCCACCCCGAGCACCTGCTGCTCGCGCTGCTCGACCAGGACCTCTTCTCCGACTGGCAGGGCCTGCGCGCCGACGCCGAGGAGAAGCTCGCCAACCTGCCGAGCGCGCAGGGCGGTCAGCAGCAGCCCGGCCTGTCGGCGCGCTTCAGCCGCGTGCTCGACCAGGCCGACAAGGAGCGCGCGCAGCTCGAGGACGACTACGTCTCGACCGAGCACCTGTTCCTCGCGCTCGAGCCCGTTCCGCGCGACGAGATCCTCGCGTGGGTGAAGAAGGTGCGCGGCGGGCAGCGCGTCACGTCGCAGGACCCCGAGGGCAGCTACCAGGCGCTGGAGAAGTTCGGGCGCGACCTGACCGAGGCGGCCGAGCAGGGGAAGCTCGACCCGGTGATCGGCCGCGACGAGGAGATTCGCCGCGTGATCCAGATCCTGTCGCGCCGCACGAAGAACAACCCGGTGCTGATCGGCGAGCCCGGGGTCGGCAAGACCGCGATCGCCGAGGCGCTGGCGCAGCGCATCGTCGCGCGCGACGTGCCCGAAGGGCTGAAGGACCGCCGCGTGTGGGCGCTCGACATCGGAGCGCTGCTCGCCGGCTCGAAGTACCGCGGCGAGTTCGAGGAGCGCCTGAAGGCGGTGCTCACCGAGATCAAGACGAGCGAGGGGCGCATCATCCTCTTCATCGACGAGCTGCACACGATCGTCGGCGCCGGCGCCGCCGAGGGTGCCGTCGACGCGGCGAACCTCCTCAAGCCGATGCTCGCACGCGGAGAGCTGCGCTGCGTCGGCGCGACGACGCTCGACGAGTACCGCAAGCACATCGAGAAGGACGCGGCGCTCGAGCGGCGGTTCGCGCCGGTGTTCGTCGGCGAGCCGTCGGTGGCGGACACGATCGCGATCCTGCGCGGCCTGAAGGAGCGCTACGAGGCGCACCACGGCGTGCGCATCCGCGACGCCGCGCTGGTCGCGGCCGCGGTTCTCTCGCACCGCTACATCGCCGACCGCTTCCTGCCCGACAAGGCGATCGACCTCGTCGACGAGGCCGCTTCGCGGCTGCGCATCGAGATCGACTCCAGCCCGCTCGAGCTCGACGAGGCCAACCGCCGCGTGATGCAGCTCGAGATCGAGCTCGCGGCGATGGCGAACGAGTCGCCGGACGTGCGCGAGCCGGTCGAGCGCGCGCTCGCGGAGGCGAAGGAGGAGCGCGACGCACTCGCCGCGCGCTGGGCGCGGGAGAAGGAGCACCTCGAGCGCGTGAAGGAGATCACACGCAAGATCGACGAGCTGCGGATGGAGGCCGAGCGCGCCGAGCGCGAGGGGAACCTCCAGCGCGTGGCGGAGATCCGTTACGGCGAGATTCCCGCGCTCGAGCAGGAGCTCGCGTCGCGCGAGGCGCCCGAGAACCCGATGGTCAAGGAGGAGGTCGACGAGGACGACGTCGCCGTGACCGTCGCGCGCTGGACGGGCATCCCGGTCGACCGCCTGCTCGAGGGCGAGACCGAGAAGCTGATCCACATGGAGGAGCGGCTCCACCAGCGCGTTGTCGGCCAGGCCGAGGCGGTGCGGGCGGTCGCGAACGCGCTGCGGCGCGCGCGCACGGGCCTGCAGGACCCGAACCGGCCGATCGGCTCGTTCGTCTTCCTCGGCCCGACCGGCGTCGGCAAGACGGAGCTCGCGCGCGCGCTCGCGGAGTTCATGTTCGACGACGAGCGCGCGATGGTGCGGCTCGACATGTCGGAGTACCAGGAGCGGCACACGGTCTCGCGCCTCGTCGGCGCGCCTCCCGGCTACGTCGGCTACGACGAGGGCGGCCAGCTCACCGAGGCGGTTCGCCGGCGCCCGTACAGCGTCGTCCTGCTCGACGAGATCGAGAAGGCGCACACCGAGGTGTTCGACGTGCTGCTGCAGGTGCTCGACGACGGGCGGCTGACCGACGGCCAGGGCCGCACGGTCGACTTCCGCAACGCCGTGCTGATCATGACCTCGAACGTCCGCTCGGAGGAGCAGATGCGCGAGGTCTTCCGGCCCGAGTTCCTGAACCGCATCGACGAGATCGTCGTGTTCGAGGCGCTCTCGCGTGAGCAGCTCGGCGAGATCGTCGAGCTCCAGCTCGGACGGCTGCGCGAGCGGCTCGCGGAGCGCGGCCTCGAGCTCGAGTTGACCGACGAGGCGAAGCACGCGATCGCCGACGCGGGGTGGGACCCGACCTACGGCGCCCGCCCGCTGAAGCGAGCCATCCAGCGGCTGCTCGAGAACCCGCTCGCGCTGCGCCTCCTGGAAGGCGACTTCCACGACGGGGACACGGTGCGCGTCGACGCGCAGAACGGCGACCTGGTCTTCACGAAGGCCGGGTCGCCCGCCGCGGCCGCGGCCTGAGCGGACACTTGTCGCATCGGCGGCGGCTCGCGACCATCACGGCGTGTGGTGGAAGCGCGAGCCGCCCGTCCTGGACAGCGAAATGTTGACTGGCATCATTAACAAGCTGATGGCGATGGACGAGAAGCTCGACGAGATTCTCGAGCACGTGAGGGACGACGATGAAGAGGATTGAGCCGACGGACGAGGACTACGAGCGCGTGGAGCGGCGGCTCGCCGAAGAGGATCCCCGCGACAAGCTCATGGAGTACCTCGCGCGCCACGAGGCGTGGAGGCGAATCCAACGTGAGCGGCGGGAACGCCGCCGGCGGCTGATCAACCGTCTGTCGCTCGGCCTGCTGGGTGGCCGTCGAGCACGTCGTGTCGACGATGGCGCCTGAACAGCCCCGCCGCGGGTCTCCAGGATCCGCCGGTTCGTGCCGATGAGGGGACATGGTCGTCCGGAGCCTCTTCCTGCTCGTCGCCGTCGCGGTGAGCCTGTTCCTCTACGGGCAGGCGACGCGCGGGCGATCGGCGACCTCGCCGACTCAGGTCCGGAACGACGTCGCCGACACCCGACTGTGGGTCGCGGCCAAGAACGTCGAGACGTGGCACCGCGTCAACGACACGTACGCCGACGCGCCGACCGGCCTGAGCAACGTCACGCTCGCAAGCGGCGACGAGACCCGCTACTGCGTCGAGGACTCTCGCTGGCACCTC
>DASXTR010000176.1:0-5705 GCA_036505325.1 Gaiellaceae bacterium
AGGCGAACGGATTCGCCCGCAGGGCCTGTCTTGTCGCTCCGGAGGCGGCGTCGTGGTGGCACCCGCCTGGACGCCCTCGGCGCGGCGCAGCTCGCTTGGCCCATCACGCCCAGTCGGGCACCAACCCGCCGCCGCCACCTCCGCGGTTTGGTGGGTCAACGACTTCCATGGGCGTCAGGCCGTTGCGGCTTCGCGCTCGCGCTTGCGGCGCGACGCCATCGACTGGCGTTTCGACGCGGTGAGCTCGACCTTGCGCAGGCGGATCGACTTCGGCGTCACCTCGACGGCCTCGTCCTCGCGGATGAATTCCAGCGCCTGCTCGAGCGAGAGCGGCCGCGGCGGGATCAGACGCACGAGCTCGTCGGCGGAAGCGGCACGCATGTTCGTCAGCTTCTTCGGCTTGGAGGCGTTCACGTCGAGATCCTCGCTGCGTGCGTTCTCGCCGACGATCATTCCCTCGTACAGCTCGTCGCCGGGCGAGATGAAGAGCGAGCCGCGCTCCTGCAGGTTTTCGATCGCGAAGCCGGTCGCCTGGCCGCGGCGGTCGGCGACGAGGCTCCCGCTCGGGCGCGTGCGCAGTTCACCGTGCCACGGTTCCCAGCGCTCGAAGACGTGGTGCATGATCCCCGACCCGCGCGTCTCAGTCAGGAACTCGGTTCGGAATCCGATCAGCCCGCGGGCGGGGACGAGATACTCCATGCGCGCCCAGCCGGTGCCGTGGTTCACCATCTGCTGCATGCGTCCCTTGCGCAGCGCGAGCAGCTGCGTGACGACGCCGACGTAGTCCTCCGGGACGTCGATCGCGACCCGCTCGACCGGCTCGTGCCGCTTGCCGTCGATCTCGCGGACGAGCACCTCAGGCTTGCCGACGGTGAGCTCGAAGCCTTCGCGCCGCATGATCTCCGTCAGCACCGCGAGCTGCAGCTCGCCGCGGCCCTGCACCTCCCACGCGTCCGGGCGGGACGTGGGGAGGACGCGCAAGGACACGTTGCCGACGAGCTCCTGGTCGAGCCGCTGCTTGACGAGGCTCGCGGTGAGCTTCGTCCCCTCGGTCCCCGCGAGCGGGCTCGTGTTGATCCCGATCGTGATCGACAGCGAGGGCTCGTCGACCGCGGTCACCGGCAGCGGCCGCGGATCCTCGGGGTCCGCGATCGTCTCGCCGATCGTCACGTCCGGCAATCCAGCGAGCGCGACGATGTCGCCGGGGCCGGCCTCGTCCGTCGGCACGCGCTCGAGCGCCTGGGTCGTGTAGAGCTCGGTGACGCGCGCGTTCTCGATCGACCCGTCGGCGCGGCACCACGCTATCTGCTCGCCCTTCCTCAGCGTTCCGTGGCGAACGCGCAAGAGCGCTAGGCGGCCGACGTACGGCGACGCGTCGAGGTTCGTGACCAGTGCCTGCAGTGGGTGCTCCGGGTCGTACGAGGGCGCAGGGATCGTCTCGTGCAAGGTCTCGAAGAGCGGCTCGAGGTCGTCGGCCAGCGCGTCGGGCTCGAGCCCAGCCCGGCCGTCGCGCGCGATCGCGTACACGATCGGGAACTCGATCTGATCCTCGGAAGCGTCGAGGTCGAGGAAGAGCTCGTACACCTCGTTGACGACCTCCTCGATGCGCGCGTCCGGCCGGTCGATCTTGTTCACGACGAGGACGACGGGCAGCCGCCGCTCGAGCGCCTTGCGCAGGACGAAGCGCGTCTGAGGAAGCGGCCCTTCGCTCGCGTCGACGAGGAGGAGCACGCCGTCGACCATCGTCAGCCCCCGCTCGACCTCGCCGCCGAAGTCGGCGTGCCCGGGCGTGTCGATGATGTTGATCTTGAGGTCGCCGCGCTGCACGGCGGTGTTCTTGGCGAGGATCGTGATCCCCTTCTCGCGCTCGAGGTCCATCGAGTCCATGACGCGCTCGTTGACGTCCTGGTTCTCGCGGAACGAGCCGGACTGCCAAAGCATCGCGTCGACGAGGGTCGTCTTCCCGTGGTCGACGTGCGCGACGATCGCGACGTTGCGCAGGTCGTCGCGGTATGCGAGCTGGTCGGTACGCGGCACGGCGTGGAGGGTAGCGATCCGAATCCCCCGAACGAGTGACGAGCGCGAGCGCCCTGCGGATCCACAATGGTCGAGGGTGGGCGCAGCGGCAACTCGAAGCGATCCTCTGATTCAGATCGCCCTGCTCGGCGAGGCGATCGACCACGCCCCGATCGCCGTCTTCGTGTTCGACGCCGACGGCCATTACGTCGCCGTGAACGGGCAGGCATGCAAGCTGCTCGGCTACGACCGGGACGAGATCGTCTCGCGCCGGATCGGCGAGCTCGCGGTCGACCCGCGGGAAGCGCTGCGCGAGTACCTGGCGGTCGCGGAGGGGCGCGCCGATGAAGGCACGACGCGCGTGCGGCGCGGCGACGGCGAGGAGGTGACGGTGCGCTTCCGCGGTTCGGCCACGAAGATCGCCGGCGTCACCTTCTACGTCGGCGTTGCGTGGGAGGCCGACGCGTAGAGCCGATCGTCGCCGGGCGACCCCACCGTCCGTTCGCGTCTGGAAACTGGTTTTGTGCTTTGGCGGCGGACACCGCAACATGACGAGGCGGAGATCGTTTGGCCCCGCACGCAACTCGCACTGACGAGTGGTGCGGCCGCAGCGAAGCTGGGTGAGCTGCTCGTCGATCCCGCGGCGTGGGTCCATCGGCGAGTAGAAACGGTGACGTTTCTCGACGGAGCCCGCATCCATCGCTCGACGACGGTGGACTTCACGTTTCCACAGTTCCCTCGACTGGAAGGCGAGCCGCTGGGATCGCCCGACTACGTTCCTCTGGCCCTGCTGCGGAAGGACGTCTTGCGGGGATTCGATCTTCGAGCCGAGGACGGAAGGGCGCTTCCACTGCTCACGCGTGACCAGAACGCCGCGATCACAGGCGCGCACCTCGAGCAGCAGGCCGCGATTGCACTCGCCGAGGTCGGTTTCGACACGGTTGACCCATGGGTGGGGCGGGCTCTCCGTGAGATCGCCGGCGAGAGTGTCACGCGCCCGGACGAGCCGCCCTCGCGCGAGGCGCTTCGGCAGTGGGAAGCCGTGTTCGCCGACGAAGTTCTCCAAGCGACCGTGTCGTGGTTCGACGACCAATTCGTCTTGTTCGCACCGTTGGCGAACCGGCCGTTGGAGCGACGCGTCATCAAGTTTGCGTACGAGGAGAGAACCTCTACGGGTGTCGCAACCAGCGCTGCCACACGGCTCGAGGGCGCAATAGAGGCGGTGCTGGAGAGCTTTGGCTTGCTCGAACTACGCTGGGCTGCGGACCTCGCCGGCGTGGCCGACTGCGAGAGCTACCACGTCGAGGTCGTCGTCCCGTCCGACACGTTCGTGGTCGAGGCAGTCGTGCTGGTCGACGACGTGGTGCGAGCGCACGAGTGGGCGGTCGCCCGCCTGCACCTTCATCCCCAGGGCGACTTCCGCGACGCGCTGCGCGGGACGCTCGTGGCGGATCTCACGTTGCGGCCCAGCGTGCTGTGGCCGGTCGCGCTCCTCACGATTCTCACCGCCGCGATCGTCGGCGCCGGTCTCGTTCTCCATGAGTACGGAGTGACCGTTCAGCACGACGCCGCGTCGGCGATCATCGTCGCTTTGCCCGCGTTCTTCGCCCCGTTCGTAGCGCCCGGAGGTCACGGACTCGTGCGACGCATGTTCGGTGGGCTCCGTGCGCTCACGGTAGTTGCCGCGCTCGTTTCGTTCGGCGCGGCGGCGACGCTCGGCCTCGACCTCGCGGAGGAGTGGACGGTCGGCGTCTGGCGAATCCTGTTCGCGGTGGCTGCACTGAGCGCGGTGAGCGCGTGCCTTGCCCTGGCACGGTCGGTCGCGGGCGGTCGCCGTGGAGTGATGTCCGAGGCAATCGGGTACTCTGATCACGTATGAAGAGACGTGAGTCGAGCATGCCCACGAACGAGAGCCCAGTCGGCACGAAGGTCGACGGCGCTCGCTTCGGCCCGTTCCGATTCGTCGTCCGCTCTGCCGAGGGCGTCAAGGCCCCGAGGAATCGCGCCGTGGCGTCACAGCGCGCCGCTCGCGCGATCGCGCGCCTCCGTCTCGGGTAGCTAACTAGCTTCGCAGCCGTCTGCCGGTTTTCCGCACGTCGGCGTTGCGTGGGAGGCGTAGAGAGGCGAAGATCGCCGTCACCGTCCTGCTGCGGCCCGATCGCTCGAGGTGCGCGATGCCGCAGAAGCTGACCGTCGAGATCAAGCCGTACGACCCCTCCGCGCCGCTGCTCCAAGGCGTGCGGACCGGTGTCGAGCGGACGCTTCGCCGCGCGCTCGGCAACGCCGAGCACCGCCTGCTCTCGGTGCGGCTCCACCCGCCTGAGCAGAAGAGCGCGCGGCCCGCGCGGGCGAGCCGGTTCCAGGCGACGGTCGTCGACTACGTCGGCGGCCGCACCCTCGATCTGCACGGGGACGTGCGGGACCCGAAAAAGATCGAGGTCGTCGAGTCGGCGCGGCAGCCCGCTGTGACGCACGCGGAGTTCGAGGACGCCGTCGAGGTCCTGCGGCTGGGCGCCGAGTTCGGCAAGGCGCTGCGCGACGGGAAGCTGCAGCCGTACCGCCCGATGCCGCCGCACGTGCCCATCGACCGGCCCGACGGCAGCCGCGAGCGCCACGTGACCGTCGGGCTGCTCCCCACGAACGGGGGCAAGGCGAAGCACGAGGTCGTCGCGGTCAGCTTGGCGCAGAAGCGGGTCGTGCGCTTCGTCGATCGCGCGCCCGCGCGGTCGCTCGCGGCCGCGGCCGTCTGCGGCGTGGCCGCCGCGGCCGACCAGATGACGGCCGACCAGGGGACGCCGGGAACCATCCGCGTCCGCGTTCGCCGCGGCAGCACGCTCCTCTGGGAGTTCATCGCGGCCCGCCCGGCGGCGTCGTCCGGCTTCTGGGGCTCGGGGATCGAGCTCCGCAACGTCAGCTACCGCGGGCGCAGCGTCCTCTACCAGGCCCATGTGCCGATCCTCAACGTCCGCTACGACGGCGACAAGTGCGGCCCCTACCGCGACTGGCAGTGGCAGGAGGGAATGATCCACGCGGACGGGGCCGACGTCGCGCCCGGGTTCCGTCTCTGCACGACGCCGGCGAAGACGATCTTCGACACCGGCTCCGACATCGGCGACTTCCTCGGCGTCGGCGTCTACGTCGCCGGCGAGGACGTCGTGCTCGTCTCCGAGCTCGAGGCGGGGTGGTACCGCTACATCAGCGAATGGCGGCTGCGCGCGAACGGCGAGATCCGGCCGCGCTTCCTCTTCGGTGCGACGAGCTCGTCGTGCGTGTGCAACGTCCACCACCATCACGTCTACTGGCGCTTCGACTTCGACGTCGCCCAGGCGAAGAACGTCGTCGACGAGTTCAACGACCCCGCACTGGGCGGCGGCTCGAAATGGAAGCGCCTGGCATGGGAGACGAAGCGACTGCGCGACGCGACGCACAAGCGCCGGTGGCGCGTGGGCGACGGCGCCGGCCACTGGTACGAGATCGTGCCGGGCCCACACGACCACACTGCCGCCGGCGACGCGTACGGGAAGGGCGACTTCTGGGCCGTCCGCTATCGCGCGAACCAGATCGACGACCATCCGGCCGCCGGCACCGAGGCCGAGATCGACCGCTTCGTGAACCGCGAGTCGATCGTCGACCAGGACGTCGTCGTCTGGTACGGCGCGCACTTCGAGCACGACGTCCGCCACCACGGC
>DASXTR010000177.1:0-8949 GCA_036505325.1 Gaiellaceae bacterium
GCGTCCACGGCGACCCGTGCGTCGTGATCAGCGCGACGACGAACGTCACGGCGAGGAAGACGCTGAGGAACCACCAGAGGGCGACCGCCCCGGCGATGCGCGCGCCCCTGCGGACGCGGCGCTGCACGTCGTCGGCCGTCAACCCGCGCAGCTGCAGCCTCAGCTCCCAGTGCGAGCGGGTCGCGAGCGCGCGGGCGGCGCGCGCCTCGAACTCCTCCAGCTCGAGCCGCCCTTCCGCATAGGCGCGCTTGAGGACGTCGACTGCGCGCTCGCGCTGCACGTCGGCGGGCGACGCCATCAGCCGACCCCCGCGAGGAGGAACGCGCGGCTCTCCTTCAGCATCTCGCGCGCGATCACGAGGCGCTGGATCTGGTTCGTGCCTTCGTAGATCTGCGTGATCTTCGCGTCGCGCATCATGCGCTCGACCGGGTACTCCTGGATGTAGCCGTAGCCGCCGAGCACCTGCACGGCGTCGGTCGTGACCTCCATCGCGACGTCGGTGCAGTAGAGCTTCGACATCGCCGACAGCTTCGTCAGCTCCTGGCCCTCCGCGCCCTCGTCGATCAGCTGCCCGACCTTGTAGAGCAGCCCGCGCGCGGCCTCGCACTTCGTCTCCATGTCGGCGAGCATCCCGGCGATCAGCTGGTGCTGCGCGATCGGCTGCGCAAAAGTCTCGCGGCTCTTCGCGTACTCGAGCGCGTAATCGGTCGCGCCCTGCGCGATCCCGAGCCCCTGCGCGCCGATTCCCGGCCGCGAGCGGTCGAGGATGCGCATCGCGATCCGGAACCCCTCCCCCTCCTCGCCGAGCAGGTTCTCCGCCGGGACGCGGCAGTCGTTGAAGAAGATCTCGCCGGTCGTCGAGCCCTTGATCCCCATCTTCGGCTCGATGCGGCCGACCTCGAACCCGGGCGAGTCCGCCTCGACGACGAACGCCGAGATGCCCGGGTGCCCCGCGGCCGGGTCGGTCTTCGCGAACACGACGTAGACGTGCGCGACGCCCGCGTTCGTGATGAACCGCTTGCCGCCGTTGAGGGCGTACTCGCCGCCGTCCAGGCGCGCGGTCGTGCGCATCGCGGCGCTGTCGGACCCGGAGCCAGGCTCGGTGAGCGCGTACGCGGCGAGCCACTCGCCCGACGCGAGCTTCGGCAGGAAGCGCCGCTTCTGCTCCTCGCTGCCCGCGATCTTGATGCCGAGGCTGCCGAGCTCCTGGACGGCGATGATCAGGCCGCTCGTGGCGCAGACCTTCGAGAGCTCCTCGATCGTGACGAGCGTCATCAGCGAGCTCTCGCCGATCCCGCCGTACTCCTCGTCGTACATGACGCCGAACAGCTCGTTCTCGCGGTAGAGCTCGACGACGTCCCACGGGAACTCGGCGCTCTTGTCGATCTCGGCGGCGCGCGGCGCGATCCGCTCCCGCGCCAGGGTCCGCACGAGGTCGCGGATCTCGCGCTGCTCCTCGCTCAGCGGGTCGATCGGCACGCCCTCCAGTCTAGACCGCGACCTGCCGATACCTCCATGCGTGACGATCAAGGTCTGGCAGCTCGCGGCGCTCGTGGCCGCCCTCGTCGGCGGGGTCGGCGTCTTCCTCGGCCTGCGGCTCGCCGCGCCCGCGACGACGACGGCCGCACCCGTGACGCAGGTCGACACCCGGGCGGCGCAGCAGCTCCAGCAGTCGGCGGTCGCGCCCGAGGCGGCGCTGACCGGGGCGCAGGACTCGATCCGCGCTGCGATCCCCGCGCTCGAGGCGTACGCGGCCGAGCACGGCGGCTACGCCGGCGCCGACCTCGCGGCCCTCCAGGGCTACGACGCGAGCCTCGTCAACGTCACGGTCGCCTCCGCCTCGGCGGGCGACTACTGCCTCGTGAGCGTCGTCGGCACCGCCGTCGCGTCGAAGCACGGCCCCGCCGGCGACATCGTCCAGGGAGGATGCTGATGGTCATCTCGATGCGGATCTTCGTGCTCGTGCTCGCCGCAACGATGCTCGGGTGCGCCGCGATGACGCTGCTGCTCGTCGCCGCGCGCGGCTGACGCCCCGCTACTCGTCGTCGACCCGCTTCTTGAACGGCGAGGGGCGCCACGGGCGCCGCCACCGGCGAACTCCGCAGGCGTCGAGGAACGCCTTGTCCTCCGCGTTCAGCGGCTCGCCCCACGGGCCGGTGAACACGAGGAGGTCCGCACGCATCGAGGTGCGCAGGAGGGAGAACTGGCGAACGGTGGCCCGTCCGCGCGCTTCCTCCCGCGCCTCGGGCGGGAGCGCGAGGATCCGCTCTCGCAGGACGGCGGGCTTCAGCTTCTCGTCGGGCGAGGTGAGGTTCTCCTTGGCCGTGAGGTAGATGTTGCGCGTGTCCTCGGCGAGGACCATGCCGTAGCCCTCCTGGAAGTACCAGGTCGTCAGCTCGTCGTACAGCTTCCTACGATCGGTTGCGCTCGGAGCACCCATGCCGGCGTGCTCGCGCATCGTCATCACGACCTTCGTCTTCTCCCACGCAGCGCCGTATGCAGCGAGCCGCCGCTCGGCCACCTGCGCCTCGATCTCCGCGCGCGTCTTCCGGCGGACCGACTCCGCGAGGTAGAGCCCGGCGATCGTGACGAGGATCGAGGCCCAGACCGACATGGTCAGCGGCCGCGGCGGACGAGCTCGACGGTGTTGCCGTCCGGATCCACGAGCATGTCGTCCTCGTCCGCCGGCAACGCCATGTGGACGTGCTCGGTCGACTCGCCGCTGACGACGGAGAACGAGCCGTCCTCACCGGCGATCTGCGTGCGGTCCGGCGTATGCGGCCGGATGCGGAACCCCGTCCGCGCGGCGACGGTCTCGTAGAACCGCGTCGACGCCGCGACGTCGGCGACGCGGATCCAGAGGTGGTCGATCCGGCCGGGCGTGCGCCGGCGGGTATCACCGTGGTGCACGGCCTCTGCGCTGTTGCCGTCCGGGTCGAGGAGGAAGCCGCCGTAGTAGTCCTCGCGGTACTGCGGCCGCGGGCCGGGCGCGCCGTCGTCGCGGTAGCCGGCGCTCGCCCCGGCGCGCCAGAACTCGTCCACGTGCTCGCGCGACGGCGCGAAGAACGCGATATGCAGGCGGCGCGTCACCGGCTGCGCGTCGGTTGCGGCGGCGAGCGAGAAATCCTCTCGCCCGCCGCCCACCGTGCCCAGCACCGTGTCGTAGAACCGCTCCGACGCGTCGAGGTCGGAGGCGTAGATCGTCACGCGCTCGAACACCTGCTCAGCGTTTCACGATCACGTCGTCGACCGCGACCCCGGTGTAGGGCGGCGAGCCGATCAGGTCGTCGGCCGCGAAGCGGAAGCGGATCCACACGGCGCCTGCCGGCGCCTCGAACGCGACCTTCTCCGTGTCGTAGAGCGGGAAGCCCGCGTTCTGGCCGGTGAGCGCGCGCGTGGCGCTCCACCCGCCGGCGGCCGGATCCCAGACCCACGGCGCGGACGTCCACGAGCCGCCGTCGCACGACCAGTCGACGAACAGGTAGTCGAACCCGGGCTCAGTGTCGACGCGACTCGCGAAGTCGAGGAAGAGCCAGCCGCCCGTCCACGTGAGCTTCGGGCTGATCAGCGTCGTCATCACCGAGCCGGTGGCCGCGCCGTTGTACGGCGATGCCTGCCAGCTCGCGACCGAGGCGTTCCCAGGCGGCGTCCGCTTCCACAGCGAGAGCGCCGGGTTCGTCGACGCGGCGGTCCAGCCCTCGTCCGAGAGCTCGAAGCCGTACGGGCCTGCCACGGGGGCGCCTGCGGGCAGCGTGGGCGCGTCGGTCGAGTTCGGGCATGCGGGCGACGAGAGCGCGGGCGGCCGCTTCAGCGGGTCGGCGAACCGGTATGTCCAGACCCCTCGGCCGTAGGTCGCGACGACGAGCGTGTCCGGGTCGTTCGGCTTCAGGTTGACCATGCTGATCGGCACGACCGGCAGGCCGGTGAGCGCCGCGAAGGTCGTCCCGCCGCGGACATCGGACGCGAATACGCCGACGTCCGTGCCGACGACGATCTGGCCTCCGCGCAGGGCGACCGTCGTGACCGGCACGTCGGGGAGGTTCCCCGAGACGTCCGTGAACGTCGCGCCGGCGTCGGTGGACTTGAAGAGGTGTCCCACGCCGACCTCCGCGCCCTGGTCCTGGAGCGAGCCCGGCGGCACCCAGCGCCGGCTGTAGCCGCCGAGCGCGACGTACACCGTGCGGATGTTGTTGGGGTCGATCGCGATCGCCGTGACGAACCGGTTCGGCAGACCCTGCGCGGCGGCGATGTGCCAGCCGTTCGACGTCATCCGCTTCGACGGGAGCGTGCCGCCGACGTTCGTCGCGATCCCGCTCTTGAACTTCACCTTTGCGTTGAGGATGTCGCAGACGCCGCAGAAGCCGGCGTACACCGCGTCGCCCTCGACATCGATTGCGGACGTCGTGAGGTTCGGATCGCTGTTCGGGTCCGTGGCGGGCGGCTGCGCGGCCGGATCGCCGGGGCTCGAGCGCGTGCCGAGGTCGTACACCTTCTGCCAGCAGCTGATGAAGCACACGCCGGTGTTCGGATCGGGGCCGTTCGTCTCAGGCCCGTAGGTGGTCTCCGCGATCTCGTTCCCGCCGACGACGAGGTGGCTCGCGTTGTGCGAGTCCATCTCGAACGGCGTGATGAAGCGCGCGCTCGTCAGCTTCGGGTCGATCGAGCGCCACGACTTGCCGCCGTCGGTCGTCACCTTCATGGCGGCGTAGACGTACTCCTCGTAAGCGACCTTGCTGTTGAACGGATCGACCTCGGCGTAGCCGCCGTCGCCGCCGTACGTCTCGTACTGCTTGCCGTCGGGCGTGATCTTCATGTGCCCGTTGTCCTGCAGGCCGGCGTACGCGGTGCCGTCGACGGCCATCGCGACGTCGTACGGCAGGAGCGTGTTGAAGCCGGTCTGGTCGCCGTTCCCCCAGCCGCCGTTGTCGAGCTCTCCGCCGGCGGCGACGTGGTTGCGGTAGAAGCCGCCGTCGTTCCCGACCGCGAGCGTGACGCCGCCGGAGCCGTCGGCGATCCAGGCGCCGACCTGCTGGTCCGGGTGCGTCGTCGTCCCGCCGAACGGAGGACGCGTCGTCGGGCAGGCGGGTAGGCCGAGGTTGAGGCCCATGCACGCCTTGTCGGAGAAGTAGCGGCCGATTACCTTGAAGGTCGTCGGGCCGTTCATCGGCTGCGATGTCAGCTCGTTCTGCCAGACCTCCTCGAGCCCGAACGCCAGGCGCGTCGGGACGCCGCTCGCGTCCTGCCGCGTCGGGTCGGGCGAGATCCACATGTCGTACCAGGCCTGCACGCCGGGCTCGTAACCCGTGGCCGTGTTGAGCCCGACGAGTGCCGAGCCCGTCGCCGGGTCCTTCGCGATCGCGTTGTCGTCGGCCATAAGCGTCCACGACTGGCCGAAGTCGGCCGAGACGTAGACGCCGTTCAGGACCGTGCCCTGCGCGCCGCGCGGATCAGGCGCGGGCAGATCGAGCACGTCGAGGTCGCCGTTGAGGGCGGCCGCGTCCTGCACGATCGCGTACAGGTAGTCGTGGTCCTGCTTCGAACCAGTCGTGGCGCCGAGCTCGATCCGGCCGATCCGATCCTGCCGGGCGAAGCCGAGCGCGTTCACCTTCGCGAACGTGCCAGGCGCACCGGTCGCCGAGCGGTAGATGCCGTTGCCCTCCGACTGGACGGTGCCGTCCGAGTTCTTGCGCGCGCCCGCCCGCCAGCCCACGGCGGCGACGACCGTGCCGCCCGCGACGCTCGTGCCGACGCCGCCGGGCGAGGAGATCTGCACGTCGGTGACGACGTTCGCGAGCTGGCACGTCCCGCCGCCCGCAACGCCGGCGCACGCGCCGGTCGGCAGGTTGACGTTCACGTACGACTCGCCGCCGTCGGTCGACCGGTACAGGCCGAACGAGGTGCCGGCGTAGACCTCGAGCGGGTTCGTCGGGTCGGCCTCGATCGCGAAGCCGAGTGCCCCGTCGGGAATGCCCGTCGCCTTGTTCCAGGTCGCGCCGAGGTCGGTGCTCCAGAACGCGCCGTAGCCGGTGTAGCCGTTCGCGCCGTACGACGGGTCGCCGCTGATCGCGACGACGGTGCCGCCGTTCGCGCTCGTCCAGCCGACCGCGCCGACGACCTGGGTCGGCATGCCGTCCCCGATCGAGCGCCAGGTTCCGCCGCCGTCCTCGGAGAGCCAGAGACCGCCGGTTCCCTCGGCGGCGAAGAGCCGGTTGTGCGCCGCGTCGTACTCGAGGCTGTCGAGCCGCCCGGAGTTGTAGACGAGCCCGAGACCGTTGACGCTGTTGTAGTCCGGGTCGTTGACGATCAGCGGCCCCTTCCCGTACAGCGACCACGTGCCCGCCGTTCCCTTCACGCTGGGCGGGCTCTTCACGAGCGTTTGCCGCCCCGCGACGGCGTTCGCGTACGCACCGGGCGCCACGTGGTCGTAGGGGGCGCTGCGGACGGACTCGAGTCCCTCCTGGCGCAGGATCAGCTCGCTGAGCGGCTCGGGATGCTTCGCGTTCACGCACAGCGAGGGGCTCGCCTCGCTGGAGTCGTAGCCCGGCGGACAGCCCGCCGTTGCGCCCGGCTCGTCCCGCACGGCGGCGAGCAGCGTAGCGGCGAGGACCGCCGCGGTCAGCAACACAACGAGAACCGGACGGCTCGTCCGCATCCACTCCTCCTAGAAAGGCGCAGAAAACTGGGCGCGGGCGTTATACCCGATTTATTCGCGCGCCGAGACAGACGAATAACGCAGTATTCCAGGAGAAACTCTGCGCGAAATTCCTGTGTTGATTCGCGAGTCGATTTGACTGACGAATCAATCTGCCGTCAGCGGTTGTGGCAGACCGCCTCGACGTTGTTGCCGTCGGGGTCGAGCAGGAACGCGCCGTAGTAGCCGGGGTGGTAGACCGGGCGCTCGCCCGGCGGCCCGTTGTCGATGAAGCCGGCCTCGGTGCCGGCGCGCCAGAACTCGTCGACCGTCGCGTTGTCGGGCGCGGCGAACGCGAAGTGGAGGTTCTGCGTCGGCTCGCCCTCGTAGAGCCACAGCCGCCAGTCGAACGCGATCGGGTCCTCCTTGACGACCGTCCGTCCCAGCGGCTCGAGGACCGTCTCGTAGAAGCGCCGGGCGAGCCGCAGGTTCCGGACGCGGAGCCCGAGGTGCTCGATCTCGCCGGGGCGGCGCTCGCTCCCGTGGAAGACGCCCTCGACATTGTTGCCGTCGGGATCGAGGACGTACGCGCCGTAGTAGTTCTCGTGGTACTGCGGCCGGAGGCCGGGCGCGCCGTTGTCGGCACCGCCCGCCTC
This sequence comes from Gaiellaceae bacterium, assembly GCA_036505325.1. GTDB lineage: Bacteria > Actinomycetota > Thermoleophilia > Gaiellales > Gaiellaceae > PALSA-600. The sequence goes on from DASXTR010000177.1 coordinate 7,288, forward strand.
GACCGCGGCGCGCCAGAACGCATCCACGTGCGCGCGCGAGCGCGCGGCGAGCGCGACGTGCGCGCGCTGCGTACGCGCTCGGCGCGGGGCGAGACCGATCGAGAAGTCGCCCCACTCCAGGAAGTCGCCGCCCCGCGTCACGGGCACCTCGAGCGCCGTGAATGCGGCGTCGTAGTAGCGCCGTGATGCGTCCTCGTCGGAAACGCCGATCGTCACGTGGTCGAACACGGGCGGGACCTTAGGTGATCCCGCCCGTGCCGACGATGGACTACTTCAGCGCCAGATACGGGCGCAGGAAGTCGGCCGCGTCCTGCGTGTCGATGCCCGTGTTCACGCTCGTCGACCAGCAGGGGACGTCGCCGGTGCTGACGACCGCGATCGCCGTGCCGTTCGGCAGAGTCGGCCCGCCGGAGTCGCCGTAGCCCGTGCCGCCCTCGTCCCGGTTGTCCTTCTGGTGCAGGGTCAGGAAAACCTTCGGCGCGACGAGCGAGCCCGTGCAGAGCACGCGCCAGCTCCCGTCCTTCTTGACGAGGAACGCGCCGACGTTCGGATGCGCGTTCCCGTCGCGGACCCCGTTCGTGATCGCCACCGCCGCCGAGGCGACGGCGAGCGCAAGGACGCCCGCGGCGGCGAGCGCCGTGACCTTCTTCATGTGCTCCTCCCCTGGATGGACCCGGTGAACCGGGCCGAAGCTAACGCGATCAGGCCCAGTCGTCGAGGTCGGCGTCACCCGGCAGCAGTCCGTCGAAGAGCCTGCTGCGGAGCAGCGCGACGGCGAGCACGCCGTAGAACGCGAGCAGAACGAGGACCCACGCAGCGAACCAGGCCGTCGCGAGCAGGAGGGCGCCGGCGAAGGCGGTCGCCCAGCGCACGCGCCTTTCGTCGGCGAGCGCTTCGCGGTAGATCTTCCAGATACGGGTGGCGGTCATCTGTCCCCCAGTTGCGTCGCCCGCGGACGCAGCATCTCGCACCCGCGGCCGCGCCGTCCTCCCCCGGGGGAGTGATCTGTAAAGTCCGCCGCCCGTGATCCTGCAGAACGGGCTGATCCGCACGATGGAGCCGGCGATCCCGACCCAGCGGGCGCTCGCGATCGCGGGGGAGCTCGTGGCCGGCGGCGTCGGGGTGCACGAGACGGCGCTCGCGTCGCCCGAGGTCGTGGATCTCGGCGGCCGGGTGGTCCTGCCCGGCTTCACCGACGCGCACGTGCACTTCCCGACGTGGGCGCTCGCGCAGTCGGAGGTGAGGCTCGACGGGTGTGCGTCGCTCGACGAGGCACTCGAGCGGATCCGCGGCGCGGAACGGCGCGACGGCCGCTGGGTCCGGGGCTTCGGCTGGCGGAGCGGCGACTGGGCCACGGCGACGGAGCCGCGGAAGGAGCACCTCGACGCGGTCACCGGCGAGGTGCCGGCGGCGATGATCGCGAAGGACTACCACTCCCTGTGGCTCAACTCGGCCGCGCTGTCGCTCGCGGGCGGGGACCTCGACGTGGCGGGTGGTGTTGTCGAGCGAGACAACGGAGGCGAGCCGACCGGTGTGCTGCGCGAGGAAGCGGCGTGGCGCTTCAAGGAGCGGTACATGACGGTCGCCGACGACGAATACGTGGAGGCGATGCGCCGCGGGCTCAAGCTCGCGCACGCGCGCGGCGTGACTGCCGTCCACGAC
>DASXTR010000178.1:0-34091 GCA_036505325.1 Gaiellaceae bacterium
GACCGTCTCGTCCACTCCGAGCACCCCCGTCCGCGCGCGACAGGTCCCGGGTCAGACCCGGGACACGTCCTGGCGGGACGGTTGCAGGCGTTCTTTCGCGGCGAGCCGGACGACTTCCTCGACGTCGTGCTCGACTTCGAAGACGGGTTCCACGCCGAGTGTGCGCGCGTGTTGCGGGCCGTCCCGCGCGGCCAGGTCGTGACGTACGGCGAGCTCGCCGCGCTCGCCGGCCGCCCGCGCGCCGCGCGTGCGGCGGGGACGTTCTGCGCGCGGAACCGCTTCGGCGTGATCGTCCCCTGCCACCGAGTCGTCTCCGCCGGCGGCCTCGGCTCGTTCGGCGACCTCGGCGTCGACTACAAGCGCCGCATGCTGGCGCTCGAAGGTGTCCACCTCTGAGCAGCTCCGAGACGAGCTTGCGGCGATCGCCCCGGTGAGGCGCTGCTGCCGGCTCGCGGAGCTCTCGGCCCTCTTCCACGCCGCGGGTGCCTGGCACCTGCGGGGCCGCGCGGTGGCGGTGCACCTCGACCTCGCGTCGAGCGCCACGGCGCGGCGGGCGTTCGCGCTCCTGCGCGACCTCGGCGTCCGGTCGGAGATCCGCACCTACCGCCGCCGGGCGTTCGACCGCGCGACGCGGTACCAGCTGCACGTCGACGTGGACGTCGACCGCCGCGCGCTCGACGTCCTCCGCGAGGCGGGCGTCCTGTCGGCGGCAGGCGCCCCGCTCGAGCGCCCGCCGAAACGCGTCGTCGGCCGGTCGTGCTGCCGCGGCGCCTACCTCCGCGGAGCGCTGCTCGGCGGCGGCTCGCTCTCCGGGCCGCGCCGCCCGCACCTGGAGCTGCGGGCGACCGGCATCGACGGCGCGCGCTTCCTCGCGGACGTCGCCGCGCGCGAGCAGGTCCCTCTGCGCGCGACGGAGCGGCGCACGCATGCGATCGCCTACGCGAAAGGGGGCGAGGCGATCGCCGACCTCCTCGCCGTCGCGGGCGCGAGCGACACGGCCCTGCGCCTCGACGAGCACGCGGTCGTCGCGGCCACGCGAGCGCACGCGAACCGGCTCGCCAACGCCGACGAGGCGAACCTCGTCCGCACGGCGCGCGCGGCCCACGAGCAGCTCGAGGCGATTCGCGCCGTCGGCGTCGACGACCTCCCCTCGCACCTGCAGGAGATCGCCGAGCTGCGGCTACGGCACCCGACCCTGCCGTTGTCGGAGCTGGCAAGAAAGTGCCGGCCGCCGATCACGAAGGCCGCCGCGCACCGCCGCCTGCGCGCAATCGTCGCGTTGAAGCAGGAATGAAGCATTACGACTTTCGAATCCTCTAGCGGAGCCGCCGCGCGCGTCTTCATACTCACAGCAGCGGGTCCACGCTCGTCCGGCGGCGGATTCAGACCCCGTCCGTCGCCAACGGTCCGGAGTGTGGTTCAACCGGAGGGGGAGGTCGTCCTCGGAGCTTCCCCTCCGGCCCGCCTACCGCCCGCGCGAAATGCCCCGCCTCCTACCGCGCGAAATGCCCCGCCTCGCTGCGCTCGGCAGTATTTCGCGCGGGTTCTCCTTCGCCCGGCGTGGGTGGGCGTTCGCCGAATGAATCGGCGAACGCGGCTTTCAGGCTAGGGTTCCGGCCGTGAGTCAGGAGAGATTCGACGAGCTGCGGACCCGGCTGGCCGAGGTCTTCGATCTGGGGAAGTCGGCTGCGATTCTCAGCTGGGACCAGCAGACCAAGATGCCTCCGAAGGGGGCGCCGGCTCGGGCCGAGCAGCTGGCGACACTGGGTCGCATTGCGCACGAGAAGTTCACCTCCGATGAGGTTGGGCGGCTGCTCGACGAGCTCGCCGGCTTCGAGGAGGCGCACGAGTACGACTCCTTCGAGGCGAGCCTGATTCGCGTTGTCCGGCGGGACTGGCAGAAGGCGCGGAAGGTTCCGGTCGAGTTGCGCGCGGAGATGACGCGCGCGGCGTCGCTCGGGATCCCCGTCTGGGTCGAGGCGCGCAAGAACAACGACTTCGCGAGCTTCCTGCCGGTGATGCGGAAGAACCTCGACCTGCGCAAGCAGTACATCGAGCTCTTCGTCGACGACTTCGACGAGCCGTACGACGTGTTGCTCGACGACTTCGAGCGCGATATGAAGTCGGCCGAGGTGCGCGAGATCTTCGACTACCTCAAGCAGCATCAGGCCCCGCTCGTCAAGGAGATCGCGTCTCGCGACGGGAACGCGCCGACGCCCGCCGGACGACAGTTTCCGCTCGAGACGCAGAAGCAATTCGAGCTCGAGGTCGTGCGCCGCTTCGGGTACACCGACGAGGCATGGCGGCTCGACCCGACCGTACATCCGTTCGCCTCCGGCGCGGCGATCGACGACATCCGCATCACGACGCGCTACTTCGACGACAACCTCGACGGGCTGTTCGCGACGATGCACGAGACGGGTCACGGTCTGTACGAGCACCAGATCGGGCGCGAGCTCGAGCGCTCGCCGCTCGCGCGCGGCACGTCGCTCGGCCTGCACGAGTCGCAGAGCCGCATGTGGGAGAACCTCGTCGGCCGCTCGCTGCCCTTCTGGCGCCACTTCTTCCCGCGCCTGCGGGAGCTCTTCCCGGACGCGCTCGCAGGGTACGACGTCGAACGCTGGTACCGCGAGGTGAACGCCGTCGAGCCGTCGCTGATCCGCGTCGACTCGGACGAGGCGACGTACAACCTCCACATCATCCTGCGCTTCGAGCTCGAGCAGGAGCTGGTCGGCGACGCGTTCCCGCTCGAGCAGCTGCCGGAGGAGTGGAACCGCCGCGTGTGGGACTACCTCGGGATCGAGGTGCCCGACGACACTCGCGGCGTGCTCCAGGACACGCACTGGGCCGGCGGCGCGGTCGGGTACTTCTCGACGTACGCGCTCGGCAATCTCATCTCCGCGCAGATCTGGGAGCGCGTCCTCGCCGAGCTGCCGAGCCTCTACGACGACTTCGAGCAGGGCGAGTTCGGCGCGCTGCGCGACTGGCTGCGCGAGAACCTGCACAAGCACGGCCGCAAGTTCACACCGCGCGAGACGCTCGAGCGGGTCGCCGGCACGCCGACGATCGACCCCGCGCCGTACGTCCGGTATCTGCGCGAGAAGCTCGGCGAGATCTACGGGCTGCCCGTCGCGGCCGCCTGAGTAGACTCGCCGCCATGGCGAAAACACGGGTTGGGATCAACGGGTTCGGCCGGATCGGCCGTAACTTCTTCCGCGCGTCGCTCACGCGTGACGCGAACTTCGAGATCGTCGCGGCGAACGACCTCGGCGACGCGAACACGATGGCGCACCTGCTCAAGTACGACTCGAACCTCGGCCCGCTCGACGGCGACGTCTCGGTCGAGGGCGGCGTGCTGAAAGCGGCGGGCAAGGAGCTGCAGCTTCTGTCCGAGAAGGATCCCGGCGCGATGCCCTGGCGCGATCTGGAGGTCGACGTCGTTCTCGAGTCGACGGGGTTCTTCACGAAGCGCGAGGGTGCGCAGAAGCATCTCGATGCGGGCGCGAAGAAGGTGATCATCTCCGCGCCGGCCACCGACCCGGACGTCACGCTCGTGCTCGGCGTGAACGACGACCGGTACGACCACGAGCAGCACAACATCGTCTCGAATGCGTCGTGCACGACGAACTGTGTCGCGCCGCTCGCGAAGGTGCTGCACGACGGGTTCACGATCCAGCGCGGGTTCATGACGACGATCCACGCGTACACGAACGACCAGCGCATCCTCGACCTCCCGCACGAGGACCTCCGTCGCGCACGGGCCGCGGCGATCAACCTCATCCCGACCTCGACCGGCGCCGCGCGGGCGATCGGGCTTGTGCTCCCGGACCTGAAGGGCAAGGTCGACGGCATCTCCGTGCGCGCGCCGATCCCGACCGGGTCGATCACGGACTTCGTCGTCGAGGTATCGCGCGAGGTGACCGTCGACGAGGTGAACACGGCCTTCGAGGCAGCGGCGTCGAGCGGACCGCTGCAGCCGTACCTCCAGTACTCGACCGACCCGCTCGTGTCGACCGACATCAAGGAGAACCCGCACTCCTGCATCTTCGACAGCGAGCTCACGATGACCAGCGGCCGGATGGTCAAGGTCTTCGGCTGGTACGACAACGAGTGGGGCTACTCGTGCCGCCTCGTCGATCTGGTCGACAAGATCGCCGCGTAGCGTGAAGGCGCCGCGCTCGGTCCGCGACGCCGACGTGGCCGGCAAGGTCGTCCTCGTGCGCGCGGATCTCAACGTCCCGCTCGAGGACGGGCGCGTTGCCGACGACACGCGGATCCGGGCGGCCCTGCCGACGGTGCAGTTGCTGCTCGAGCGGGGCGCGCGCGAAGTTCGCGTGTGCTCGCACCTCGGCCGACCGAAGGGCCTGGACGAGAACTTCGCGATGACGCCCGTGCGCGACCGGCTTCGGGAGCTGCTGTCGGACGACCGCGTGGCCGTGCTGGAGAACACACGCTTCAACCCGGGCGAGACGAAGAACGACCTCGGTTTCGCACGCGAGCTCGCCGACGGCTGCGACGTCTACGTCAGCGACGCGTTCGGCTCCGCCCACCGCGCGCACTCCTCGACGGAGGCCGTCGCGCACTTGCTGCCCGCGTATGCGGGGCTGCTGCTCCTGGCCGAGCTCGAGAACCTGGGGCGTCTCCTCGGCGACGTCGCGCGCCCGTTCGTGCTCATCGCCGGCGGGGCGAAGGTCGAGGACAAGATCGGCGTGCTGCAGAACCTCGGCGGGCGCGCGGACGCTGTGCTGATCGGGGGGAAGATGGCCGAGGACGTGCGCGCAAAGAACCCGTTTGGCTTCGAGGCGACGCTGCCGCGCGACGTCGTCGCCGCGTCGGCGTTCGCGGAGGACGCGGAGACGCAGGTGACGCCGTACGACTCGCTCCCCGGCGGGTGGCTCGGGCTCGACATCGGACCCGAGACGCGCGAGGAGTTCGCCCGCGTCGTGCGCGGCGCGAAGACGGTCTTCTGGAACGGCCCGATGGGCGTCTTCGAGTGGCCGAAGTTCGCGGAGGGCACGTTCGCGGTCGCGCGCGCGCTCGCCGACTGCGAGGGCTACACGGTCGTCGGCGGCGGCGACTCCGTGCGGGCGGTTCAGGAGGCCGGCGTCGCCGACCGCATCTCGTGGATCTCGACCGGCGGCGGCGCATCCCTCGAGCTGCTCGAGGGCAAAATCCTTCCCGGCGTAGCGGCCATTCCTGTGCAGAGCCGTGACTAGAGGCCGTAGGCCGTCGGCATGAGCGAACTGATCGCGGGCATGCCGTTCGCGGGCAAGCTCGGCGTCGAGGTCGACTCGGCGTCGCCCGAGGAGGTGCGCGGCGGGCTCGCCTACGCCGCCGAGCTGTGCACGGCGGGCGGCGTCCTCCACGGCGGCGCGCTGATGGCGCTCGCCGACTCGCTCGGCGCGATCTGCGCCTACCTCAACCTGCCCGAGGGCGCGACCACGGCGACGATCGAGTCGAAGACGAACTTCTTCCGCCCCGTGCGCGAGGGCCGCGTCGAGGCCGTCACGCGCCCGCTGCACGTCGGGCGGACCGTGATCGTCGTCCAGACCGACGTCCGCGACGCCGCCGGCAGGCACGTCGCGCAGGTGACCCAGACGCAGGCCGTCGTCGGCTCCGGGCATCGCCGCGACGACGAGTCCTCGTGACTACGAGGGCGCTCGCGCGGTTCGCTGCGGCGGGACGATCCCGTCGCGATAGGCGACGGCGACCGCCTCGGCACGGCTGTGGACGCCGAGCTTCAGCAGGATGTGCTGGATATGCGTTGAGACGGTCTTCGCGCTGATGAAGAGCCGTGCGGCGATCTCGGACTGACGCGCGCCTTCCGCGAGCAACGCGAGCACCTCGCGCTCGCGATTCGTCAGCGCGGACGCGGCAGGCGGCGCCGCCGTCGCCCGCGCCACGAGGCGGCGCACGCGCGCGAGCGCCTCGTCGGCGTCGTACGGCGGGGCAAAGGTGTCGTCGGCGCCGAGCAGGAGAGCGGCAACTCGCTCTCGCCTCTCGACGGGGCGGGGGCAGACGAGCACGATCGGCAGCGCCTGGCCGTGCTCCTGCCGCAGCTCGTGGCACAGCTCGTAGGCCGAGATGCCGACGAGGTCGAGCTCGATCCCGACAACGACCGGCTGCTGCGTTCGGACGGCCGCGAGCGCGGCGAGGGCCGTCCCGGCATGGACCACCGTGTACCCGACTCGTCGCAGGACGCGGGAGAGCCCCTCGAACGCAGATCTATCGCCGACGAACAGAAGTGTTGGGCGTGACGCCAACGCCCGGCGCTCCCTTTCTCCCCCACCCGCCGCGAGTGTGGCACAGCCGACGAGGCTTTGTCCAGCTAGGTCAGGTCTAGTTCCCCGCCCGACGGCGCGCGCCCATCGGCTCCGTTCGATGCAGTAGGGCGAGTGCGGTCGAAAAATCAGGCGTCCAGCCGATGAAGCCGCCCGCAGCGCCCCTCTAGCGTCTTGCCGTGCTGTAGCGGTGCATGACGAGGGCCCCTCCCGGCGACGCGGCCGCGCCGCCGCCCGTCACCAGACCCGACGAGCGAAGGAGAAGCCAAGAGATGTGGCGGACGGACCCGCCTTCGGGCCCGCACCCGGAGACGTGGTCACCCGAGCCTTGCAGGTCGTCGGCCGGCGACCGACCGCAATCAATCTGAAGAGGGAGAGCAACGAATGGGTGGATTTCAGCTTCGCAGCCGTGAGCATCTGACACGCATCATCGATGCGGGAGGAAGGAGGCGGAGGCGGGGGCTCCTCGTCCTTCTGCCTTTCGCCCTGCTCGCGGCGATCGCGTTCGCGATCTCAGGATCCGCGGTCGCGACAACCGGCAGCTGCGCCAATACCGCGACGCTCGCCGGCAGCGCGTTCGAAATCGACACGGACGCGAACCTCAAAGTCGACACGACGGGCTGTATCGACTGGTTGTCCGACGGATCCGGCAGCGGCTTCCGGTCGGGCGTACTGGCGAAGAACGACTCTCCGTCGGGAGCCAGTGACGAGTCCTTCGGGCAAGGCACGTCGGAGGACAACCCGAACCCGACCGTCGTCAACGGCTCGATCCCGCCGAACAAGAGCGACCTGAAGGCGTTCGGCGTCTACACGGAAACGGCATTCCTGGAGCTGTTCTGGTCCCGCGTCCAGAACCCGAGCGGGACGACGAACATGGACTTCGAGCTGAACCAGGAGTTCTGCGACGGCACCGCGGCCCATTGCGCGAACAACGGCACGAAGACCCCCGTCTACATCACGCCGAAGCGGACCAGCGGGGACAAGCTGATCACCTACGACCTCTCGAAGGGCGGCACGGTCCCCACGATTTCGATCCGCACCTGGACCGGCTCGGCCTGGGGTCCTGCCGACGTGATCAGCGGCGGCAGCAGCCCCGACGCGCTCGGCTCCGTCAACACGAGCTTGATTCCGGCAGCCGAAACGGGTGGTGCCACCGGTGGGCTGACAACGGCTCTGGGGTCGCAGGATCCGTACACGTTCGGCGAGGCAGCGATCACGTTCGAGGCGCTGTTCGGATCCGGCGCGTGCGGCACGTTCGGCTCGGCGTATCTGAAGAGCCGGTCGTCGGACTCGTTCACGGCCGAGATCAAGGACTTCGTCCCGCCGGAGCCGGTGCGGATCAGCAACTGTCCGAGCGGCCTCACCACGACGGCGACCGCGTCGGTGACGGTCGGCAACCCGATCAGCGATACGGCGCACCTGACCGCAGGCCCCGGTGCGGGCGGAACGATCACATTCCACCTGTTCGCGAGCCTCGACGACTGCAACGCCGGCACGAACGAGATCAACACCGGCCTCAGCCCGGTGACGGTCAACGGGCCCGGCGATTACAACTCCGGGAACTACACGCCCACCGCTACCGGCACGTACTACTGGACGGCCGCGTACAGCGGTGATCCCAACAACGACAGCTCGTCGACGGCGTGCGGCGATGCGAACGAATCGAGCGTCGTGAACCCGATTCAGTCGACGATCTCGACACACCAGTCGGTCTATCCCAACGACTCGGCGACGATCGGGGGCGGAGGCGGCGGCACCGTCCACTTCCGGCTCTACGCCGGGGTGACGTGTTCCGGCACGGCGCTCGTCGACGAGACGACGAACGTGGTCGGCGGCGCGGCCGCCACGGCGAACACGACCGTCGCGGTGGACGCGAGTGGTACGTACTCGTGGCTCGTGGAGTACAGCGGTGACGCCACGCACACCGGCGCCACGAGTTCCTGCAGCACCGAGCACTTCGCCGTCACCTTCACGAACGGCTAAGCGCTTCAGCTGAGCTGGGAGCAGGCCCCCGGGCGTCACCCGGGGGCCTGCCGCTGCGGACGATTGCGCGAGCAGCCTAAGATCCGCGGCTGTGCTGATCGCCGGCAACTGGAAGATGTTCAAAGGGCCCGCCGAGACCGCGGACTTCTGCCGCGCCCTCCGCGACACCGACCTCGGCGACGCGGACGTCGTCGTCTGCCCGCCGTACGTCTCGCTGGCCGCCGCGGTGCAGGTGCTCGCCGGCACCGAGATCGCGGTCGCGGCGCAGAACGTCCACTGGGCGCAGGAGGGTGCTTACACCGGCGAGGTGTCCGCCGCGATGTTCCGCGAGCTCGGCGTCTACGGCACGATCATCGGCCATTCGGAGCGACGCCAGTATTTCGGCGAGACCGACGAGACCGTCGCGCGGCGGGTGCGCGCGGCGCTCGACGCGGGCCTCCACGTGATCGCATGCGTCGGCGAGTCCGAGGAGGAGCGCGAGGCGGGTCAGACCGAGCTCGTTCTGCGCGTGCAGGCGGAGGCGATCGCGGAGGCGGCCGGCGACGACGACGACCTCGTCCTCGCGTACGAGCCGGTGTGGGCGATCGGCACGGGGAAGACGGCGACGCCGGAGCTCGCGCAGGAGGCGCACGCCTTCCTCAAGACGATCCTCGACGTCCCGGTCCTCTACGGCGGCTCGGTCAAGCCTGAGAACGCCGCCGAGCTCAGCGCGCAGGACGCCGTCGACGGCGCGCTCGTGGGCGGCGCGTCGCTCGACCTCGAATCCTTCGCCGCGATTTGCCGGGTAGCGCCTCCCTCGTAGCGCTCGTGATCCTCGACGGGTGGGGATGCGCCCCGCCCGGGCCGGGGAACGCGGTCGAGCTCGCCGACACACCGGTGTTCGACCGCCTCTGGCGAGAGCACCCGCACACGACGATCGAGGCGTCGGGAGAGGCCGCCGGCCTGCCGCCGGGACAGATGGGGAACTCGGAGGTCGGGCACCTGACGATCGGCGCCGGCCGCCGCCTCTACCAGGACCTCATACGTGTGAACAAGGCGATCGAGGACGGCTCGTTCTTCGAGAACCCTGTTCTGCGCGCCGCATTCGAGCGGGGGAACCGGGTGCACCTGCTCGGCCTCGTCTCGTACGGCGGCGTCCACTCCCACATCGACCATCTGCGCGCGCTGCTGCGTTTCGCCCCCGAGAAGACGTGGATCCACGCATTCACTGACGGGCGCGACGTGTCGCCGACCTCAGCCGTTCGTGACCTGGCCGAGCTGCCGCAGGACCGGCTTGCGACGGTCGTCGGGCGCTACTACGCGATGGACAGGGACGGGCGCTGGGAGCGGACTCGGCGCGCTTTCGACGCACTCACGAATGATGTAGAGGTAATGGGAGGTCATGGCAATGCAAGTGTTCTAAAAGCAGTAGAGGAGAGCTACAAAGCCGGAATTACCGACGAATTCATCGAGCCGATCGTGGTGGAGGGCACGCCGCGGATCGAGCCCGGCGACTCGGTGATCTTCTTCAACTTCCGGCCGGACCGTGCGCGCCAGCTCTCGCGGCTCCTGCTCGACGCGGGCTTCGACCTGACCACCATGACGAGGTACGCCGAGGACCTCGAGGCGCCGGTCGTGTTCGGCGAGCAGCAGGTGCCGAACACGATCGCGGAGGTCCTCTCCGCGCACGGCATGCGCCAGCTGCACGTCGCCGAGACGGAGAAGTACGCGCACGTCACCTACTTCTTCAACGGCGGCATCGAGGAGCCGGGGGAAGGGGAGGAACGGATCCTCGTCCCGAGCCCGCGCGACGTCCCGAGCTACGACCACAGGCCCGAGATGTCGGCGGTCGAGGTCACCGACCGCTTCGTCGCGGAGATCGGGAACGGCTACCGGTTCGCGGTCATCAACTTCGCCAACCCCGACATGGTCGGACACACCGGCGTGATCCCGGCTGTGATCAAGGCGGTGGAGACCGTCGACACCTGTCTCGGCCGCGTCGTCGACCGCGTCACGGACCTCGGCGGCGTCTGCCTCGTGACCGCCGACCACGGTAACGCCGAGGTGGAGCTCCAGCCGGACGGCTCCCCGCACACCGCGCACACCACGAATTTGGTGCCCCTGATCGTGACGATGTCACTCGAACGGGGGTTGCGCGAGGGGGGCGAATTGGCGGATCTTTCCCCCACGGCCCTGCGGCTCCTCGGGCTGAATCCGCCCGCCGAAATGACGGGTAAAGATTTGATGAAGCCGAATCCCGGCTCTTAATCGAAACCCGTAACGGGTTACACTGCGACACCTTGTCACTCCCCCAGCCTGATTTCGGAATTCTCCGTAAGGCCCAGCAGGGAGACGAGCGTGCGTTTTCCATCATCGTCCGCACGTACGAGACGCCGGTCTACAACTACGTCCTCCGGCTCACCGGCGACAGGGCGCTCGCCGAGGACCTGACGCAGGAGGTCTTCCTCCGCGTCTACCAGGGCCTTCCGCGCTTCTCGCTCCGCTGCAAGTTCACGACCTGGCTCTTCCAGGTGACGAAGAACCGCGTCCTCGACGAGCTGCGCGCGAAGGAGCGGCGGCCGCTCGCGTCGGTCAACATCGACGACGTCCCGCCCCTGGAAGCGCTCGACCAGCCGGTCGAGCAAGTGGAGGCGATCGACGCGCTCTGGCGCGCCGTCAACGACCTCAACGTCGACCTGAAGATGGCGCTCCTCCTCCGTGACGTGGTCGGCCTCTCGTACAACGAGATCGCCGACTCGCTCGAGATCACGCTCGCCACGGTCAAGTGGCGGATCTTCAAGGCGCGCGAGGAAGTGCAGCTCGCGCTCGCGCGCGAGGGCATCACCTTCGGGTCGAAGCCCGCCGCGTCGGTCGACGCGGTCTAGCCCGCGACCGTCGTGATCCTCCCGCGCGGCGAGATCGCGCGGACACGCACGCCGTCGTGCTCGGCGACGTAGATCGTCCCGTTCGCCGCCACGACGACGTCGCTCGGGTCGACGAAGGAGCCGAGCGTCCGCACCTTGCCGCCGGGGAGGACACGGCGCACGGTGTTCGTCGCCGTCTCGGCGACGACGATGCTGCCGTTCGGCGCCTCCGCGAGCGAGAGCGCGCCGGCGATCCGCGGAAGCGCGGTCTGCGTCCCGTCCAGCCCGAGCCGGACGATCCGGCCCGTCTCGTCGGCGACGAGCAGGGAGCCGTCCCGCGCGAGCGCGAGGCCGTGCGGCCGCCGCCAGCCGGCGCCGATCGGCGTGGCGACACCGTCGTGGAGCCGAACGATGCGCGACCCCTCGATGTCCGCGAAGACGAAGTCGCCGTCGGGCAGGCGAACCATTGCGAACGGCAAGCCGATCCCGGGTGCCGGCAGCCGCACGAGCTTTCGTCCGTCGAGGCGGAAGAGGGCGCGGTTGACGAGGACGTAGACCGTCCCGTCGGGCGCGACGGCCGCGTCGACCGCGAACCCGCGCCCACGAGCGAGAAGCGTGATCCTGCGCGTGCGTGGATCGATCCGCAAGAGCTGGCCGGAGCTGCCGTCGGCGACGAGGATCCGCCCGCGGGCGTCCAGCGCCAGTCCCTCCGGATTTGCGAGCCGGGGAGCGGGCGCCGAGAAAGCGGCGACGGCGAGGAGGACGGCGATCCTCATCGCCTTCGGACCGCCTCGCGCTCGAGCACCGCGTTCTGGGCCGCCATCAGGTCGGCGAGCGCGGCGCGCACCTTCCCGGGCGGCAGCGTCAGCTTGCCGTGCACGGCGACGAGCACCTCGCGGAACGGCTCGCGGACCTCGTCGAGCGCCCGCTGTCCGCGCGCGGTGAGCGCGATCAACGACGAGCGGCCGTCCGCCGGGTTCGCCGTCCGGCGCGCATGGCGGCGGTCGATCATCCGGTTGACGCGGAAGATGAGCGTGCTGCGCGCCATCCCGAGCTCGCGCGCGAGTTCCGTCGGCGTCACCGCGCCCTCGTGGGTCAGCACGCTGTAGATCGCGAACTCCTCGGGCGGGATCCTGGAGCCGGCGAGGGCGCGCTCGACGAGGCGTCCCGTCTGGGACGCGACGACGAACACGTCGAAGAGGAGGGACGGCGGTCGCTTGTCGCTCGCCGGCATGCCGCAACTACAGCAATCTTGACGCAACTACGTCAAGGTTGATCTAGTGCTTCGAATATTGCTTGAGCCAGTTCGAGAGGTTGCGCGCCTGCTGGGCGGTGTCGTCGGAGTGCGGCACGGGGCGGACCCGCGCGGGCGCGCGCGGCGTCGCATCGCTCCCGCCGCGGCTTCCGATTGCCAGACCGACCGCCACCGCGACCAGCAGGAGCAACGAGGCGATCGCCGGCCAGAGGCGCAGCGCCGTGTGCCGCCGGAGCGCGAGAGTGGGGGCTGCGAGCGTCGGTGCGGTCGTGTCTTGTTGCGCGCTGCCACCTGAGTGGGCGCGCAGCAACGCCGCGAGCTCGGCCGCGGACGGGCGCGCGCGCGGGTCGGGCGAGCGAGCGCGGTCGAGGGCCTTGCGGACGGCCCGCGGCTCGTCGTCGAGCAGCTCGTCGAGGACGACCGCGAGCGAGTAGACGTCGGCCTCCGGACCGACGTCGCGTCCCTCGGCCTGCTCCGGGGCGAGGTACCGGAGCGTGCCGAGCACCGTTCCGATCTGCGTCAGCCTGGTCTCCTCGGCGGCGCGCGCGATCCCGAAGTCCGCGATCTTCACCATGCCGTCGGTGCGCCGGATCAGATTGCCGGGCTTGAGGTCGCGGTGGACGACACCGCGGGCATGTGCGTGCGCGAGACCCTCGGCGATCTGCGCTGCCTCGTCGAGCGTGACACGCGAGCCGTCGAGCGTCTCGCCGGGGACAAGCTCCATCACGATGCACGGCTGTCCGTCGTGCTCGACGATGTCGAAGACGCGCACGAGGTTCGGGTGCTGGAGCTTGGAGGCGATCCGCGCCTCGCGCATGAACCGTGCGCGGAACTCCGGATCGTCCGCCAGGTGCGCGGCCAGCACCTTGAGGGCGACCGGGCGATCGAGCTCCTCCTGCCAACCGGCCCACACGACGGCCATGCCGCCGCGGCCGAGCTCGCGGTCGACGCGGTAGCCGCTCAGTCGTCCTTCTCCTTGTGCCCGCGCTTACCGTGGCCCTTGCCCTTCTCCTTCCCGTGGTCCTTCGCCTCCTGCGTGGTCGTCACCGGTGCCGGCGCGGGCGCGCGCGGCGGCGCGCAGGGCACAGGATGCGTGGCGAGGTCGGTGACGCCGGCGAGGAAGTCCTCCTTCAGCGCGGCGGGCACGCGGTCGGTGGTGACGAGCCGGATCGCCCGTGCCTGAAGCTTCTCGATGTCCCGGCGCGCCCGGCAGGGATTGGTCGCCGCGTACCGGGCGACCTGGTTCGAGAGGAAGATCAGCGGCGCGGCGTCCTCCTGCGCGAGCTTCGGCCCCTCGTCGCGCGCGTCACCGCCGCACGCCGCGCAGGCGAGCGCGACGAGTGCGACGGCGCTAGAACGGGCGAACGAACGCATCACGATGCCGGCGAACGTAGCGGACGATGTAGTCGTCGAGGCGCACCCGCGGCGGGCGTCGAGCGCGTCATAGCGGTCGTCGAGCTTCCGGAGGTCGCCGTCGCGCCGGCGTCCGGCTTCGGCGAAGAGCCGTGCGTACTCCGTCGCGCCGACCAGCCTCGCGCCCGCGAGCGCCTGGGTGATCGACCCGCTCGAGTTGTCGAAGTACTGCTGGAACCCGCCGTTGTTGATCTCGTTCTCGAGCACCGTGGGCTGATACACAGCCCGCTGCCCGTCGGTGCCGCGTTCGATGGTGCGCGGCCAGCCGAGCGGGTCGCCGAGGCCGGCGGCGATGAGAAACGGCAGGTCGTCGTCGAGACCAGCGCGGTAGGTCCGCGGGCCGATCCGGAAGTCCTCGTGCGGCCGCACCCGCGCGGTATGCGCCTTCGCCCAGCGCGCGGGTGCGTCCGCGGCCGCGCGCCGTCCCTTCCCCGGGCACGGCGCCGCGACGAGAGCGGCGCGCGCTCGTCGCCGCGCCTCGGCGACCACGCCGTGCGGCCCGCGGGCATCGGCCGCGCTCGCGGCGACGAGCAGCGGTGCGCTACGACGAGGTCTCGTTCGGGTCCTCCTCGGCCGCGAGCTCGAGCGATCCCTTGCGCGTGGAAGCCCGATCGAGGTGGGGCTTCATCACGGCCATCTGCGGCAACCCCTTTCGTGTCAGCGGCCCTCGGCCAGTCGCGTCGCCAGCACCTCCGGAAGGCCGCCTGCGCGGATGTCGGCCTGCGTCCGCTCGATCGGATACGGAACTCGCCGGAACGCTGCCCGGCCGGCGGCGAAATCAATCAGGAGCCACGCGGCCCGGGGGTCCTCGTCGCGCGGCTGGCCGACCGATCCCGGGTTGAGGAGCCAGCGGCGGCCCGCGAGCTCGACCTCGGCGCCGCCGGGAGCCAGGCCGCCCGCGACCCGGCCGTCCTCGATCGTCACGGCGAGCGGGACGTGCGTGTGACCGACCAGTACGACCGGCGCGTCCGTGAGCGCCAGCGCGTCCGCAGCACCCTCCTCCGTGAGCACGTACTCCCAGACCGGGTCGCGCGGGCTCGCGTGGTAGAGCTGCGCCTCGTCGCGTCGCGCGAGCGACGGCAGCGGCTCGAGAAACGCCCGCGCCTCCGGCGCCAGCACGCCTGCAGACCAGCGTGCGGACGCCGCGGCATCGGGCGAGAAATCTGCGAGGTCGAGCGAGCCCAGCACTCCGAGATCGTGGTTGCCCGCGAGGCAGAGCTCGGCGCGCTCGCGGACGGCGGCACAGCATTCGTTCGGATGCGGCCCGTAGCCGACGACGTCGCCGAGGCACCAGATCCCGTCGGGCGCCTCCTCGTCGATCGCGTGTAGGACCGCGTCCAGGGCGGGTAGGTTCGCGTGGATGTCGGAGACGACGGCGACTCTCATCAGGCCGATCGGGCGAGCGGTAACGCTAGTCGCGTTCGTCGGAGCGTGGCTCGGGACGGCGGCGCTGCTGTGGCGGACGTCGGTGCCGTCGCTCGACCTGGGCGGCTTCGACGAGCACCGCTACTTCAACGCGCGGTCGCTGGATCGCGCGCACGACTACTCGCAGGGATCGCGGCTGATCTGGCTGCTCGGGACGGTCGCGACGATCGCCGCCCTCGTCGTCCTGACGCGGCGGCTGCCGCGTCACGTCCAGGCGATCGGGCTCGGCCGGATCGGAAGCGCCCTGATCGTCGGGATGGTCGTGCTCGTGACGCTCTG
The DNA here is from genome assembly GCA_036505325.1 of Gaiellaceae bacterium. GTDB lineage: Bacteria > Actinomycetota > Thermoleophilia > Gaiellales > Gaiellaceae > PALSA-600. The sequence goes on from DASXTR010000178.1 coordinate 15,480, forward strand.
GTTCGTCGGCCTGCCGTTCGGGCTCGCGTCGCTCTGGTGGCAGCACCACTGGGATCTCGCACCGTTCGATCCGCTCGCGTGGCTGAACGCGCAGCGCTACGCGCTCGGCGCGAGTGTCGGGTTCGCGATGCTCACGATCGTCGTCGTCGTCGGGCTCGCGGGACGGTTCGGGCGGCGGTGGTGGATCCCGGCCGCGCCGTTCTTCGTCGTCGTCGGGGCGCTCTTCGCGTTCGTCTCCGGCTGGGTCTACGCCGCAGGCACGCACCGGATCGGCGATCCGCAGCTGCGCGCGGACGTCGCCCGGATCGAGCGGGCCGAGCACGTCGAGGGCACGCCCGTCCACGTGCAGGACGTGAGCGACTGGACCGACCAGGCGAACGCGTTCGCCGTCGGCTTCGGCCCGTCGACGAACGTCGTGCTGTGGGACACGCTCCTCGACGAGCGCTTCACGCGCGGCGAGGTGAAAGCCGTGGTCGCGCACGAGCTCGGGCACGTGAAGAGCCGGCACATCCTGAAGGGGCTGGTGTGGTTCGCCCTCTTCGCGCTTCCCGGCGCGTTTGTCATCGCGGAGCTGACGCGGAGGCGCGGCGGGCTGGAGGACCCCGTGAACCTGCCGTACGCCGTGCTCGTCCTGACCGTGATCGGCCTGCTCGCCGCGCCGTTCACGAACGTCGTCTCGCGCCGGTACGAGGCCGAAGCCGACTGGCGCTCGCTCAACGCGACCCACGATCCGGCCTCGACGCGGCGCCTCTTCCAGTCGTTCGAGAGAACGAGCCTCGAGGAGCCGGATCCGCCGCTGTGGGATTACCTCTGGCTCGAGACGCACCCGACGCTCATGCAGCGGATCGCAATGGCCGAGCGCTTCGAGGAACGACAGACGCCCCGCTAGGGATCGGGCGGCCGGTCGGTCTCCGGGAGGTTCTGGATCCCGGTCACCGTCTGGTACTTCGACCACGCATCCTGGAGCGCGTCGAGCAGCTCCCTGGTGAACTGCTGCGACATGTTGACGCGAGCCACGACGACGCCCGGGACGTCGCCCTCTTCGACCTCATGGTCGACGCGCGCGAAGGTCAGCGTGAACTCGTAGGGCGAGAAGGTGATGTTCGCGAAGTTCGCGTAGACGCCGCCGATGTGCTGCGGGTCGAGGTGGATGTTGAGCTGGCGCTCCGAGGACTCGTCCATCGGAACTCCACGATACTAGAGGCGTGAACACGCTCGATTCCCGCCGCGTCCGCGTGGCAAGCGCCGCGGTCGTCGTCGTCTTCGCGGCGGGGACCGCCGGCTTCCAGGCCACCCTCCACGAAGGCTGGATGAAGTCCTTCTACCGCACGGTCGTGACCGCGACGCTGACGGGCCTCGACACCGTCCCGAAGAACACCGGCGCCGAGCTGATCACGGTCGTCCTGGTGCTGGCCGGCGTGGGTATCTTTGCCTACGTGGCCGCCGTCGCCGTCGAGGCGATTGCGAGCGGGATCCTGGGCGAGGCCTGGAAGGAGAAGAAGCGGCGGCGGATGATCGAGGAGCTCCGCGACCACATCATCGTGTGCGGCTACGGCCGCGTCGGCCGGCGCTGCTGCGAGGAGTTCCGCGTCGCAGGCGTGCCGTTCGTCGTGCTCGACTTCAGCGAGGATGCGATCGCCGCCGCACGCGAGGACGACGTGCTGTTCGTCGTCGGGAGCGGGACCGAGGACGAGGACCTCGAGCGCGCCGGCCTCCTGCGCGCGCGCGGGATCATCGCGGCATCCGACTCCGACGCAGACAACCTCTACATCACGCTCTCGGCGAAATCGCGCCGCGCCGAGCTCGTCGTCATCGCGCGCGCGACCGACGAGGACGCGGAGCGGAAGCTGAAGCTCGCCGGCGCCGACCGCGTCGTCACGCCGTACGCGACGGCGGGCCGCGTGATGGCGAACCTCATGCTCAAGCCGCAGATCGCGGCGTTCGTGAACGTCCTGACGAGCGCGCGGAGCCCCGAGCTGAACTTCGAGGAGATCGAGGTGCGCTCCGACTGCGGCGCGGCCGGCCGTTCCATCCGCGACCTCGACGTCTTCGAGCGTACGGGCGCGTACGTGGTGGCCGTGCGCAAGCGCGACGGCTCGTTCGACACGCGACCCTCGAAGGAGACCGTGCTCGAGACCGGCGACACGATCGTCGGCGTCGGTGCGCCGGACGAGATCCGCGCACTCGAGACGCTCTTCCAGCCGAACGAGAGCGTTGCCCGCTAGCCCGATCGACCGGCTCGCGGAGAAGATCGGCGAGCTCGCGGGATCGGAGGTCGAGCTCGAGCGCCCGAAGGTGGCCGAGCACGGCGACTTCGCGACGAACGTCGCGCTCCGGACGGCGCCCGCTCAACGACGGTCGCCGCGCGAGCTCGCGCAGGAGCTGGCGGAACGCGTCGCGACGCTGCCGGAGGTCGAGCGCGCCGAGGTCGCCGGGCCCGGCTTCGTGAACCTCTGGCTCGCCGACGAGTGGTACGTCGACGCCGTCGCGGCGATCGACGAGGACTACGGCGGCGGCTGGGCGACCGAGCCCGAGCGCGTCCAGGTCGAGATGGTGTCGGCGAATCCGACGGGGCCGATCGTCGTGTCGGCGGCGCGCAACGGCGCCTACGGCGATGACGTCGCACGGCTGCTCGCCTTCGGCGGCCACAACGTGGAGCGCGAGTACTACTACAACGACGCCGGAACGCAGATGGAGCGCTTCCGCGCCTCCGTCGAGGCGGTGCGGCGCGGGGATCCGATCCCGGAGGACGGTTACCACGGCGAGTACGTCGCCGAGCTCGCGTCGATCGACGGCGATCCCGTCCCGGTCATGCTGCGCAGGATCGAGCAGACGCTCGAGCGCTTCCGCATCCACTTCGACTCGTGGGCGCTGCAGAGCGAGCTCGAGCAGCGGCTCGCGGAGTTCATGCCGCGTCTGGACACGTACGAGAAGGACGGCGCGGTCTGGGCGCGGAGCTCGGGGTACGGGGACATCCAGGACTGGGTGATCGTCCGCTCCGCAGACAAGGGCGGCACGCCGACCTATCGCGCCGCCGACATCGTCTACCTCGTCGACAAGCTCGAGCGCGGCTTCGACCGGGCGATCTACGTCCTCGGCGCCGACCACCACGCGACGGCGAAGTGGTACGGGGCGATCGCGCGCATGCTCGGGTACGACGCCGACCGAGTGGAGGTCCTGCTCTATCAGTTCGTCCATCTGACGCGCGGGGGCGAGGCGACCAAGATGTCGAAACGCAGCGGCGACGTCGTGGCGCTCGACGACTTCATGGGCTGGGTCGGCGTCGACGCCGCCCGCTGGTACCTCAGCGACCGCGGGCCGGACCGCACGATCGAGATCGACGTCGACGTCGCCGCGGACCCGTCGGAGAAGAACCCGGTGCACTACGTCCGGTACGCGCACGCGCGCATCGCAAGCATCCTTCGCAATGCCGGCGACGCGGAGATCGGCGGCGTGCCGCCCGGGCCGCTCGCGCCGGAGGAGCGCGACCTGATCAAGCGCCTGACGGACTTCCCGGCGGTCGTGCGCGAGGCCGCCGAACACCGGGCGCCGCAAGCGATCCCCGTCTACGCGATCCAGCTCGCGGACGCCTACCACCGCTTCTACCACGAGTGCCGCGTGCTCGGCTCGGACGCCCAGGCGTTCCGCCTCGGGCTCTGCCGCGCGACGCAGCTCGTGATCCGCCGGGCCCTCGACCTGGTCGGGGTCGAGGCGCCGGAGCGCATGTAGCGACCGAGGACGACGAACGCCAGGACGGGCCATGGCCCATGGGATGGCCTGGGCCATACCGGGCCCGGGCCATGGCCCATGGGATGGCCTGCGCCACACCGGACCTGGTCGATGGCCCATCGTTCCGTCTAGTGACAACTTGTCACGAAGTGGACGAACGACCGCACGGTTTCGTAGCATTCGCCACATGAAGCGCCTGGTCGCAGCGTTCGTGTTCGCCATGGCGGCCGCCGCCGTCGCCGCGCCTGCACTGTCGGGCGCGTCCGCAACGGTGAGGCACCCTGCGAAGACGCACGTGCAGCTGCACATCCAAGAGCACCACTGCCCGTTCGCGGGGACGAGCGGGACGTCGGCCGACCTCTAACGGCCTGACGAGTAGATCCGCCGGACGATCTCCTCGATGTCCGGCTCGGCGACTTGGAGGTCGATCAGGCGCTCCTGGGCTGCCACGCGCGCGATGAGCTCTGCCGCCGAGCCCCGGAAGCGCAACCATTGCCGCGGGCCCTCGACGCGCTCGACGCGCGCGCCCTCGACCAGAAGCGGCGGGGCCGGCTCCTCGAGGTCGACGATCAGCGTCCGCTCGCCGCCGTAGCGCGCCTTCAGGTCTGCGAGGCCGCCGTCCCAGATGAGCACGCCGTGGTCGATCACGAGCAGCCGCGAGCAGAGCCGCTCGATGTCGCCGAGATCGTGCGTGGTGAGCAGCACGGTGACGCCGCGCTCGCGATTGAGCTCGGCGAGGAACTCCCGCACGCGCTGGCGCGCGACGACGTCGAGCCCGATCGTCGGCTCGTCGAGGAAGAGCAGCTCCGGCTCGTGCAGCATCGCGGCGGTGAGCTCGCCGCGGATGCGCTGCCCGAGCGACAGCTGCCGGACGGGCGTCTGGAGGAAGGGGTCGAGGTCGAGCACCTCACGGAAGCGAGCAAGGCTCGCGCGGTAGCGGTCGGCCGGCACGCGGTAGATGTGGCGGAGGAGCTCGAACGACTCGACGAGCGGCAGGTCCCACCAGAGCTGCACGCGCTGGCCGAACATCGCGCCGATGCGCCGCGCGAGCTGGATCCGCTGCCGCGACGGCTCGAGGCCCGCGACGCGGACGTAGCCCGCGGTCGGCACGAGGATTCCGGTCAGCATCTTCACCGTCGTCGACTTCCCCGCGCCGTTGGGACCGAGGTAGCCGAGCAGCTCGCCGCGTTCGACGCGGAACGAGATCCCACGGACGGCCTCGACGACTCGGCGGCGACGGCGGAAACGTCCTTCGCGCACGACGAACTCCTTCGTCAGCCCGTCGACCTCGATCATCCGCCGGCGCTCCGATAGCGGCGGACAGCCGCCCGCCAGACGAGGCCCGCCGCACATGCCGCGGCGACCGCGACCAGCGGCGACGAGAACTGCAGGAGACGCGGCAGCCCGAGCGGATCGTCCTTGCCGAGGATGTAGAGCGCCGGGAAATACGACACGAACGCCATCGGCACGAGGTACGCGAGGAATCGGCGCAGCCAGGCCGAGTAGACGTCGATCGGATACTGCGTCAGGAACTGCCCGCCGTACGTGAACGCGTTCGTGAACTCGCCGCCCTCGGTCGTCCAGAACATGACGCACATGCCTGCGACCCAGACCGACGCGAAGATCACGAACCCCGCGGGGACCATCACGACGAGCATGAGGGCACGACCGACGTCCCAGTCGATGTGCGTTCCGGTGAGGGCGTAGCCGAATACGACGCAACCCTGTGCGAAGCGGCCGAGCCGGCGGAGCGCGAGCTCGCTCGCGATCATCTGGAAGAGCGTGCCGCGCGGACGGACGAGCAGGATGTCGAACGTGCCCGTGCGCAGCCGCTGCGAGAGCGACTCGAGATGGCCGACGATCAGGTCGGCGAGCGCGAACGCAACCGACGACGTTGCGTACAGAAAGGCCACCTCGTGCACCGACCAGCCCGCGAGCCGCGGCACATTGTGGAACAGCACGAGCACGGCGAGGAAGTCGAGAAAGGAGATCAGGAATGTCCCGGCGGCGTCGAGCGCGAACGACGCGCGGTACTGGAGCTGCGACCGCACCTGCGCGGCGATCAGCCGCCCGTAGACGCGAAGGCCGTCAACCACCCTGGATCACGACCTTGCGCGTCCCGCGCGCGAGCGCGAGCTGCCCGAGGGCGAGCAGCGTGAGCGCCCAGCCCGCCTGAACGGCGAGCGCACCCGCGAGATCGGCGCCGGTGTGCTTACCGAGGTAGATGTCGACCGGCACCTGCAGGATCGACGCGAACGGCAGCGCGTGCGCGACGGCGGCCAGCCAGCCCGGGAAGAACGCGATCGGCAGGATCATCCCCGAGAAGAACAGCGACACGGTGACGGAGAGCCGGAGCACTCCGCGGTGGTCGATGAGCCAGAACGCCGCAACGTTGTAGAGGAACCGGAAGCCGAGGCTGACGACGACGGCGAGCCCGACGCTCACGGCGAAGGCCACCGCCAGGCCGGGCGATGGGTAGTGGAGATCGAAGACGAACGCGCCGACGACGAACGGCGGGATGCCGCGGAAGACGAAGTGGTACGGCGCACGCCCGAGGTCGAATGCGAGCCAGTAGCGCTGCGGGTTGACCGGGCGGGAGAGATCGGTCGCGATCGAGCCGTCACGGATCCGCAGGGCGAGCTCCTCCCAGCCGAAGATGTACACGGTCATGATCAGCGCCTGCGCGAGCCAGACGTAGGTGACCGTGTCGCCGGCGTCGTAGCCCCCGACGTCCGTACGGTGCCGGTAGACGGCGAGGAGGATGTAGGCCTGCACGAACCCGAAGACGGTGTTCGTGAACACGCCGGCCCAGGTGGCGGCCGGGTAGGCGGCGTAGCGGCGCCACCCCCGTTTGGCGATCTCCCAGTCGAGGCGCAAGCGCCGGATTCTAAGATCACTCTCCGTGAGCGCACACCCGCCCGACCGGAACCTGGCCCTCGAGCTCGCGCGAGTCACCGAGGCCGCCGCGATGGCTGCCGGCCGCTGGATCGGCCGCGGCGACAAGAACGCCGCCGACCAGGCCGCCGTGGACGGGATGCGCGCCATGCTCGACACCGTCTCGATGGCCGGCTGCGTGGTCATCGGCGAGGGCGAGAAGGACGAGGCGCCGATGCTCTACAACGGCGAGGTCGTCGGCGATCGCTCGGGGCCCGAGGTGGACGTCGCCGTCGATCCGCTCGAGGGGACTCGCCTGACGGCGCTCGGCCAGCCGAACGCCATCGCGGTCATCGCCGCCGCGGAGCGCGGCACGATGTTCTTTCCCGGGGCGGCCGTCTACATGGAGAAGATCGCCGCGGGCGCGGACTCCCTCGACGCGATCGACATCACCGCGACGCCGACCGAGAACGTGAACGCCGTTGCGAAGGCGAAGCGGCGCAAGCCGACCGACATCCGGGTCGTCGTGCTCGAGCGCGACCGCCACGAGGCTCTCATCGGCGAGCTGCGCCAGGCCGGCGCGCGCGTGCTGCTGATCCGCGACGGCGACGTCGCACCCGCGATCGCGTGCGCGCGCCCCGGTACCGGCGTCGACCTCCTGTACGGCATCGGCGGGACCCCGGAGGGCGTCATCTCGGCGGCGGCGCTGAAGAGCCTCGGCGGCGGGATGCAGGGCCGCCTGTGGCCGCGCGACGACGAGGAGCGGCAGAAGCTCGTCGACGCGGGCTACGACGTCGCGCGCGTGCTCACGACCGGCGACCTCGTCGCGGGCGACAACGTGTTCGTCGCCGCGACCGGCGTCACCGACGGTGCGCTCCTCCGCGGTGTCCGCTACGTCCCGGGCGCGGTGATCACGGACTCGCTCGTGATGCGCTCGCGCTCCGGCACCGTGCGCCGCATCGAGGCCCGCCACAAGATCGAGAAGCTGACCCAGTTCACCGGAAGGGAGTACACATGAATGCGATCGGGATCGACGATCTCGGCTACGACCAGAAGCTCTACATCCTCGCGTTCGACCACCGCGGCTCGTTCGAGAAGATGGTCGGCGACGTCTCGCGCGTGCCGGCTGCGAAGGAGCTGATCTGGGAGGGCTTCCAGCGCGCCGTCGAGGAGGGCGCCCCCAAGGAGTACGCGGGCGTGCTCGTAGACGGCCAGTACGGCGCCAAGGTCGCGCGCGAGGCGAAGGCCGGCGGCTACAAGCTCGCGATGCCGGTCGAGAAGTCGGGGCAGAACGAGTTCGACTTCGAGTACGGCGAGCAGTTCGGCGAGAAGATCGAGGAGTTCGACCCGGACTTCTCCAAGGTGCTCGTCCGCTACAACCCCGAGGGCGACCAGGAGCTCAACAAGCGCCAGACTGCGAAGCTGCGGCGCCTCTCGGAGTGGCTGCACGAGCGGCGGCGCAAGTACCTCTTCGAGCTCCTCGTGCCCGCCGAGCCGTCGCAGCTCGAGCGGTTCGAGGGTGACGAGGACCGCTACGACACCGAGCTGCGCCCCGAACTGATGATGGAGGCGATCCTCCAGCTGCAGAACGGCGGCGTCGAGCCGGACATCTGGAAGATCGAGGGCATCTCGGATCGCGAGGCGTGCCGCGAGATCGCGCAGCTCGTGCGCCGCGAGGGCCGCGACCGCGTCTCGTGCGTCGTGCTCGGCCGCGGCGCCTCCGATGGGAAGGTCGACGAGTGGCTGCGCGCCGCCGCCGGCCTCGAAGGCTACATCGGCTTCGCGATCGGACGCTCGATCTTCGGCGAGGCCGTGAAGGCCTTTGCGGCGGGCGACGAATTCGACCGCGACGCGGCCGTCGAGTCGATCTCGTCCAAGTACCGCCGCTTCATCGACGTCTACGAGGGAGCGGTCGCCCCGGCCTGAACCACACGGCCGCGTCGCACTTCCGTCACGGTGCCTGGCACCGAAGACAGGTCCGTCGCAGGCCTGTCCGACGTGGACAGTTGGGCCTGTGTTCAAGCGCCTGAGCCGGCCGGCGCGGCACGTGCCGCGTCCGGTCGGCGGCGGTGCCTGGCACCAGGGATCTCCGCCGCAGGGCGGAAGTCGCCGGTCAGCTGAGGCGGCCCTCGGCAACTGCGGCGCACGCCTGGCAGACCGGCAGGCCCTGGTTCCACGGCACATCCGTCTGGTCGACACCGCAGAGCGCCATGTCGGGATCGTCGTCGCCGACGATGTGCTCGACCTGCTCGAAGTCGGTTCCGTCGAAGCCGCGAATCGGCCGCGGCAACAGGGTGTGCGTCGTCGTCATCGGCGACATGGTAGGCCGACTCGACGTCAGCCGCGCCCCGCCGCCCGCAACCGCTCCTCGAACGCGGCGAGGTTCGCCCTGAGCTCGGTCGCCCAGGCGCCCGTCTCCGCGACGAGCTCGGCGTCGACGGCGCGGATGAACGCTCGAGCGCGGGCGACGAGCTGCGGCACCGTCTCGCCTTCGAGGCGGGCCAGCTCCCACGAGTACTCGAAGTCGTGCCGGAGCTGCGTCACCCGCAGCTCCGTCGCGATGAACCGCATCCACCCGCTCGAGAACCCGAACGTCAGGTCGACGACCACGAGCGCCGCAGCCAGGCCGAGCGCGACCGACGCCCACCCGGGCTCGATGGCCGGCTTGCCGTCCTCCGTGAAGATCTGGGCGAGGATCGGAAGGATCGCCGCCGCCGCCCCGAGGCAGATCGCCGCGGCCCGCATGAGCGTCCCGGAGATCCGCTTGACCCGCCGCTGTCTGGCGTACCACTCCTCCGCCTGCCTCGCGTATCCGTCGGCGTGGGCGTAGACCTTCGAGAGCGATTCCGTCCGGTGCTTTTCCGACCAGTCGAGCTCGCCGAGGCTCGGCCTCGCGATGTCACCCTGCCCCACGAGGTCGATTGTGACGCTCAGCCGTCGCGCAGGAGCGCGTGCACGCGCGCCAGCTCGCGGGCGTTCGCCGGCTCGATGCGGCTGGGCGTCACGAGCCAGGCGGGATGGACCTCGCGCCAGCCGTGCTCGAGGTCCTCGACGTAGGGCCCGACCACGGTCACGTTCGCGCCTTCGTCCGGGATCCCGACGAGTGCGCGATCCTGCGGCAGGATCTCGACGGCGAGTCGCTCGTCGGCGGTCTGGAGCCAGACGTGGACGTCGCCGTCGTAGTCCTCGTGGATCACACGCTGGACGACGCCTTCGATCAGGCGGCAGCGTGCGCGGACGTGAAGGCGATCGGGGTGGTAGACGCCGGTGAGCGGCGGGCCCGGCCGGCAGTAGGGCGAGACGGGCGGCGCCGCGCGGCGGCGCAGCGAGCAACCGGCCGGCAGCAGGCCGACGCAGAGGAGCAGGACGAGAGCGAGCGCGCGCCGCACAACCCGAGAGTGCCGGGCGCCGGCGGCGCGCGCAATCGGCCCTTCGGGCCGTGCCTAGCGCTGCCCTGTCCCGCTTTTTCTGTCCCCTAGACCCCAAAGAGCGCTCACGCGCACCCCCGTCGTTCGTAGCCTGTGCCACTAAAGACACCGTTCCGGCCCGAAACTTGCGCGGCTACAATCGAATCCCACGCGGGCGTAGCTCAGTTGGTAGAGCATCAGCTTCCCAAGCTGAGGGTCGTGGGTTCGAGCCCCATCGCCCGCTCTCTCTCGCGGCACACAAATTCGACCGGCCTTGCGGCCGGTCGTCGTTTGGTCGTCGGCTGTGGGCGTCAGGGCTCGCTCGTTCGCGTCACTGTGAGCTGCTCCACGCGGACGGCGGTGAACTGGACGTGGAACGCCTGGACGTTCGGCTCCTGGACGTTCGCGAAGCATCCGAGCGTCACGGCGGCCGGAACGTCGAACTCGACAGCCTCGCTGATCGTCATGCGCTGCGTGCTGCCGCCCGTTCCGAGACCGCCGAGGTCGGCGAAGCCGCGCTCGCGATCCACGTTGAGCGACGTTCCGAGCAAGCATCCCGTCGGCACCCACTCGACCGGCTTGTAGTTCGCGAGCGTGGCGGTCGCGGAGACGAGCCACTTGCCCGGTTCCAGCTTCATGCGGCCGATCTCCGTGTAGTTCGAGCCGAGCGGCGTGCTCTGGAAGAAGCCGCTCGACGAGAACACGCCTTCGGCGCCGCCCCCCGGCTCGCCCTGCGGCCCGGGCGGGCCCGTCTGGCCCGGCGGCCCGGGCGGGCCGGTCTGGCTCCAGAACACTCTCGTCCAATGGTCGGCGCACGAGTCGTCGCTCGTGACGAGCCGCAGCTCGCCGCTCGAGTTGTTGACGCAGGCGTAGAAGCGGCCGTCGGCGCCGGGGATCCCGACGAGTGTCGCGGCCGCGAACGCGACCCCGGTGACCGCGGCGGCCAACGCGACCAGCGCGAAGACCAGCGCGGCCGGACGCAGGCCGGCGATCGTGCGCTTGCCGCCGGGACTCGACATGGTGCTGAGCCTTGCGCCTGTCGGTAACAGCGCGCTAACGCGCGGCGCAATGAGCGGGCGCTGGCTGATCAGGTGCAGGCGCCCGTCCGCTCCGCCCATGGCAGGAGCGGACGAGCAGCCCGCGCGGCTCCGGTTCCGGGGGGTCTGGCCGGGACGGTGCCGTCGTACGATCCTGCTCGCTGCGTGGGCGGTAGACGGGCGGTGCGGAGGCGTGAATTCGGTATGAGTGCGAAGCCGTGCGAATGAGGTTGCTCGTCGTCCTGCTCCTCGTAGCCTCGGCTGCGGGCGCCGTCGCGACCTCGAGCACCCCGTCGGCGGCGCCCGCGACGGGGTGGGAGCCTGCGGTCACGCTCTCGCGCGACGGGCATCCTGTCGGCGTCGTGCAGGCGGCGCTCGACGGGGCCGGGAACGGCTACGCGCTCTGGGAGGAGCAGGTCGAAGCCGGCTGCGTGCAGACGCGGTTCGGGCCGCCGTGCCCGTTCGTCGTCCGCGGCGCGATGCGCGCCGGTCCGCGTACCTGGTCGCCCGCGGTCGATCTCTCCGCGCAAGGCGTTCTGACCGGGCTCCGTCTCGCGATGTCCCCGAGCGGACATGCGGTCGCCGGGTGGAAGCGCCTCGCCGGTCCAGCCTGGCTCGCCGAGGCCACACGTCTCCGGCTCGGCTGGGAGGGCGCGCAGCAGCTCTCGTCGACGTTCGACGGCGGCCCGTTCGGCATCGCGGTCGACTCCGCCGGCGCTGCGCTCGCCGTGTGGGTGTCGGACGTCCCGAACGTCCTGCGCGCGAGCTTCCGCCCCTCGGCCGGCGTGTGGAGCACAGCGGTCGAGCTAGATCGCAGCCCGTCGCTCCAGAGCCCGACCGTCTCGATCGACGGCGCCGGCAACGCGACCGCCGTCTGGGCGGCGGTGGACGCGTCCGGCCGTTCGACGCTCGAGACTGCTCGACGTGACGCGGCGACGGGATCGTGGGAAGCCGCCATGGCCGTATCTCGACCGGGAGACCTGATCGTGCCGACGGCCGTCGTCTCGCACGCGGGCAGGACCGTGACGGTGGCGTGGATGCGGCGCGACGGCGGGAGCGAGAGCGTCGAGGCGAACGTCCGCGACACGGCGGGAACCTGGACCGGACCGGTCACGCTCGCGCCGTCGACGTCGTCGATCGGCGGGCTGCACCTCGCCGTCGGCGCAGGCGGCGACGCCGTCGCGGTCTGGGTCGCGCGCGATGGAGACGCGTACGTCGTCCACTCGTCGGTGCGGCGCGCCGGCGACCGTGCGTGGGGCGCTCCCGACGCGGTTTCGCCTCCGGCACGCACGGCGTTTCAGCCGGCCGTCGCCGTCGACACAGCCGGCAATGCGGTCGCCGTCTGGGTCGGCGACGACGTCGTGCAGACGGCGCTCCGCCCGGCTGCGTCGCGGCGCTGGTCGGCGCCGACGAGGCTCGGGCCCGGAGTCGCGCCGGTCGTCGCGATCGATCCGAACGGGAACGGGCTCGCCGCGTGGACGTCGGGCTCGGTGCGCGTCTCGCGCCTCGACGGGCCGGCGCCGTCCGTGACGATCGTTGCGCCCCGGCGCGCGACCTCCGGGCGCCGCGTTGCGCTCGCGGCCCGCGTGCTGCCGTGGGCGCCGCTGGCCGGCGCGCCGCGATGGAGGTTCGGCGACGGCGCCACCGCACGTGGGCGGTCGGTGACGCATCGCTTCCGGCGGGTCGGCGTCTACCGCGTCAGCGTGACGCAGACGGACGTTGCCGGCAAGACGGACACCGCGACAGTTCGCATCGCGATCGCCCGCCCGCGGTAGGCGATCAGGCGATCGGAAGAACGTAACGGGTTCGTCCGTCCTGTGACCGATACTGCGTAACGGTTCATAGCGCTGGGGCGTTCAAAGGATCACAAACTCCGCCGGCGTGACGGAGGTCGAAGGCGCTCTAACGGGCGACGCCGCAAAGGTGCCGAGTGGCTCGCCGACCTGCGTCATGCCGGCGTTTCGCTGCTGCCTGCGTAGCATTCGAGCGTGACGACGCTCGATCCGGAGCCGCTCGAAGACCGCGTCGCGGAGCTCGAGCGCGAGCGCGAGCTGCTGAACGCGATCGCGAACTACGCGCCGAGCCTGCTCTGCATCGTCGACGGCGAGGGACGCGTGCGCCCGGCGGCGACGAACAGGGCGTTCGAGCTCGCGCTGGGTTACGCCTCGGGCGAGACGGGCGGCGAGTTCTTCTGGGAGCGCTACGTCCCGCCCGAGGACGCGGCCGACACGAAGCGCCTGATCGAGCGCGTGATCGCGACCGGTTTCGCCGCCGCGCAGGACGGCCGGTGGGTCGCGCGCGACGCACGCGTGATCGACGTTGCGTGGTCGTGCACGCCGCTGCCGATGATCGAGAGCGGGCCGCTGTACCTCATCTCCGCTACGGACATCACCGAGCGGAAGCGCCACGAGGAGGAGGTCCGCGAGTCGCGCGCGCGAATCGTCGCTGCGGCCGACGGGGCGCGGCGGCGGCTCGAGCGCAACCTGCACGACGGCGCGCAGCAGCGCCTCGTCGCGCTGCTCCTCCAGCTGCGTGCGGCACGGCGGCGGGTCGACGACCCGGTGCTGGAGACTGCGATCGGCGAGCTCCAGGGCGCGCTCGACGAGCTGCGCGAGCTCGCCCGCGGGATCCACCCGGCGACGCTCAGCGAGCACGGGCTGACCACGGCCGTCCGCGTACTCGCGGAGCGCACGGCGCTCCCGGTGACGCTCGATCTCCCTGACGCGCGCTACGACGAGCGCGTCGAGGCGGCTGCGTACTACGTCGTCTCCGAGGCGCTGACGAATATCGCGAAGTACGCGCAGGCGTCGTCGGCGACGATCCGAGCGCAGGTTCGGGACGGCCGGCTCGCCGTCACGGTCGAGGACGACGGCGTCGGCGGCGCAGACGCGTCGGCCGGCACGGGGCTGCGCGGTCTCGCCGACCGCGTCGCGGCCCTCGACGGGAGCTTCACCATCGAGAGTCCTCCCGGGGCCGGCACGCGTGTGCACGCCGCGCTCCCGCTCCGAGGGGCCGCTTGTCGGCCCCGACCATAAGAGGGTGCCCGGGCTTCGCCCGGGCGCCCGCTTCGCCTCGGGGCTGACAAGCCCCGAGGGGCCGCCGACGCGGCCCCTCGAGACGACGAGCGGCTAGCTAACCCCGAATCCGCAGTTGGACGAGGCGGCGCGCGGACACGCCAGAGAGCAGGTTGTCGCCGGGCTTGCGCGCGCGGACGAACATCACGAGCGACGCGAAGCGCGGCATCGCCGTCGTCGGGACGAGCGTGATCGTCGCCCACCCGGTGCCGTCCGTCGGCTGCTCGGGCGCGTTGCGCGTCCAGCCGTACGGGAGGCCGATGACGTACACGAGCGCGCCCTGAATCGTCCGGTTGCGCGTGTCGGTGACCTTGAACCGCGCTGTGATCGGCGTGTGCCGACCCGGGTTCGGCGAGAACTGGATCCCCGAGATGACAAGCAGGTCGGGGAGGTTGACGCGGCTCACGGGCGTCGCCGACCCGCCGCCCCCGCCGCCGGAGCCGACGACCGCAGTGGGCGCCGAGGTCGCCGACGTCGCGCCCCTGGCGTTGCGCGCCGTGACGCGGACGCGGAGCGTGTGGCCGGTGTCGGCGGTGCGGACGCCGTAGCTCGAGCCGCGCGAGCCGGTGCTCTTGCAGCCGTTGCCGGCCGTGTCGCACTGCAGCCACTCGTACCCGTAGCTGGTCGGGTTGGCGGTCCACGTGCCGTGATTCGCGGTGAGCGTCTCGCCGACCTGCGGATCGCCGGAGATCGTCGGCTCGTCGACGGGCTGCGGGCGCGTGTTGGCCGAGACGAGCACGCCCTTCGAGTCGGCTGTCGCACACCCGTCGGCGTTGCACGCGGTGACGTCGACCTTGACCTGGTGGTTCGCGTCGGCCGAGACGAGCCTGTACTGGCGGGACGTCGCGCCCGAGATCGCGACGCAGTTCACCCGGTCGCCGCCGGCGTCGCAGCGGCTCCACTTGTAGCGGAAGCTCGTCGGGTTGTTCGCCCAGCCGCCGTTGCCGGCAGTGAGCGTCTGGCCGACGATCGGCGTGCCCTCGATCGTCGGTTGGTCGGTGCCCCTCGGCGGTGCGGCCCCGCGCGCGATCGCCCCGGCCGCGAACGCCAGCGCCGCGCCGCCGAGCACCGCGAGCGCGAGCAGTCTTGCTGTCCTCATGATCCCCCCTTGGCCTCAGGAGCCAGCCGCGAACTACGACGTACCTGACGAAACGAAGTTGGGGCGTTCTATCCGGGCCAGCGCTCCCGCAAGCGCCGGCCGGTCTCGGCGAGCGCTTCCGGCAGGACCTTCACGTCGGCGAGGACGGGCATGAAGTTCGTGTCGCCGAGCCAGCGCGGAACGACGTGGAGGTGCACGTGGTCGACGATGCCCGCGCCCGCGACCCGGCCGAGGTTCCAGCCGAGGTTGTAGCCCTGGGGGCCGTACTCCTCCGCGAGCGCCCCGATCCCGGCCGACGCGAGCCGGTGGATCTCGAGCGCCTCGTCCCCGCTGAGCTCGCCGAAGTCGCCGACGTGCCGCACCGGCGCGACCATGAGGTGCCCCGACGCGTACGGGAACCTGTTCAGCACCACGAGCGCGTGCTCGCCGCGCGCGACCAGCAGCTCCTCGTCGGCGTCGCAGAAGATGCAGCCCGATTGCTCGTCGGCCTGTTCGATGTACTCGAGGCGCCACGGCGCCCACAGCGGCTTCGGCATCCCGCGAGCGTAACGCTGCGTACCGGCCCCGGGCCGAACCGCGTTCTATCCGTGCCCTCCAACGTGAATGCGGAGAAAGGAGAAAGCATGGGAATCGGCATCAGCCTGATCCTGATCGCGGCCGGCGCGATCCTGATCTGGGCGGTCGACGTGACCGTCAGCGGGGTCGAGCTCTACACCGTCGGCTGGATCCTCTTCGCCGTTGGCATCGCCGGCGCGCTCCTCTCGCTGATCTTCTGGTCGAGCTGGGGCGGCGTTGGCGGCCGCCGCGAAGTCGTCGAGCGGTAAGCGATCTGCCCGCGGGGCGGTCCGTCCGCCGCCCCGCTAACGCGGCGATAACACGCGTTTGCAACTCCCAGAAGTCGCCCGTACCGTCGCGGACATGAATGCGAAGCTCCTCGTCACCGCCGCCCTGGCCGCCCTCGCATCTGCGCCCGGCGCGCTCGCCGCGGGGCCGTCCGTGTACACCGATCCGACCGGGGACGCGAAGTCGGCACCCGACCTGGCCCGTGCGACGCTCACCCCGTCCGCCGACGGCGCGACGATCGCATTCGACATCGAGCTCGCCAGCGTGCAGGACCTGGCGGACGACGCGGCGATCGTCGTCTCGGTCGACGCGGATCGCAGCCCCACGACCGGCGACAGTGGCGGCTACGACTATGCCGTCTTCGCCTTCGCGGGCGGAGCCGGCATCGGCAAGTGGGAGAACGGCGAGCTCATCCCGCTCACGCAGCATTCGATCTCGCCGTCGCTCGACGGCGGACACTTCCGCTTCACGCTCACGCTGGCGGACATCGGGTCCCCGGCGGCGTTCACCTTCGACGTGGGTTCGATTCACGGCGACGACGTCGACCGGCTCACCGAGAGCTCGCTCGAGTTCCCGGTCGTGCCGAAGGTCTCGGGCTGGGTCTTCCCGGCGACCCTCCTGTTCCCGAAGGCGGGCAAGCTCTATGCCGTGCAGGGGCTCCAGCTCCGGCTCGACGACAACAGCTTCGTGAAGCCGGAGACCGTCGCGTGCACGCTCACCTATCGCGGCAAGCCGATCGCCCCGGCAGGCGGGTGCCGGTACCGGATCCCGAAGGCGCTGAAGGGCAAGAAGCTGATGCTCAAGGTCACGCTCACGTACGCGGGAGCGGCGTACTCGCAGACGCTGCCGCTTACCGTCAAGTAGTGCGATGTCGCGGTTACGCGGAGTTTCCCTCGTCGTTGCAGGCGCCGTTGCGACATCATGTGGTGCGACGGGCGGAGATTCCATGGCGCGACGCACGTGATCGCGGGCCGTACGGGTTCCCGCGGCCCTCTTGGTTACTCTCCTGCCGGCGCAGTGATCGGGCCCGGCGGCCGATCCGTCGCGTACGCGGCAGAATGCGACGGCGAGACGCCGTGTGAGATTCGCATCGTCGGTGTCGACGGCAAGAACGATCGTTCGGCTGCGCAGGCCGCTCTGTCCGTCAACGGGGCGCCGACCTCTGCATCCCGGTCGAGCTTCCTCTGGCTGAGACCGCACGTGTTCTACACGGTGGCACGGCCCGGGCTCGGCGCGGTCGACGTCGGGGGCGTCGGCGCCAGGCCGCTCGCGTCGAGGCCATTTCGCGGTGACCCTGTCTACGCGTGGCAGACGTTCTTCGCGGGATCGTCCCGCGACGGCTCGCGTGTTGCGATCACGACCAAGGCGACCTGGCCCCGGTTCGTCGTCGTCTGGACGTCTTCACGGGGCGCACGCACGCTTCGCGCGCCGAGTAAGAACGCAGCGATCTTCCTTCCGTAGGGCGCTAGATCCAGCGCTTGGCGCGGAAGAACGCGATCAGCCCGCTGAGCGCGGCGAGCATCAGCCCGACGATCACCCAGAACATCCACCCGGTCTCGAAGCCCGGGAAGACGACGTTCATCCCGAAGATGCCGGTGATGAGCGTGAGCGGGAGCAGCACGACGCTAAACACCGTCAGGACGCGCAGCACGTCGTTCTGGCGGTGCGCGATCACCGACTCGTTCGTGTCCTCCAGCGCCTCGACGACCTCCTTGTAGTTGTCGAGCTGGTCCCAGATGCGCTCGGCCGCATCCACGATGTCGTCGAAGTACAGCTCGAGCTCCTCGGGCAGGAACCGCTCGACCTGGCGCTCGAGCAGGCGAAGCGTGGAGCGCTCGGGCCGGATGATCTTGCGGTAGCTGATGATCTCCTGCTTGACGTCCGAGATGTCGCGCACGACCTCGTCCGACTTGCCCTCGAAGACGTCGTCCTCGATCGAGCCGAGCTTGTGGCCGATCTTGTCGAGGATCGGGAAGCAGTAGTCGAAGAGGTCGTCGAGCACCTCGTACAGCAGGCGCCCCGAGCCCTTCGAGAAGAGCCGCTCGCGGAAGAGCTCGTCGGTCTGGCAGCGCACGAAGAGGCGCGTGACCGGCAGGAGCTCCGTCGTCGGCAGCGTCACGAGGTAGTTCGGTCCGAGGAACACGTCCAGCTCGCCCGCGTTCAGGCGCCGCGCGCGCTTGTCGTAGACGGGGAAGTGGAGGACGGCGAACAGGTAGCCGTCCTCCGTGTACTCGTCGACCTTGGGCCGCTGCCGGTTCGACAGCACGTCCTCGACGTCCAGCGGGTGCCACCCGAAGCGCTCGGCCAACGCCAGCGCCTGCTCGGGCGGCGGCGAGTCGAGGTGGATCCAGGTCAGCCCGGCGGCGTTGAGCTCGGCCGGCTCAGCAGGCGCTTGCCCGGCGACGACCGCGAGGTCGCGGCTGCGAGAGCGCCGGATGCGAGGCAGGCTCGGCATCGGTACTGAGCGGGTCGTCGATCATCGCGGTCACCGGCATGTTCGCCAGTGTACCCCTGTTACCTCGCGGTCAGTCCTCGGCAGTGACCGCGCG
>DASXTR010000179.1:0-16563 GCA_036505325.1 Gaiellaceae bacterium
CGCATCGCGAGCGAGCGCGCCCTCGTGGTCGGCGACGCGGCCGGGCTCATCGACCCGGTCTCCGGCGACGGCATGTACGAGTGCTTCGTCTCGTCACGGCTGGCCGCCGACGCGATCCTCGACCTGCTCGGAGGCCGGGCGGCGAGCCTCGCGCCGTACGAGGCCGCCGTCGACGAGGCGCTGATGCCGCTCCACAACGCCTCGTGGAAGCTCAAGCAGGCGATGGACCGCTGGCCGCGCGCGTCATGGCGGATCGCGTCCGCCCGGCTCACCTGGCGAAGCGTGGAGCGCCTGCTCCAGGGCGACCTCGCGCACCCCGGCCAGGAGCGCGGCCTGGCCCGCGTCCCGCTCAAGGCCCTCGCCGTGCTGGGCCGCTAGAGCGTTTGTGCACCAGAGCACGAGCGTTGACTTCGTGCTCGGGTGCACAAGGGGTGTTCGGGCCCTGGCTAGGCCTCGCGGCGAAGGAGGGAGTAGAGCGCGAAGTCGAACCGCTTGCCGTCGCGGGCGTTCTCCCGGGCGGAGCGGATCACGCCCTCGCGGGTGAAGCCCGCGCGCTCGGCGACCCTGCAGGAGGCGGCGTTCCGCGTGTCGGCCTTCAGCTCGAGGCGCTCCCAGCCGAGCTCGCCGAGCGTCCAGGCGGCCCAGAGCTGGACCGCGCGCGTGGCGATGCCCCGGCCGCGGGCGGTCCGGGAGACCCAGTAGCCGATCTCGGCGACGCCCGCCTCGGGGTCGTTCCAGAAGATCCCGGAGGAGCCGAGCGGCTCCCCGGTCTCCGCATCTGCGATGCAGAGCGAGGTCTCGACGCCCTCGCCTCGCCAGCCGACCGTGCAGAAGTCGGCGTAGTCGTGGGCGTCGCCCTCCGTGTACGGCTGAGGCAGGCGGTCGAGCCAGTACGCCATCTCGTCGTCCCCGTTGCAGGCCTCCACGAGCGCCGGGGCGTCCTCGTGGCGCCAGGGGCGGAGCCGGACGACGCCGTCCGAGAGGTCGGGCGGCCTGGTTGGGCGCTCGGGCACGCGGGCGATCCTAAAGCGGAGGCTCGTTCGTGCCGAAAGAGAAGAGCGGCATGGAACTCAACCAGCTTCTCTACAACGCGGTCCAGCTCGGCGCTTCCGACATCCACCTGAAGCTCGGGCGCCCGCCGATGGTCCGGCGCGACGGCTCGGTCCTCCCGCTGGACGGCGTGCCCGACCTCACGGACGCCGACCTCGACCTGTACCTGCGCACGGTCACCGCGATCGCGCCGCAGCGCTACGACCTGTTCCAGGAGAGCGGCGACCTCGACATCGCCTACACCGCCGGCGATCTCCCGCGCTTCCGCGTCAATGCGTTCCGCCAGCGCGGCGCAGTCTCGTTCGCCCTGCGCGTGATCCCGAAGAAGGTGCCGCGCTTCGAGGATCTAGGCCTCCCGACGGGGATCGAGAAGCTCGCGAACGAGCACCGCGGCCTCGTCCTTGTGACCGGCGCCACCGGCTCCGGTAAGACGACGACGCTCGCCGCGATCATCGACTACATCAACCGGTCGCGGCACTCGCACATCGTCACGATCGAGGACCCGATCGAGATCCTGCACCCCGACCACCAGTCGATCGTGAACCAGCGCGAGGTCGGCCTCGACACCGAGAACTTCGGCCAGGCCCTCCGCCGCGCGCTCCGGCAGGATCCGGACACGATCCTGATCGGCGAGCTCCGCGACGCCGAGACGGCGCAGACCGCGCTCCAGGCCGCCGAGTCGGGCCACCTCGTGTTCTCGACGCTGCACACGATCGACGCCGCCGAGACCGTGGGCCGCATGATCGAGTTCTTCCCCGAGACGAAGCAGCAGCAGATCCGCTCGATCATGGCCGGCGTGCTCCGCGGCGTGATCTCGCAGCGCCTGCTTCCGCGCGTCGGCGGCGGTCGGGTCGCGGCCGTCGAGGTGATGATCAACAACGCGCGCATCGGCGACCTGATCCGCGACAACAAGCCTGAGGCGATCACCGACGCGGTCGCCGAGGGCGAGTTCTTCCACATGCAGACGTTCCAGAAGGCGCTCATCGACAAGGTGCTCGAGGGCGTCGTCGACCGCGAGGTCGCCGCCAACGCCTCGTCGAACAAGCACGACTTCATGGTCGCGCTCGAGTACGCCGAGAAGGCGCAGATCGCCGGGATCGACCCGTCCGCGCCCGCGGCCGCGCAGGTCGCGCCGCAGGAGCCCGAGCCCGTCCTCGCAGAAGCCGCCCCGGAGCCCGAGTTCGCGCTCCGTCTCGCACCGCTCGGGGAATGATCCGCCTCCTCGCCGCAGTGTGCGCCGCCGCGCTCGTGTTGTGCGGCGGGGCCTCCGCCGACTCGTTCCGCCTGTTCGAGCTCCCGGGCTCGGATGCCCCGAACATCGCCGGCGGATCGAGCTTCCCGCTCGGCCTCTCGACGCCGCCGGCGCAGCCGCAGGTGCTGTCGTTCGAGCAGTTGCAGCCGATCTGGCAGTCGGCGGGCGACCAGTACGGCATTCCGTGGTACGTGCTCGCGGCGATCAACAAGATCGAGTCCGACTTCGGCCGCAACATGGGGCCGAGCTCGGCCGGCGCGGTCGGCTGGATGCAGTTCATGCCGTCGACCTGGGAGCGCTGGGGCACGGATGCCGACGGCGACGGCGTCGCCGACCCGTGGAACGCGACCGACGCGATCTTCTCCGCCGCGCGCTACCTCGCCGCCGCGGGCGGGAGCGATCTTCAGCGGGCGGTGTTCGCCTACAACCACGCGCAGTGGTACGTGGACGAGGTGCTGCAGCTCGCGCAGGTCTACGCGGGCGGCGGCGTCGAGGTCGGACAGGGGCTCGAAGACCTCCAGGCCCG
Organism: Gaiellaceae bacterium; assembly: GCA_036505325.1. GTDB lineage: Bacteria > Actinomycetota > Thermoleophilia > Gaiellales > Gaiellaceae > PALSA-600. Next base: position 2,829 of record DASXTR010000179.1, read on the forward strand.
GATCGACCAGGCGAAGGACGCGGTGCTCGCGGCCAACGCGCGGCTCCTCGCGGCCGAGCAGGTCGCGCGGACGCTCGAGCGCGAGGAGGACGCGGCGCTCGAGAAGGCGACTCGCGCCCTGACCCTGACGGTTCGCCTGGACGCGCAGAAGCACGCGGTGCTGACCGACGGCGCGCTGCAGGACGCGCGCACCGAGGTCGAGGCGCGGCGCGCCGATCTCGAAGCGGCGCAGGCCGAGCTCGACGCGGCCCGGCAGGCGACGAGCGGCGCCGCCTTCTCGCCGGGCGCGGCGGCGGTCGTCGACGGGCCGGCGTACTCGAACGGCTACGTCTTCCCCGTCGGAGGCGGTCCGGACGTCGTCCGCGTCTGGCGGACCCACCACGACTATCCCGCGGCCGACATCGCCGCTCCGGAGGGCTCGCCGATCTACGAGCTGTCCGACGGCGTCGTCTCCTGGGCCTCGGCGGCGCCGTCCGGCAACTGCGGGATCGGCTTCACCGTCGACACGACGGACGGCCTCAGCTGGACGTACTGCCACCTGGCCTACCTCGAGCCGGCCGTCGCCGAGGGCGCCCAGCTGACCGCCGGACAGTCGGTCGGCCTCGTCGGCCAGACGGGCCACGCCGAGGGGCCCCACCTCCACCTCCAGCTCCACCCCGCGGACGCGTACCCCCAGGACGAGCCCTGGTTCCAGAGCTTCCTCGGGACGGCGTTCAGCTGGATGCCCGGCGAGCAGAGCGAACCCGCCGCGCGCGCCGTGTTCGCGGTCGTCGACGGCGCGCCGGGAGGGCCGGACGCCTCCGCCGGCGACGGTCTCGTGCCGGACGGCACAAGCGCGCCCGCCGCCGTCGTCCTCTTCTCCTCATAGGGACCTAAGGGAAGGGACGGTTTTTGCCGATGGGGAGGGCAATGGGACGTCTGTCCGTTTTCTTGCCGCGCCTCGTCGCGCTGACGGTCATCTGGCTGCTGGCCACGACCGCGCTGACGTACGCCGCCGCGAAGCGGATGGTCACGACTGTCAAGCCGACGAAGGCGCCGGTCGCGCCCGAGGCGCGCAAGGTCGTCGTCGTGCCCGACGTTCGCCGCCAGGCCTACACGTTCGCGAAGGGGATCCTCGCCGACGCGGGCTTCGCCTGGAAGCTCCGCGGCGGGGCGCAGGGGTTCGCGGCCAACACCGTCGTCTCGCAGTCGCCGCTGCCCGGCACGCGCGTCGTGGACACGGGCGCGCCGACGATCGTCCTCCAGCTCAAGGCCGGCGGCCGGCAGGTCGGGACACCCGAGAGCGCGTCGCCGTTCGCGGGCACCGCGATCCAGCTCGTCGACGTTGCCGTCGCTGCCGCCAGGATTCCGCAGGCCGCCGTCCCCGCGACGAAGGCCAAGCCGCAGGTCGCCAAGAAGAAGGTCACGCCGCAGGTGAAGAAGCCGGCCGCCCTGCCACAGAAGGCAAAGCAGAAGACGGTCACCCAGAGGGCGACCTGGCCGCAGCACCGTCCGCCCGCATTCGCCGCAACGGGTGCAACCCCCGAGCCGCTGAACGAGATGCCCCTGTCCGTCCGGGCAGAGCAGCTCATCGAGTGGCTCGACACGAAGCCGAAGCCGACGAACGCGAACGTGACCCACTGGCTGTACCAGCACCAGTGGATCGTCACCGGCGCCCGCATGGGCTGGTGGCGCGGCGCAGAGGCCCTCAAGACGCTGATCGAGGCCGATCGGCAGGTCTGGGAGCTGTGGGGGGTCGGCGCGCGAAGCGCGGACCTCGCCCGCCGGACGCTCGCGGAGGTTCAAGCGAGGTCTTCGTAGTGCTCCGGCGGTTGCGGCGCTTTGCCGGGGGAACCTCCCGGTTCCCCCAGACCCCCTCCACCGGTTCGCTGCGCGAACGGGCCGCTGACGCGGCCGGCTATTCCGTCGTCGAGCTGCTGACGGTGATGTCGATCCTGTCGGTCATCCTCGGCGGGCTCGTCTCCGTCTTCGTCGCCGGCTCGAACGCCGACGCCGATCTCAACCGCCGCTACCAGGCGCAGACCGACGCGCGGATCGCGATGGACAAGCTGCGCCGCGAGGTGCACCGCGCCTGCGACGTCGGGAGCGGCTGGTCGTCGACGCAGATCACGTTCTACTTCCTCGGCGGGGCGGGCTGCATCGCCGACTCGCAGTCCGTCTCCTGGTGCGTCACGGGAAGCGGATCGCGGTTCGCGCTCTACCGCATCCAGGCGGCCAGCTGCACGGGCGCCACCGCCAGGTACGCCGACTACCTCATCAGCAGCAGCGTCTTCGCGGTGGTCGCCGGCAGCGACACGAACCACGCGCTGTCGCGGCTCCATGTCGACCTGAACATCAACCGAACGCCGACGAAGACGGTGAATGCCTACCACCTCGCCGACGACATCGCGTTCAGAAACTTCACGAGGCTATGAACAAACTTCATCTGCGGCTGCGGGACGAGCGGGGGATCGCGCTCGTCATGGCACTCATGTTCATCACCGTCCTGACGATCGTCGGCACGTCCATGGTCATGTACTCGAGCCAGAGCCAGCACGAGTCCGGCTACGGGAAGGCGAAGTCGTACGCCTACCTCCTCGCGGAGAACGGGATCAACACGGCGATGGCGATCCTGCGCGACCCGCCCGACCCGGCCACCGGGATCGGCAACAACGCGCTCGATGCGAACGTGTTCTGCGGCCTCACCGGCAGGACCTACCCGAATCCAATCCCGGCGCCGACGCCGACGCCGACCGGGCCGTGCACGCTCAGGGAGACCTACGACGGCGGCTTCACCGTCTGGACGGGCAAGCTCGTCGGCTCGACGTGGACGATCACCGCGGTCGGTCACGTCACGAATCCCATCCAGGGCTCTGCCGAGGCCAAGCGCACGCTGTCGGTGAAGGTGAACGTGCATCCGACGCTCACGCAGCCGCTGAACACGCCGGTGTGGAACTACATCTACTCCACCAACGGCCCCAGCACGCCGCCGACGTGCGACATGGATCTCAACCAGAGCGTGACCATCTCGTCGCCGCTGTACGTCGAAGGAAACCTGTGCCTGCACAACACCGCGGCGATCACGAAGGGCCCCCTCGTCGTCAAGGGGCGGCTGACCCTCGATTCGAAGCAACAGAACTACGTCGGCACGAGCCTGAACAAGCTCAGCGACGTGCACGTCGTCAACGGCTGCCAGGTACCGAAGAGCGGTAGCGTCGACCTCCCGTGCAAGAACAACGGCGCAGACAACATCTGGGCGAACACGCTCGACTCGACGGTCCCGACGGGCCTGACGCCGCCGTCGCCGAACTGGAAGAACTGGTACCTGAATGCAAGCCCTGGGCCCTACATGCCGTGCACGACCGTGAGCGGGACCCCGCCGTTGTTCGATTCGGCGGTGTCGACCGACCCTGGGGCGACGGACGACGTGAGGTACACCTATCGCAACAACAGCCTGGGCGCGCAGAACCTGACGCCGGGGACCTCTTATTCGTGCGTCACCGCGGCAGGCGAGCTGTCGTGGGACGCCTCCGCGAAGCTGTTGACGATCAAGGGCACCGTCTACGTGGACGGGAGCCTGTACGTCAACAACGGCTCGATCAACAGATACACCGGGCAGGGCGTGATCTACATGACCGGGACGCTGCTGATCAAGAGCGCGAGCCTCTGCGGTGCGATCTACAACGGCGCGTGCGACCTGCGGACCTACCAGGACAGCCCGGCTCAGGGCTGGGACCCGAACAGCATCCTGTTGTGCTTCGTGGCCGACGGTAACGGCGGCCAGGTGCCGACCGGCGACTCGATCCAGCTCGTGAGCGCGACGCTCCAGGGTGCTGCGTACGCGACCCACGGCCTCGACCTCGACACGACGTCGAACGTGGACGGGCCGCTCGTCGGGGCGCCCGTCATGCTCGGACAGTCGGTGACGACGTCGTTCCCGTCGATCACGATCGTCCCGGAGGGCATGCCGTCGAACCCGACGGCGTACGCGTACGCCGACACGCCGACGGGCTACACCGAATAGCGATCACCGGGCGTCCCTCTGGGGGGCGCCCGAACGGGTGATTGTCGGCGGCGCGTGGTCGGCTTAACTGAGGTACGGCGTCCGAAGTTTCTGCGGCAACGGAAATGAGGGCACCCGAACTGACACGCCTGCTGCTTCAGCGCGTCCGGCGCGACGATGGAATTGCGCTGGCCATGGCCCTCGTCGTCATGTCCGTCATGACGGTCGTCGTGACGACGGCCATGACGTACTCGTCGCAGAACCAGGGCTCGGCGCAGCGGTCGAAGGCCGACCAGGTCGCGTTCGCGCTCGCCGAGGCGGGACTGAACAATGCGGTCGCGACGCTCGGCAACCCGAGCGTCAACGCGCTCTCGGCCACGGCGTTGCCCGAGGCGGCGCACCCGGAGTCGGCGCAGTACGAGGGCGGCACGGCCCAATGGTGGGGGCAGCTCGACCCCGCGACGCAGACGTGGTCGCTCGTGGGGCGCGGAATCGTGCGCAATCCGACAGGTGCGGGTGACGTCGTGCGGACGACGAGCGAGCAGATCGACGTCCTCGCCGACCTGACGCAGCCGCTCAACAACCAGGCCTGGAACTACCTCATGGCGACGCGCACGGGCGACGGCGACGGCTGCGACGAGGAGCTCCGCCAATCCGTAACGATCTCGGCGCCGATGTACATCTACGGCAACCTCTGCCTCTACAACACCGCGTCGATCATGCCCGCCACCGGCCCGCCGAATCAGGCGCCGGCCGTCAATCTCGTCGTCAACGGCAGCGTCTGGTTCAACCAGCCGCAGAACACGATCGGCAGGAGCAACCAGAGGATCGCGTCGGCCTACATCGCCGGCGGCTGCAACGGGCACACCCCCTGCCGTCCGAACGGCGGCGGCGACCCCGTGTGGGCGAACGCGACCGGGGAGACGCCGCCTGTGTCCGCCTCGAGGCCGACGGCCGACTGGGACTCGTGGTATGCGAACGCCTCCCCGGGGCCGCACCACCCGTGCAATCAGGTCTCCGGCACAGGTAGGCCCGCGTTCGACAACAACGGCACGCGCGACCTCCCCAACGGCAGCGTGCCGCTCTGGAACATGACGCCGCCGTCGACCGACTACGCGTGCCGCGTCGTCTCGGGGGGCGGCTCGGTCATCGGCGAGCTGTCGTGGAACCACACGTCGAAGGTGCTGACCGTCCGCGGCGTGATCTACATCGACGGGTCGGTGGAGGTGAGCGAGTCGCCAGTGAACTACCAGGGCTCGGCGTCGCTGTACATCTCCGGCTACTTCCAGGAGCGCCAAGACGCGCAGCTGTGCGGCGGCGTCTCCGGCGGCACCTGCGACTTCGGCGCCTGGAACCCGAACACGGAGCTGCTGCTGATCATGGCCGCGGGTGACGACGGCAGCCGCGCGTCGGTCACGCTCAACCAGTCGTCGCGCTTCCAGGGCGGCCTCTACGCTGCGAACGACATCGTCGTCGGCCAGTCTGCGATCTTCGAGGGCCCGATGATGGGCGGCAGCCTCGTCTTCAACAACTCCGTGACGGCGCAGCCGTTCCCGCTCATCGACACGGTGCCGCTGGGCACCCCCGGGAACCCGAACGTCTATGCCAAGCCGCAGACCCCGCGTAACTTCGCAGGCTGACCGCCGCTCGCTTCAGACTTCGGTCACCGGTGCCGATACCTCCTCTGATGAGCCTCGCTGCCGCCGGCATCGCCTTCTTTCCCGCGCTCGCGATCGGGTCGTTCCTGAACGTGATCGCCGCGCGCGTCCCGCTCAAGCGGTCGGTCGCCGCGGGCCGCTCGGCGTGCATGTCGTGCAGTGCCCCGATCGCCTGGTACGACAACGTGCCGATCGTCTCGTGGATCGTCCTCCGCGGCCGCTGCCGGAGCTGCGGCGCGCCGATCTCGTGGCTCTACCCGGCGGTCGAGCTGGGGACGGCGCTGCTCGTTGCCGCCTGCTTCTGGCGCTTCGGCGTCAGCTGGGATGCCTTCATCGGGGCCTTCTACGTCTGCGTCCTCGTCGTGCTCTCGGCGATCGACTTCGAGCGCCGGATCATCCCGGACCGGATCCTGCTTCCCTCGGCGGCCGTCGTGCTCGTGGCGAAGACCCTCGTGCACCCCTCGCCGGAATGGTTCCTCGCGGGCCTCGGGGCGGCGTTCTTCCTGCTCGTAGCGGCCCTCGCCTACCCGGCCGGGATGGGAATGGGCGACGTGAAGCTCTGTCTCCTGCTCGGCTTCGCGGACGGCCGGACGATCGTCGTCGGCCTGATGGTCGGGATGGTCTCGGCCCTCGTCCCCAGCCTCGTTCTCTTCGCCCGGCACGGCTCGAAGGCCCGCAAGATGGCGATCCCGTTCGGTCCGTTCCTGGCCCTGGGCGGCATCGTGGCGTACTTCTGGGGCGATGCGCTCCTGGACGCCTACCTCGGCGTCTTCTAGGCCCGTTTTCCCTCGTTCGAGGGGTTGACGGGGAAGGCCGAACCCCTCTCGGCAACCTCAAGGATCCGGCTTCCGCTGCCGATACCTCGTTCGAGGGATATGACCGACGACTTCAGCCTGAGGACGACCGGCCCGGCCGCGGGTGACGCGACGACGCCCGGAGGCGGGCCCCGGCCTGCCAGCGCGCCGGGGATCAACGAGCTCGCCGAGCTCCTCTCCGACCTGATCGCCGCCACGGGCCTCGTCCCGCCCGACCAGCTCGCCGTCGCGCGCGGGCGCGCGGGACAGACCGGCTCACTGGCCCAGGCGCTCGTCGACGAGGGGGTGGCGACGAGCGAGGGCATCGCCCGCACGCTAGCGGCCCGGTTCCAGATGCCGCTCGTCGAGCTCGCCGTCACGGGCATCGACCCGGAGGCCGCGAAGGTCGTGCCGCTGCACGTTCTCGAGCGCATCGGCGCGATGGCGTACGCGATCGACGGCGACGTGCTCCGCGTCGCAATCGCCGACCCCGGCAACGTCAACGGGATCGACGAGCTTCGCCTCGCGACGTCGATGCGTGTCGAGCTCGCCGTCGCCCCGCGCGACGAGATCGAGATCGAGGTCAAGCGCCTCATCCGCCAGTCCGAGGCGTTCGGCGCGCGCGCGGCGATCGACGACGACGCGCTGATCGCAGAGGCCGAGGAGGAGGAAGGCGACGACCTCGAGGCCGACGACGGCTTCTCCGACGCGCCGCTCGTCCGCCTCGTCAACTCCGTGATCTTCCAGGCGGCCGAGGACGGCGCCTCCGACATCCACTTCGAGCCCCAGGACGACTCGCTCCTCGTGCGCCTCCGCATCGACGGTGTGCTGCATGAGGTGCAGCGCATCCCGAAGCGGCTCGCGGCCGGTGTGACGACGCGTCTCAAGGTGCTCGCGAAGCTCGACATCGCCGAGCGGCGGAAGCCGCAGGACGGCCGCATCGCGCTGAACGCCGCCGCCGCCGGCCGCCAGATGGACATCCGCGTCGCGGTCCTGCCGACGGTCGAGGGCGAGCAGATCGTCATGCGTCTCGTCGACAAGTCCAAGAAGGTGCCGACGCTCGCGGAGCTCGGCCTCAATGAGGAGATGCAGCAGAAGATGACGGAGATCTTCAACCGTCCGACGGGCGCGCTGCTCGTCACGGGGCCGACCGGTTCCGGTAAGTCGACGACGCTGTACGCCGGCATCACCGAGATCAACCGGCCGGAGATCAACATCATCACGGTCGAGGATCCGGTCGAGTTCCGCATCCCGGGCGTGAACCAGGTGCAGATCAACCAGCGCGCCGGCCTCAACTTTGCGAGCGCGCTGCGCTCGATCCTGCGTTCCGACCCGGACGTGGTGATGGTGGGCGAGATCCGGGACGGCGAGACCGCAAAGATGGCGATCGAGGCCGCCCTCACCGGCCACTTCGTGCTCTCCACCCTGCACACGAACGACGCCCCGGGCGCACTGACGCGACTCAACGAGATGGGCGTCGAGCCGTTCCTCACCGGCTCCGCGGTCACGGCCGTGCTCGCCCAGCGCCTGGCGCGGAAGCTCTGCACGCATTGCTGCGAGATGTACACGCCGTCCGTCGACGAGCTGATCAAGGCGCGAGTGTCGCCGGACGTCGCCGCGATGACCGACGGCATGGCGCTCTACCGCAAGCGCGGCTGCCCGCGCTGCAACCAGAGCGGCTATCGCGGCCGGATCGGCGTCTACCAGCTGATGACGATGGACGAGCAGCTGGAGACGCTGGCGGCGTCGAAGGCGTCCCGCGAGGAGATCGAGCGCGCCGCCATCTCGGCCGGCATGCGCACGCTGTGGGACGACGGCCTCGCAAAGGTGGCCGCGGGCCTCACGTCGGTCGAAGAACTGGCGCGCGTCACCGTCTAGCTCCCGTACGCCGACCGCCCTTGTGCACCAGAGCACAAGCCGGTCGCTTGTGCTCTGGTCTACAAGCGGCGCTTCGTCACGCGCCAGGAGACCCGCGCGGGGGTGGCTTCGCGGTTCCCGGCGGCGTCGCGCGCACGCACCCACAGGGTGTGCGGGCCGAGTGCGAGCTTCCTCAGGCGCAGTGGTGACACGCAGGCGCGGAAGCGCGCGCGGTCGAGCTTGCATTCGAAACGAGCGCCCCGCTCGCTCGCGGCGAAGCTGACGGTGAGCGAACGCGAACGCGTGGTCGCCGGGACGCGCGCGATCGTCGTCTGCGGCGCTGTCGTGTCTACGGCCGGCTGACGCGGCGGCAGGAACGTGTCGGCCGTCGCGACGAGGTCGACGGTCGTCGTGTTGTCCGCCGGCCTCGGATCGGCCTCGTTGCTCAGCACGCTCGCCGTCAGCACATGCGACCCGGAGGAGTCGACGCGCAGCGCGAACCGCACCGGCGTCTGGCCCTCGGAGAGGAAGTCGAGGTTGCACTCGATCGTCGTCGTCCCGCTGCAGCCGGGGCCGCGCTCGAACGACGGTGGGCCGAGGAGCGCCGTGTGCTCCGGCAGGACGATCGTCAGCTTCACGCCGCCTGCGCCCGCGCCGTTGAGGTTCGACGCCCACGCCGTCACGTCGACGGCGTCGCCGACGCGGAGCTGCGTCGTGCGCGGCTCGAGGCGGACCGCGAGGTCGGGTTGGCCGCCGCCACCGCCGCTACCGCCGCCGGAGGGCGGTGCGGCAATCGTCCACGAGGCGCTCGCAGGAGTGCCGTCGACGTTGCCGTATGCGTCCTTCGCGCGGACGGCGAAAGCATGCGGGCCGGGCGCTCCCGCGTACGAGGCCGGCGAGGCGCACGGCGCGAACGCCGCTCCGTCGACCGCGCACTCGAACGACACGGTTCCGCCGGTGCCGTGAAACGCGAACGTCCCCGCGCTCGCCGAGTCGAGGATCGTGTCCGGCGCGTTCGCGACCGAGACGCTCGTCGTGCTCGCGCCGCCGTTGCCGGCCGCGTCGAACGCACGCACGGCGACGACGTGGTCGCCATCGGTCGTTGTCGTCCACGTCGCGTCGTACGGCGGCACGCCGTCCGACTTCAGCACGACGCCGTCGACGACGAAGTCGACGCGCGCAACCCCGACGTCGTCAGTCGCGTCCGCGGTGAGCGTCACGGTGCCGCTCGCGGATGCGGGGGCGTGCAGCGTCACGGCCGGCGAGACGGCGTCGGGACAGCTCGGAGGCGCGGCGGTGCTCACGGCATCCAGTGACGGCTTGGCGGTGTCGTCCGCGTACCGCAGTCCCGATTGCCAGCCGTCGAGTCGCGCCTCATCGGAGACGAGGAAGAAGAGGAGGCCGGTGACCGTCGGCTGGCACCACGCGAGCTTCAGCGCCTCGCGGTACGCGGCCGCCTGCGTCGCTGCGTCAACCGTCGACACGATCTCGCTCCCCGTGTACTTCGACGCCTTCTCGGGCGGCACGGTCGTCTCGACACCGAACTCCGTGTACAGGATCGGCAGCGTCGAGCCTCGCTGGCCGGTGCCGTCGAAGGCGTTGCCCAGCTCGGCGACGAGCTTTCCATAGTCGGCGATGGAGATCGTCGTCGACGACGGGTGCTGGAAGCTCGGCGGCACGTTGTTCGCGTCCGGGTACGGATGGAAAGCGAACGCGTCCATGATCGGCGCGGTGCGCGGGCTCGCACGGTAGGCGGCGCCGAGGTCGCGAAGGAAGACCGTCGGAGAGTGCGCCTGCTTCGTGCACGTCGAGCAGTCGGCGCCGCGTGCCGCAAGGGCGCCGCCGTAGACAGTGATGTCCGCACGCGCCGCGTGCAGGGCGTCGTACGTCTCCGCGAGCAGCGTCTCGTACGCAGGCGCGGCCGCGTCGTTCCCGGCGGCGTCGAACTGCGGCATCCAGAAGCGATTGTTGTTCGGCTCGTTGCCGACGATGAACTCGTTCACGGTCGTGAGCTCGCGAGCCACCGATACGGCATACGAGACGAAGTTCGAGCGCTCCGTGGCCGACGTGGGCGTCACCGACGAGCCGAACGGGAAGACGGCGACGATCACGTCGATATCGTCGAGATCCGCGGCGGCCGCAGCGTTGCGGAGCCGGGTCAACTCGGCCGGCGCCGGGGCGGTTTCTCCGGTCGACCACGTGCTCGTCAGGCGGATCGTGTCGACGCCCGCGAGCTTCGCGAGGTCCATCTTCGTCTTCGCGATCGCCGAGTCGGCACTTTTCGCTGCGTCCTCGGCCGCGCCGATGCGCAACGGCGATCCCGCACTTGCGGGAGCGGCGGCAACGACTGCCGCCAGAACGGCTGCGGCGAAACCCCTCAATTCGGACCCCCGGCGGCCGGGAGCGTAGCGCCTATCCGGCGAGCTCGCGGATCCGGTCGACGGCACGGCGAAGCGCGTCCTCGTCGAACACGTACGGCGCGGCGTTTGCGACGTCGTGCAGGGGGCCGTCGAGGTCGTCCGAGCCGCCGGCGGCGTTGACCGCGTAGCGCACGGGGATCTCGTGGCAGACGACGAGCGTCACGCGCTCGTCGCGTTCGAGCAGGCGCTCGTACGCGGCGGCGTACCGGCGCGCGGCGTCGTTGAGGCTCTCGCCGCCGGGAAACGGATCGTCGCGGCTGCGGCCCTGCTTGAACGCCCGATACTCCTCGAGGGTCTTCCCTTCGAGCTCGCCGATGCGGATGTCCGCCAGCTCGGGTTCGACCTCGTGCCGGACCCGGCGGCCGTCGAGCGCGATGTTGGCGGTCTGCACGGCCCGGGGGTACGGCGAGACGATCAGCACGTCGAGTCCGATCGGGTCGATCTGCCCGCCGAGCCGCCGTGCCTCCTCGATCCCCCGCTCGGAGAGGCCGCGATCGAGCAGCGGGTCGCCGTTGACGACGCCGTCGATGTTGAACAGCGACTGCCCGTGTCGGGCGAGCAGGAAGATCCGCACGCGGGGAAGATACGGGGTCGTGCTCTACCGGCCGGAAACCTTCGAACCGCTGACCGAGGCGCCGTGGGACGAACAGCGCGTGCGCGACGCGATTCGCGCGATCGTCGCCGACGCCGAGCGCGCGTACGACCCCGACGGGCTGTGGCCGGCAGACGAGTGGGACGCGTGGACGTCGCCGCTGCCCTTGAAGAACCTCTACGTCGGCGCCGCGGGCGTCATCTGGGCGCTCGACGCGCTCCGCCGGCGCGGGCTTGCCGAGCCGCGGCTCGACCTCGGCGCCGCGGTGCTGCGCGCACTCGAGGCGTGGCGGGCGGAGCCGGACTTCGCGCGCGGGATTCCGCTCCCGGAGCCTCCGGCGTCGGGCCTGCTCACGGGCGAGAGCGGGATCCTCCTCGTGGCGTGTCGGATCGCACCGGGCGGCGAGCTTACCGACGACCTACACGCGCGCGTGCGCGCGAATGCCGCCAACGAGGCGAACGACCTCATGTGGGGCGCGCCGGGCACGATGCTGGCCGCACGCGCGATGCTCGACTGGACCGGCGACGAGCGCTGGGCAGACGCGTGGCAGGAGAGCGCGGACGAGCTGCGGCGGCGGCGCGACGCCGACGGGCTCTGGCCGCAGCGCCTGTACGGCGGCGAAGAGCGCGGCCTGGGGCCGGTGCACGGCCTCGTCGGAAACGTCCTCGCGCTGCTCCCGGACGAGCGGCTCGAGCGCGAGGCGGCCGCCGTCCTCGCGCGGACGGCGGTCATCGAGGACGGCCTTGCGACCTGGCCCGACGACGAGCTCCGCCTGCAGTGGTGCGCAGGCGCCCCCGGCATCGTCGCGACAGCGGCTACCTACCTCGACGAGGAGCTCCTCCTCGCGGGCGCCGAGCTGACGTGGCGCGCAGGCCCGCCTGGAATGGAGAAGGGCCCGTGCATCTGCCACGGCACGGCGGGCAACGGCTACGCCCTCCTCAAGACGTTCGAGCGCACAGGCGAGGAGCGCTGGCTCGAGCGAGCCCGCAGGTTCGCGATCCACGCCCTCGAGCAGGTCGAGCGCCGAGGCCGCGGCCGCTACTCGCTCTGGACGGGCGACGTCGGCGTCGCGCTCTACGCCGCCGACTGCCTCGAAGCCCGAGCGGCATACCCGATCCTCGACGGCTGCTAAGGGCCGTGTCCCCACTCCGGAGTGGGGACATGGCTCGCGCGGCCCTGTCCGGAGAGGGGCTACGCGGCCTGGACGTCGCAGCCGAGGAACATGAACGCCTCGACCGCTTCGGTGACGAACGCCGTCGCTTGACGGACGTCCGCGAACGTGTACGGGCCTGGGCGAACGGCCGTGGTCGCGTTGGGCGGGAACGCCTCGCACTCGACGACGCACGCGCTGCCGTAGTCGATCGCGCGCATGAGCGCGACCGAGCGACCGTCCTTGCGGGCGTGGCGGACGAAGAGCTCGCGCCCCTGGCCGGGCGCGCGGAGCGACAGGTCGGGCGCGGCCCCGCTCATGCGACGGGAGCTGCGGTCGTCGTCGTGGCAGGGGCGGCGGGAACGGGCGCAGGCGCGACGGGGGCCGGGGCCGGCGTCGTCGTCGAGCCGGCGGGCGCCGTCAGGGCGTTCGCGGCGGCCTGCTGGATCGTCGTCCGGTCGTTGAAGCCCGGCAGCGTCACGTAGAGTGTCGCCGGCCGCGTGTAGACGAGCGCCGCGGGAGCCGGCGGCAGCGTCCCGAGCGTGCGCGTCAGCGTGGCGGAATCCTTGTCGGCGTCGACGTCGACCGCGACGAACCCGGCGCCCGCGAGCGCAGCGCCGGAGGCGGCCTCCGCGCGGGCGAGGTCGTCGACCTCGTCGCTCGACGAGAAGAGCATGACGACCACCGCGCGTTTCGTCGCCAACTGCACGGCGACGGACTTCGGCAGCCCGGCCGCGAGCGCCGCGACGACGTTCGGGTTCGGTTTGGGCTTCGGCTTCACGCGCGGCCTGGGCTTCGCTGTGGGCTTGGCGGCCGGCTTGGCCGTGCCTGCGGCGTGCCGCTCCTTGAGGGGCAGGATCTTCGCGGGCGCGGCGCTCGAGCTCGACTGGTTCATGCTCAGGGTGAAGAACCCGAGCACGAGCGCGAGCGCGGCGAGCCCGCCGGCGATGATGATCGCCTTCAGCTGCGGCGTGACGGTCACGTGTTCTCTATCGGCAAAAGCGCTCCGGTTCTTTACGCGCGCGCACGCGCGCGGGAACAAAGAAGAGGGCCCGGTCTCCCGGGCCCTCTTCGGAGCATTCGGTGCTAGATCGCAGCGGTTACGGGCAGAGACCCGTGACGATGTCCTGCGCGGGGCCGGCCTTGTGGAACGAGGCGGCACCGACGGTCGACTCGACGCAGTACGTCGTGGCGGTCGCCGTCTTGACGTTGATGTGCTTGATGCCGGCGTCGTAGGAGGCCTGCAGCAGCGCCGACGTCGCACCCGCATAGGTGTTGTGGT
>DASXTR010000180.1:0-3180 GCA_036505325.1 Gaiellaceae bacterium
GAGGTCGGCCTCGTCGAGCCCGGCCGTCGCCGCGACGCCGAGCGACCCGAGCGCGGACTCGACCTCGGCGGCGAGCGCTCCGGCGCCCGCCACGCTCACGCGCGCCTTCAGCAGCAGCGTCTGCGCAGCCGCCGGATCCGCGACGAAGTGCCCGAGGAAGCGCAGCTGGCCCTCCCACGGCCCGAGCGCCTCCGCGTCCGCCGCGCCGTCCGGTCCGGCCTGAATCAGCCCGTTCGCGTGCAGGAGCTTGAGCAAGAAGACGGCGGTCGTCGCGGCGATCTCGGGCTCGCCGGCGCGGGCGATCTCGTCGACCGTGCGCGTGCCGTCGAGCAGCGGCTCGATCGTGCGGTAGACCTCGACCAGAAACTCGTGGCGGATCGTGTACGCGAGCTCGGCGCCGCGCAGCTGCAGGCGGTCGTCCCCGAGCTCGATCGTCGTGACCCACGGAGCGAGCCGAGGTCGGAGAGGGAGCTCCACGCGCGCGAGCTGAGCCGCGTGCGCGATCGTCTTCGTTGCCGTGGACTCCGACACTCGGCTCACCTCCGGTCGAGCGTGACTAGCAGCAGCAGCAACAACAACAGGAGACGCTGATGTCCATTTCGTGCCCGATGACGTCGCTCTCCCTGGTCTTCTCCCGGACCTGCATCAGGACGCCGATCTCGCCCGGATCCAGCTCGAAGTCGCTCAGCAGCTGCCTGGGGCTCCCTTCGATGCTGCGCCGGTAGCTCTCGTCGCCGACCAGCCTCGCGAGTGCCGCTTGGAACGTCTGCGTAGACATGCTTCCTCCTCCGTAGGTGGCTGTGGGATACGTTCGGACGCGCGCGTGGTCGCGGCGCGCAGCACCACCCCCATCTCGATCGAGAGACCCGCTCGGCAAGCTCAGCTGCCGAGCCCCTTCCGCCGGCCGACGCTACTGGCGCTCGCCCGCGGGCGTCAACATCAACTTTCGTGCTGCGCCCGCACCATCCAGCGTGGTGCCGGGCTACCACTCGTTTTCGTCGGCGCGAGGCATGGCAGGTCGCACGGGGGATTGGGTACGGTCGCCGCCCACCGACATGAGGAGGCGCCATGACGAGCAGCGAGCTCGAACGGATCGGCGGGACGGCCCGCCGCCTCGGCGGCACGGTCGTGATCGTCACGGGCGGCGCGAGCGGCCTCGGCCGCCTCTACTCCGAGCACCTCGTCCGCGAGGGCGCCCGCGTCGTGGTCGCGGATCTCGATTCGGACGGAGCCGAGGACTTCGCCCGCACCGTCAGCGAGGACGGCGCGGAGCGCGCGGTCGGTGTCGGCGCCGACGTCACCTCGGAGCGGGACGCCCGGCGGGTCGCGCAGACGGCGGTCGAGGCATTCGGCCGCATCGACATGCTGATCAACAACGCCGGCAGCTATCCGCACGTGCCCTTCGAGGAGATCCGCTACGAGGACTGGCGGCGCGTCATGAGCATCAACCTCGACAGCGTGTTCCTCTGCTCGCGCGCAGTCCTCGACCAGATGAAGGCGCAGGGAGGCGGCAAGATCGTCAACGTCGCGACCAACCTCGTCTGGATCGGCCTCGCCGACATGGTGCACTACATCGCCGCGAAGGCCGGCGTCGTCGGCTTCACGCGCGCGCTCGCGCGCGAGGTCGGCCGCTACGGGATCCGCGTGAACGCGATCGCGCCGGGCGCGGTGATCCCGAACGTGCCGCTCAACGCGTACTCGCAGGCCCGCGTCGACACGATCGTCCAGTACCAGTGCCTGAAGCGGCCGCTCGTCGCGGACGACCTGATCGGGGCGGTCCTCTTCCTCGCGTCGTCGGAGTCGGACTTCATCAGCGGCCAAGTGCTGACCGTCGACGGCGGCCTCGCCATGCACTAGCGCGTCGCGCTTACGCCGCCGCGGTCTCTGCCGATCCGAACGCCTCGCGGTAGAAGCTCGCGGCGGC
This sequence comes from Gaiellaceae bacterium, assembly GCA_036505325.1. Taxonomy (GTDB): domain Bacteria; phylum Actinomycetota; class Thermoleophilia; order Gaiellales; family Gaiellaceae; genus PALSA-600. Next base: position 1,925 of record DASXTR010000180.1, read on the forward strand.
CACGCGCGACGGCACGCGCAGCTTGCGCAGGATGTTCTGCATGTGCCGCTTGACGGTCAGCTCGGAGATGTAGAGCGTCGCCGCGACGTCTCGGTTGCTCGCGCCGCCGGCGACAAGCTCGAGCACCTCGCGCTCACGCGTCGAGAGGATCGACGCCCGCTCCCGGGCGCGTTCGCGCTCGCCGAAGCGCTGGACCTCCTGGACGAGCAGCGCGGCGAAGTCGCGGCCGAGCGGCGCCTGTCCGCGCAGCAGCCCGCGTAGGGCGCGCAGCAGGCCGTCCGGCGAGATCTCCTTGCGGAGGTAGCCGCAGGAGCCGGCCTGGATGGCTTCGAGCACGGTTTCCGGCATCGGCTCGAAGCTCCAGATCACGGCGCGGATCGGCCGCGTCTCGAGCAGCAAGCGCAGCGCCGCAATGCCGCCATCGGGCGGCAGGTGGAGGTCGATCAGCGCGAGGTCGGACGGCCGCTCGCCGACGGCCCGCTCGAGCCCGTCGGCGTCGGCGACCTCGACCAGCTCGAACTCCGGGTGCCCGGCGAGCAGCGATCGCATCCCCGACCGGAAGATCAGGAGCGGATCGGCGACGAGGATGCGTGTCCTCTGCTCCCCTGCGACGCCGGCACGTGGTTCCTCGGGCGCCAATGGAACCCCCACGGAGACGGCTGCAACCGCCGCAGTGTAACGCCCGAGTGGTTCTCTTTCCAGTCGGCGGCTGCTCCCAGCCGGGCCGCCGCGGTTGCGTGTGGCACGCGCCAACGGGGAAGCTTGGCCCGGCAGGCAGGTAAGGAGTCGGCGTGGTATCGAACGAGGAGCGAAAGGCGATCTGCCGCTGGGGCTACCAGGAGCTCTGGAACACCGGCAACCTCGACGTGATTGCGGAGGCGGTCGCCGAGGACGTTGTCGTCCACGACACCGTGAACGGCGAGCTGCGCGGCCGCGACGCGATTCGCGACATCGTCGTCGCCTATCGCACCGCGTTCCCCGACATGCAGCTGACGATCGACGACCAGATCGCCGAGGGAGACACCGTGGTCACGCGCTGGAGCGCCACCGGCACCCACCTCGGCCCACTCGGACGAGTCCCGCCGACCGGCAAGAGCGGCTACCTGACCAGCGTGAACATCTCGCGCTTCTCGGGCCTCAAAATCGTCGAGGTGTGGGAGATGTGGGACGGCCTCGGCCTCGTGCATCAACTCGGCCTCCCGCGCGGCTGGCACGGCGTACTGGACGGCCGGCGGTCCCACCGGCGTTGACGTGCA